>JAJXYE010000202.1 GCA_021780735.1 Pseudomonadota bacterium | reverse complement strand
GGGGCTGTGGGTCGGCGTCGGCAGCATGTTCTCCTTCGTCGAGGTACTGCCGCTGGTGCTGCTGGTACTCGAGGCGATCGAGCAGCAGCTGCATATCCGCGCAAAGAAGGATTTTCCGTACAAGCTGGCCTACCTGTACATCCTGGGTGCAGCGTTCTGGAACTTCGTCGGTGCCGGCGTATTCGGCGGCGGCACGTTGAATGCTCCGCTGGTCAACTACTACGAGCACGGCACCTTCCTCACCCTCAACCATGCGCACACCTCGATGTTCGGTGCGTTCGGCCTGCTGGCGATCGGCCTGCTGTACATGGTGCTGCGCTATTTCAACGGCGAGCGGCCGTGGAGCGACCGCATCGGCGTGTGGGCTTTCTGGCTCTACAACATCGGCGTGGTGATGTGGATCGTGCTGAACTTCTATCCCATCGGCTGGCCGCAGCTGGAAGCGGTCTACACCCATGGCTACGCCTATGCGCGCAGCATGGCGTTCTACAACACGACCACATTCTGGCAGTGGATGCGCATGCCGGGCGACATCGTGTTCGCGATCGCCGCCTTGCTGATGGCCTGGGACTTTGTCGCCAAGCTGTGGGCGCAACGGGCCGCGGTGCCGGTCGTCACGGTGTCGGAGGCCACGCGACTCGGCTAGGTCTTCATCGCAGGCGATTGTGTTGAATCAGAAAGGGCCCGCAAGCGCGGGCCCTTTTTTCGTTCGCGGCGACTGCTTTCGTGCTTGGGGCGTCGACCGGTTGAGTCCGCGGCCAACACCGGTGCCCGGGAGAGCAGCGCACCATCCGGCAACGGCTCCTGCGTTGCCTCAACTCGGGCATCCATGCTCTCGCCAAGGCCCGCACTGAGTACGCCGCCGCTCCACGGATTTGGGTGGTGCACTTCAGAATGGAACTCGCTGCCGCAGGCAATTCGTGAGCACGGAATGCTGGCGTCGCAGCGGCGCCGACCGTGGCGAGCGTGGCACGTTGTCACATCGCTGGGACTTCGCATCACGCCCTGATGCATATCAGGATGGCGCCCCCTGCTGCGCCGGAGACTTCACGGCAATCAACAGGGAGTAGCGCAATGACGACGTTCCAGAGGAGTCTGCTTTTTGCGGCGATGGCCGCTGTACTCGCCGCGCCTGCATGTGCCGATGTGCCGGCCGGTGCTGCCGGGACGTCGCAAGCGGCGCCGCTGCAATTGCTGTGGAATGCGCGACTGCGCGATGAATCGGTCGACAACGCGGCCTTCGCCAGCAACGCACATGCCGACACGCTGCGACTGCGGCTCGGTGTGCAAGCTCGCTTCAGCGACGAATGGAGCGGCCTGCTCGAGGGTGCCGGGGTGGCCAGTGCGGGGGATCACTACAACAGCGGCGCGAATCGGCAGACTCAGTATCCGGGCATCACCGACCCGAGCGGCGCGGAGTTGAACCAGGCCTGGGTGCATTTTCAGCGCGGCCAGTTCGGCGCCACCGTGGGACGGCAGGAGTTGCTGCTGGACAACCAGCGCTGGGTGGGCAACGTGGGCTGGCGGCAGTTCGAGCAGACCTATGACGGCGTCGCGCTGAAGTGGAAGCCGGCCACCGACTGGACGATCAACTATGCCTGGCTCGACCGCGTGCATCGGGTATCCGGGCCGGACGCGGTCGATCCGTTGGCGCGCGAACGCAAGCTCGACACGCACCTGTTCAACGTCGCCCATGTGCATGGCGTGCAGACGTGGGTGGGCTACGCCTACCTGCATGAAGACCGCGATGTGCCGACCGCTTCGACGGCAACCTGGGGTGTGCGCTGGCTGGGCAATGACGTGGCGCAGGGCAGCGGCCCCGGTTGGGCGGTCGAATATGCGCGCCAGTCCGACTACCGCAACAACCCGGCCAGCTATGGCGAGAATTACTGGCTGCTCGAGCCGAGCTGGACGGTGCACGGCGTCACCGCCAGGCTCGGCTGGGAGCATCTGGGCGGCGACGGCGTGCATGCGCTGCAGACGCCGCTGGCCACGCTGCATGCGTTCAACGGCTGGGACGACCAGTTCCTCGTCACGCCGGCCGGTGGGCTGGATGATCGCTACGTGGCGCTCAGCGGCAAGTTCGCTCGCGGCGGTGTGGTCAGGCAGTTGAAGTGGAACGTGGGCTATCACGACTACCACGCCGATACCGGCGGTCGCTACGGCAGCGAGTGGGATGCTGCGCTGGGCTTTCCGCTGGGTGGCGGGGTGACTGCCCTGGTCAAGCTGGCCGACTATCGTGCCGACGGCTTTGGCCACGACGACACCAAGGTCTGGTTCCAGCTCGAATGGAGCGGCAGCCGGGATCTGTGATCGCCAGTGCGCCCCATGGACAGGATGAGTGCCTGACGTTTCGTGGTGATGGGCTTGGCGGCTGCCGCCGGGCGCGGTTCGACAGGTGCCGTTTGCGCTCCCGATCATCCACTGCTGCAGTGCCTGAATGCAGGCAGGCTCGCCTGGCCGCGGATCGGGCGAGTTGCTGCCGAAGCGAGCCGCTGGAGCTAGCAGGCGCCGCAGCAGCGTGAGTGGCGCAGGCGGGCGCCGGCGCGCGTGAATGAACAGGGGACAGGCTCCGGCCCGGGTTGAGCTCGTCTTGCACGGCATCCTCGTGCTCTACTTGTCACCTGATTCATCCATGCGAGGTGCAACATGTCAGAGGTCACGTTGAAAGGCCAGCCAATCAGCATCAATGGCCAGTTTCCGCCGGTCGGTTCCTCCGCCCCGCCGTTCACGCTGGTCGCAGGCAATCTGGCCGACACCACGTTGGCCAGCTTCGCTGGCAAGCGCAAGGTGCTCAATATCTTCCCCAGCATCGACACCCCGACTTGCGCCGCCTCGGTACGGCACTTCAACGAGTCGGCCAGCAAGATCGACAACGCGGTGGTGCTGTGCATCTCCGCGGATCTGCCGTTCGCGCAGGCGCGCTTCTGTGGTGCCGAGGGGCTGGACAAGGTGATCAACCTGTCGCTGATGCGTGGTCGCCAGTTCCTCAACGACTACGGTGTGGCGATTGCCAGCGGCCCCCTGGATGGTCTGGCCGCCCGCGCCGTGCTGGTACTTGACGAGCATGACAAGGTGATTCACGCCGAGCTGGTAAGTGAGATTGCCCACGAGCCTGACTACGATGCGGCGCTGAAGGCGCTGGCCTGAGCCAGCGTTCGCCGTTCACGGCCGGGCTGCGGGTGGGTTGGCCACCGCAAGAATGAAACGAAACGAGACGCCATCCGGCGATGGCGTCTCGTGGAGCAGCGTGTGGCAAGCCCGTGTTGTTACTTGAGCTCAATCTTGCCGCGCATGAGTGATGCATGGCCGGGGCAGGTGCAGAAGAACTCGTAGGGGACGCCCGGCTTGAGCGCCGCGACCTTGAACGTGGTGGAAGCCGAGTCGCCGCCGCCAATCAGCTTGGTGCTGGCAATCACGTCCGCATCATTCGGCTTGACGTAATCATGATCGAGGCCGGCGGTGGCTCCATCGTTGATGACGGTATCTACATCGGCAGCCGGTGCGATCACCACGTTGTGGCCCATGACCGAGCGCGGCATGCTGCCCACGTTCTTCAAGGTCACGGTAAACGTGGCGCAGGATTTGGGAACGGTGATGCTTGACTTGTCGTAGCGCAGCGCATCATTGCCGGTGACGGTGGTCGAGCAGGTGGCGGCCCATGTGGGGGCGGCGGCCAGGCAAAGCAGCAACAGAGCAAAAATTTTCAGTTTCATGGTGTTTCTCCAAAAGGGGGGGCGTTGGGTGACGGCGCAAAGGCTACGCTCCGCTTCGGATCGACAATTGACTTGGATCAATTTTTGGCGGTAGATCTTCGCGCCTGTCTGAGCTGACGCGGTTCCGCGAGGAACAGGGCAGCACGGTCAGTGGCATCATCGCAAATAATTTCGAACTCAAGAAGCACCGGTTCCCGCATGCCTGAAAATGGCACGGTGGCGCGCACTTCGCGGCGCATGCAGAGATGGCGCCGAGTCATTTTCGGTGCGAACATGTATCGGCCGAAGCGCATCAAGTGCGACTCAACCGTGCGGAAAA
>JAJXYE010000294.1 GCA_021780735.1 Pseudomonadota bacterium | reverse complement strand
CACGGACATAATCGGAGAATGGTAGGTTTCAAGCGCCCCCAAGTCAACTGGCAAGGCTGCTCAACCACCCAATCCACCGGGCGGGAGCGCTATTTTGCCTGATCCCGCCCCGATGCGGCAGACTGAGTCGTCCCTGCTGCCCTGGTCGCCGCCCTTGACCCCCTACCTGATGCTCGAACTGGCCATACCGCTGGTGCTGTTGGCCGTATTGGCGGGCACCGTGCTTTTTCGACGGCGCCAAGGTCGTCGCGAGCTCAGCCTGAAGAGCCTGCTCGACCTGGCCGACCGGCTGGAGTCCGACCTGAAGACCTGCCGCAGCGGATTGCAGCAGGCGCATGCGGTGATGTCGCTCAACCCGGATCTGCCGCAGGCCAGCGAACAGGATGCACGCCACGCCATCGACGCCGGTCTGCGCGCGCTGCTGCAGCAGCGCCTGTGGATCCGTGACCGCTCACCGCGCGCCAGCCAGCAGGAGCTGGATGAGGCAGCCGCCTCGATGCGCGGTACCCGCGACCGCCTGCAACCGCTGCTGCGCGCACTGAGCCAGGCCCAGACCGACCTCAACAGCGCCATGCGCGAACACATCCGGCGCGACTCCGACACATGACCTCCCCGCCAACGCCACGCATTGTGCTGGGCTCCACCTCGCGCTACCGCGCCGAGTTGCTGCGCCGGTTGATCGCCGATTTCGACCAGGTCGCACCGGGCACCGATGAGGCGGAACGACCAGGCGAATCGCCCCGGGTTCGCGCGCAGCGTCTGGCCATCGCCAAGGCCGACGCCGCAGCGCAAGGCCAGACCAACGCCCTGGTGATCGGCTCCGATCAGGTCGCCGAGCTCGATGGCACCCTGCTCGACAAACCGGGCAGCATCGAGCGAGCGTGCCAACAGCTTGCCGCCAGTTCCGGTCGCGAAGTGCGCTTCCACACCGCGCTGTGCCTGCTCGATACCCGCGACGGTCGCCGCCACAACCATGTCGATCACACCCGGGTGCGCTTTCGCGAACTCGGCAGCGCGGAGATCGCGCGCTATGTGCAACGCGAACTGCCACTGGACTGCGCCGGCAGCTTCAAATGCGAGGGGCTTGGCATCAGTCTGTTCGACGCTATCGACAACCGCGACCCCAGCGCGCTGATCGGCCTGCCGCTGATCGCGCTGGCCCGCCTGCTGCGCGTCGCCGGGGTCGCCCTGCCCTGACCATGCGCCAGCTACACTGGTTCGGGCACCTGCACCGGCCATTCCCGAAAGCCCTCTAGCGAACTTCCATGTCTGCCATGACCCAGCCCCACGACGATGCCCTGCACCAACGCCTGGAAGCCGCCATGGCCCAGGTCAACCGCGTACTGCTGGGCAAACCGCGCCAGGTCAAGCTGGCCTTCACCTGCCTGGTGGCCGGTGGTCATCTGTTGCTGGAAGATGTGCCGGGCGTGGGCAAGACCACCCTGGCGCATGCCCTGGCTGCCACGTTTTCGCTGGATTTTCAGCGCGTGCAGTTCACCAGCGACCTGCTGCCATCGGACATCATCGGGGTCAGCGTCTACGAGCGCGAAACCGGCCAATTCCGCTTCCATCCGGGCCCGATCTTCACCGGCCTGCTGCTGGCGGACGAAATCAATCGCGCCAGCCCGAAGACACAGAGCGCCCTGCTCGAGGCGATGGCGGAGAATCAGGTCACCGTGGACGGCCAGACCCATGCGCTGGCGCAGCCATTCTTCGTCGTCGCCACGCAGAATCCGCTCGATCTCAACGGCACCTTCCCTCTGCCCGATTCGCAGCTTGACCGATTCATGCTGCGGCTGTCGCTGGACTACCCGGATGCTACGGCCGAACGCGCCCTGCTCACCGGCAGCGATCGTCGCGATCTGCTGGCGCAACTCGGTGCGCAACTGGACGGCCCCGCCTTGCTCGCGCTGCATCGCCAGGCGCAGGCAGTGACCGCCAGCGCCGCCCTGCTGGACTATCTGCAGGCCTTGCTTGCGGCCAGCAGGCGCCATGCCGACATCCGTGTTGGCCTCTCGCCCCGCGCTGGCCTGGCATTGCTTGGCGCGGCCCGCGCCTGGGCCCTGCTCAGCGGCCGCGGCCACGTATTGCCGGAGGATATCCAGGCGCTGTTCGTGCCGCTGGCGGCACATCGGCTGCTGCCGGCGCGCGGCGCCAACGGCGACATGCTGGCGCGACAGTTGCTGGCCGAGGTGGCGGTGGACTGATGCGCGGCCTGTTGCAACGCCTGCAACGTCAGGCCGAACGCCGACTGCCGGCACTGACCCGCTACCGGCGCCGCGAAGGCCTGCCGATCGAGCTGCATCGACGACGCATCTATATTGTGCCCAGCGCGTTCGGACTCGCCTTCTCGGTGTTGTTGATGGTGATGCTGGTTGGCGCGCTGAACTATGCCAACAATGCCGCGCTGCTGCTCACCTGCCTGCTCGGCGCCGCCTCGGCGGCGAGCATGCTGGTCGCGTTCCGCAGCCTGGACGGCCTGCGACTGAGCCATATCCAGGCCGGTCATGCCATTGCCGGGGAGCCCATGGAACTCACCCTCACGTTCGACTCCCGTCGGCTGCGCCAGGCGATTCGAGTGGATCTTGACGGCGACACGGCCGCCTTCCTGCTCGACGGCCACGACGCCACCCGGGTCAAGCTGGCACTGCCCACCCAGATGCGCGGCTGGCAGCCGCTGCCGCGTCTGCGCTTGTGGAGCAGCTGGCCGCTGGGCCTGTTCCGTGCGTGGAGCTGGTTGCATCCGGATCAGGCGGTGCTGGTATGGCCACGGGCGGAGGCCAGCGGCCCCGCGCCACGCGCGCCCGCCGAGGACGCTCGCCATATGCGTCTGCATCGGGGCGACGAGCTGGCCGCCTTGCGCGACTATCGGGTCGGCGATCCGCAACGGCACATCGCCTGGAAGGCCAGCGCCCGGCACGACAACCTGATGGTAAAGGACTTCGAACAGCCGCAAAGCCAGCCACAATGGCAGCTGGACTGGCGCCAGCTCGGCGGCATGGACAACGAGTCGCGCATCGCCCGGCTTGCACGCTGGGTGAACGAGGCGCAGGCGCAACGCGGCAACTACAGCCTGTGGTTGCCGGGCGAGGAGATTGCCAGCGGCAACGGCCCGTTGCATTACGCACGCTGCATGAACGCGCTGGCGCAGCTGCCATGAATCTGTTTCGTCAGCGCAAGCCCATCGAAGCAGCACTCGAAGCGCGCGCCTTCGACTTGCTGGCGCTGACCGTGGCACTGGTGCTGGGCCTGCATGCACCACACCTGCCCTGGTGGCTGTGCCTGGCGCTGGGGCTCACCCTGGGCTGGCGCTGGTGGCAGCGACGGCAGCACACTGGCCGGGTGCCCGGCTGGCTCAAGTTGCCGTTGCTGGCCCTGCTCACCCTGGCCGTGATCGTTTACTACGGCAACCTCTTTGGACGGGCGCCAGGCGCTGCGCTGGCGGTCGGCCTGCTCGTGCTGAAGCTGCTGGAGACCGAAACGATTCGCGACGTCCGCGTCGGCATCGGCTTCGCCTGCTTCACCCTGATGACGGCGCTGCTGTTCGATCAGGGACTGGTCGCCACCGTGGTGGTCGCGTTCGGCCTGCTGCCGGCACTGGCGACCTTGCGCGCACTGGAGCCGGCCCAGCTGCCGGCCAGCCTGCCACGGCGCCTGATTCCCGCGCTATTGCTGTCGGCGGCGGCGCTGCCACTGGCGCTGCTGGCCTTCCTGCTGGTTCCGCGGCTGAGCTCGCCGCTGTGGGGCGCGCCATCGCCAGAGCAGGCGCGCAGCGGTCTGAGCGACCGCATGAATCCCGGTGATTTCACCCAACTGCTGATCGACGACAGCCCAGCCATGCGGGTGAGCTTCGATGGCGCACCGCCTCCGCCATCGCAACGCTATTTTCGCGCCTATGTGATGTGGTTCTATGACGGTCGCAGCTGGCGCCACATCCGTACCCGGACTACCCCACCGGTGCCGCTCGAGGCCAGCAGCTCGATCCACTACCGAATCGACCTTCAGCCCAGTCACCAGCGCGTGCTGCCCACGCTGGACGTGCCGCTGGACG
>JAJXYE010000344.1 GCA_021780735.1 Pseudomonadota bacterium | reverse complement strand
CACCATCGGCCCAGTCGACCACTTGCGCGGCCAGTGCATCGGCGGCCTGGCCGAACGCCACCACCACCTGCGGTACGGCCTTGCCGGCCACCGCCTGGTGCACTTCGAACTGCCGGGTCGCCAGGATCGTTTGCGTGTGCGGCCGCAGCAGTTGCGCATCGTAGCGGATGACGACCACCGGCTTGCCTGCCACGTACTCGGTCTGGAACGCGCGCAGGTCGCCAGCCAACTCGAGATCAGCCTGCAGGTTGGCGTCGTCGCTGGTCACCGCAGCATAGCTGGCACTGGCGCGGAACGCTTCGATCAGGCGATCGCGCAGCAGGTGCGGCGCACGATCGCTCCAGCGTGCGCCCTGGTAGACGGTGATCACGTTGCTTTCCGGGATCACGGCGATGCGTGAGCTGTCGAGCGTGCGTCCAGCCTGTGGTGCATCCACCCGTAACGACACGCTGGCCTTCGCACCGATGGCATTGGCCGGCGCCGGTGCTGCCGGTGGACCGGGCAGCAGGTAGACGTCCGGCGACTCGACCCTGGGCAGCACGGAACAGCCGCCGAGCAGCACGGCCAGGAGGATCGATGCGAGGCGCGGACGCAGGCTCATGGCTTGAACTCCTTGATCTGGTCGCGGCCGAGCAGGTAGCCGGCCGGGTTGTCGTCGAGCTTGCGCGAAATCGAGTGCAGCGAATCCAGCGTCTTGCGCAGTTCGTTCATCGCCGGCCCCATCTCGCCGACCCCGCGCATACCGTTGTCCAGTGCATCGTGATTGAGTGTGAGCAGCTGATCGATGCTGCTGGTGGCATGCTGCAGTGAGGCCATCGATGCCTTCATGCTGTCCATGGCCGCCTTGCCCTGGTCGTTGACCAGTCCGTTCGCGTTGCGAGCCAGCTGCTCGGTCTGGATCAGGGTGGCATTGGCATGGCGGCTGGCCAGGGTCAGCTGTTGCAGCAGCTGGCGGATCTCGTCGCGCTGGTCGGCGATCGCTCCGCTGGCCTGATCCAGGTGCGCCAGCACGTGGTTGATGTGCTCCACGTTTTGATCCGACAGCAGCTCATTGGCACGCAACACCACTTCGTTGATGCTGGTCATCAAATCCTCGCCGTTGGCCAGCAATTTGGTCAGAGGCGACGGGTCGGCCACGATCACCGGCAGGTTACCGCGCTGGCCGATCAGCGGGGGTGAGTCCGGCGAGCCGCCGCTGAGCTGGATATTGGTGATGCCGGTCAGCCCGGTCAGCACCAGTTTGGCGTGGGTATCCTGTTTCACCGGCGTATCGCCGGCGAGGCGGATGCGCGCCAGCACCTTGCGTGGATCGGCCGGATCCAGCTTGAGCTGGATCACGTCACCGACCTTGATGCCGTTGTATTGCACCGGGCTGCCCTTGGACAGTCCGGTGACTGCTTCCTGGAACACCACTTCGTAGTCGTGGAAGGCCTTGTCGGTGCTGGCCTTGGCCAGCCACAACCCGAACAGCAGGGCGGCGGCGATCACGATCACGGTGAACAGTCCGATCAGCACATGATGCGCACGGGTTTCCATCTCAGTTCTCCTGCCGCCGTTTTTCGGCTGCCTGTTCCGCCGCACGGCCGCGTGGACCGTGGAAGTAGTCATGCACCCAGGGGTCATCGGCGGCTGCAACCTGGTCCAGCGTGCCGGCCACCAGCACTTTCTGCTGCGCCAGCACGGCCACGCGGCTGCAAACGGTATACAGCGTGTCCAGATCGTGGGTGACCAGGAACACGGTGAGCCCGAGCGCGTCGTGCAGGGTCAGCAGCAGCTGGTCGAATGCGGCGGCGCTGATCGGATCCAGGCCGGCGGTGGGTTCGTCGAGAAACAGGATCTCCGGATCCAGTGCCAGCGCCCGCGCCAGTGCCGCCCGCTTGATCATGCCGCCGGACAGGGCCGCCGGATACTTGTCGGCGGTATCCATCGACAGCCCGACCAGTGCCAACTTCACTCCGGCCAGATGGGTGGCGTCGTCGCGGTTCAGTCCGGCGTGTTCGATCAGCGGCAGGGCGATGTTCTCGGCTACGGTCAGCGACGAGAACAGCGCGCCGCTCTGGAACAGCACGCCGAAGCGCTGCTCGATCTGCGAGCGGCGCTGCGGCGACAGCTGCAGCAGGTTCTCGCCGAACACCTCGACGCTGCCGGCGGTCGGTCGCAGCAGACCGACGATGGCACGCAACAGCACCGACTTGCCGGTGCCCGAGCCGCCGACCACGCCGAGGATCTCCCCGCGAAAGACATCCAGGTCCAGCCCGGCATGCACGGTCTGCTTACCAAAGCGGTTGACCAGGCCGCGTACCTCGATCAGCACTTCGCCCGGCGCGGTGGTGTTGGCGACGGCGCTCACCAGCCCATCTCCATGAAGAACAGGGCGGCCAGCGCATCGATCAGGATCACCACGAAGATCGACTGCACCACGCTGGAGGTCGTGTGCTCGCCTACCGACTGGGCGCTGCCGCTGACCTTGAAGCCTTCCAGGCAGCCGATCACCGCGATCAGGAAGGCGAAGGCCGGCGCCTTGCTCAGGCCGACCAGCAGGTGGCGCAGGTCGGTATCGGTGTGGAATACCGACAGGAACATCGCCGGGGTGATGTCCAGCGCGAACACGCAGACGAGCGCACCGCCCAGGATGCCGGCCAGCATGGCGATGAAACTGAGCAGTGGCAGCGAGATCAGCAGCGCCAGCACCCGCGGCAGCACCAGCAGCTCGACCGGATCGAGGCCGAGCATGCGGATCGCGTCGATCTCCTCGCGCGACTTCATCGAGCCGATCTGTGCGGTGAACGCGCTGGCGGTGCGGCCGGCGAGCATGATCGCGGTGAGCAGTACGCCGAACTCGCGCAGGAAGGAAATCGCGATCAGGTCCACCGTATAGATGCTGGCGCCGAAGTCGGCGAGCACGGTGGCGCCGAGAAAGGCCACCACCGCGCCGACCAGGAACGACAGCAGGGAGACAATCGGCACCGCGTCCAGCCCGATCTGTTCCACATGCGCCACCAGCGAGGTGACCCGCCAGCGGCGGGGGCGGAACACGGAGCGGGCCAGCGTCTCCAGGGTCAGGCCGATGAAGCCGAGCAGAAGCAGTGCCTGGCGCAGGATGCTCTCGACGGCGCGGCCGATTCGCTCCAGCAGCAGCAGGAGGCCGCTTCGCGGTTTCGGCCTGGCGCTGTGGCGGTAGGCGTCCAGCGCCGTGCCGATGGTTTCCAGCAGGGCACGCCGCGCCGGCGACAATTGCGGAGAGTCGGCGGCGATGTCGCGCAGGCGCGCGGCGCCGAGCCATTCGGCCAGCAGGGCGGCGCCGGCGGTATCCAGCCGGGCAATGCCGTCCAGATCGACCGGGGTCTGTGCATCGACACGACCCCGCAGTTGCTCCAGTTCGTGTTCCAGCAAGGCGTAATGCGGCAGCGTCCATTCGCCGAAGATGCGCAGGCGTGGCGGCGTGAGTGCGGTGTCGAGCTCGGTGAAGGTCGGCGCGGTCGCGGTCATGTGCCGAGCTTAATGTACTGATGCGTTCAAGAGCAGTGATGGCTGGCGCTTGGATTGCGCCGCAGCGCTGGCGATAATGCATGACTTTCCCCTGCAGGCTCCGCCGCAATGACCCAGAAGACCGTGCTCAACGAAACCCACCGCGCGCTCGGCGCCCGCATGGTCGACTTCGGCGGTTGGGACATGCCGATCAACTACGGCTCGCAGATCGAGGAGCATCACGCGGTGCGCCGCGATGCCGGGATGTTCGATGTCTCGCACATGACCGTGGTCGACCTGCACGGCGCCCGCACGCGCGAGTTTCTCCGCCACCTGCTGGCCAACAACATCGACAAGCTGAAGGTGGTCGGCAAGGCCTTGTACTCGTGCATGCTGGACGAACGTGGCGGTGTCATCGACGACCTGATCGTGTACTTCCTTGGCGAGGAATTCTTCCGGCTGGTGGTCAACGCAGGCACCCGCGCCAAGGATCTGGCCTGGATCACGCAGCAGGCAGTCGCCTTCGATGTGCAGGTGAAGGAGCGTCCGGAGTTCGCGATGATCGCGGTGCAGGGGCCGAATGCGCGCGCCAGGGTACTCGAGCTGCTGCACGAGGTGGATCGTCCACGCATCGAGAAGCTGGGCAAGTTCGCGGCGGCGGCGGCGCAGGGGCCGCATGGCATGCCCCTGTTCGTGGCGCGCACCGGCTACACCGGCGAGGATGGTTTCGAGATCATCGTGCCCGAGGAGCATGCGGTGGCGCTGTGGCAGGCACTGGCTGCCGCCGGCGTTGCGCCGGCCGGGCTCGGTGCGCGCGATACGCTGCGACTGGAGGCGGGCATGAATCTGTACGGCCAGGACATGGACGAGAGCGTCACCCCGTGGGAGGCGAATCTCGGCTGGACCGTCTCGCTGGACGAGGGTCGTGTCTTCATCGGCCGCGCCGCGCTGGAGCAGCAGAAGGCGGCAGGTGTGCCACGCGTGATGGTCGGCCTGGTGCTCGACGGGAAGGGCGTACTGCGCCACGGCCAGAAAGTACTCGGCGCCAGCGGCGAGGGAGAAGTCCTGTCCGGCAGCTTTGCTCCCACGCTCGACAAGGCGGTAGCGTTTGCGCGGATTCCCGCTGGTGAAGCCGGCGACCTGCGCGTCGACATTCGCGGCCGCGAAGTGCCCGTGCGTCTGGTGAAGTACCCGTTCGTGCGCGACGGCAAGGCCTGCGACGGAATCTGAACCGGCATCTTGCGCTTTTCCTCACGGCGGATCCGGCTAGAATCTCCGCCTGTCACCTGACCCCCAACCAACGACTGGACCCCGATCATGAGCGAGATTCCCGGCGATCTGAAATTCCTCAAATCCCACGAGTGGGCCCGCGCCGAAGACGATGGCTTGATCCGCGTGGGTATCTCCGACCACGCACAGGGTCAGCTCGGTGACCTGGTCTACGTCGAGCTGCCGGAAATCGGTTCGAGCGTGCAGGCCGGCAACGGTGTCGCCGTGGTGGAGTCGGTCAAGGCCGCCTCGGACATCTACGCGCCGGTTTCCGGTGAGATCGTCGAGGTCAACGAGTTGCTCAACGACAAGCCCGAGACGATCAACGAGGACGCGTTCGGCGACGGCTGGATTTTCGTGATCCGTCCGAGTGATCGCGCCGAGCTCGACGAGCTGCTCGACGCGAACGAGTACGAGGAACTGATCGAGAACGACGATCATTGAGTTCCAGGTGTTCGAGTGATGCCGCCGGCCGCCATGTGCGGCCGGCGCTGTTTCCGGCGTCGGATTCCTTCCCGCCATGCCAGCAGGCCCTCGCGCAAATCGGATCGTCGCGCGGTGAAATCGGCTCGGCGCTTCCCTGGCGCGAGCGCGGTCATCGGTGCAGTGTCCCTGCTCGATGATGCGCTGACGGAGTCAGGCGCGGGCGGCCACGGGGATCGCTGCGCCGCATCCTCAGGCTCGGTCGCAGGTGCCGATGAGGTCAGTGGGCAAATGGTTTTTCACTTCGTGAGAGGCGGTTGATGCTGTTCGGTTGCCCTTCATTCATCCAGTTCAAAGGGGCTGCGGGTGAGCCTGGCGAACCACTTTCTTTGACACTGCAAAATTTCAGCGCATCATGGCTGCAACCAGCACGTGCGAAGAAATACTCGTGTTTTTAGGGTTGTCATGAAGGTAGTAGAAAAAGGGCCGCGAATTGTTTGGACGTCTGGACGTCCATGAATGAAATTCATTCCCGCTGTCGAGTCGCTGGTGATCGCGCGGTCTGGCCGGTTTGGGGGCGGGTTTGGCGGTTTGATTTCATGACTGAAATCAATTGACAGTTGAAATCTTCAGGGATAGCTTTCGCAGCAGATAACGGGGAATGCGTTTTATGGCGACAGCAAAATTCATCAAGCCTTATGTCGAGCACGGTGAAAAGGCCAATGCAGTACGCAAGATCACGGTCTCGATTCCGTTGCATGTTCTGCGGCGCCTTTCTGATTTGCGCACCCACCGTCAAGTGAACAATCTTCGGCACGCTACCAACAGCGACTTGTTGGTCGAAGCGTTCCTGCACGCTTTTACTGGGCAACCACTGCCAACTGATGAGGAGCTGAGACGAACTATGGCCACTGCCAAGAAATCTGCTGCAAAGAAACCGGCTGCCAAGAAGGCCGCCGCCAAGAAACCTGCCGCGAAGAAAGCTGCCGCCAAGAAGCCGGCGGCCGCCAAGAAGGTTGCCGTCAAGAAGGTAGCCAAGAAAGCGGCTGTGAAGAAAGTCGCGAAGAAGGCCGTTGCAAAGAAGGCGGTCAAGAAGGCCGCCGTGAAGAAGGTCGCTGCGAAGAAGCCCGCAGCTGCCAAGGTGGTCAAGGCCACCAAGACCGCAAAGCCGAAGGCCAAGGCCACGGCAAAAGTGAAGAAGTAAGTCACAAGCAACAAGCTTCAACTCCAACAAGACACGTAGTCGACTTCTCTCCCCGCGGTGCCCAGCGCGGGGAGAGCACTTCGAAAAGCTCTCGTCCCGGTTCCGTCCGGGACGCTTCGTTTCCGGATCTGGACGGTTCTCGAGTCGTGAATTCCGTCCCGCAGTCAGCCTGGCCAGCCGTCTTCCGGATCGGCTGAATCGCCTGCCCGATCGGGCTCCGCGTCCGGCTTCGGTTCGTTTTTGCCCCGCGCGACAGTCTGGCATTGCCGTACCGGGTCAATGCGGTTACCTTTTGCACATCCGCGCCGCGGTGAATCCGGGGGACTCACCGCTCCTACAGGGGGAAAAAGCGCGGGTATCTGTCGACACTCAGTGAGAGACCATGGATACCCGAGACATACTCAACAAGCGCCGGCATGCGCGCGGGGCCGTCAGGCCTGTAGTCATCGCCATTTTTGCCATTATTGCCCTGCTCGCCGTGGGCGCATGGTTCCTGATCATCCAGCCCCACGAGGAGTTGATGATGGCCGATTCCGGTGGCCATCCCTCCACGCCGGTCACGGCAGAGACGCGCGCGGCGCCACCACCACCGGCCAACGTGGAGGGCATGGACGTCAATCAGCTGATCACTGAGGCGCGGGCGGCGATGGGCGAACAGCGCTATCTGGCGCCGGCCGGCAACAACGCGTTCGAGTTCTACCTGCGCGTGTTGAACAAGGATCCCGGCAACAAGGTAGCGTCCGACGCGCTGCGCGAGACCTTCCCATTCGCTGCCAATGCGGCCGAGCAGGCGATCAATTCGCGTGACTTCGGTGAGGCGCAGCGTGAGATCGATCTACTGGCCAAGGCGGATCCAACCAACTACACCCTGACCATCCTGCGTTCGAAGCTGGATGCCCAGCGCAAGACGCTGGATAAACAGCAGCAGCAGGCGCTCGACGATCAGAAGGCAGCCGCGCTGGCGGCGCAAAAGGCTGCGGCCGACAAGTTGGCGGCGGATCAGCTGGCACAACAGCAGCTAGCCGCACAGCAGAAGGCAGCCCAGGAAGCCAAGGCGGCCCGGCCACGCAAACAGACGGCATCGGGTTCCACGGCTGCCGCCTCGGATAACGGCACGTCGGCCAGCGGTGTCGCTGGTGCGGGCAGCGCTTCAGGGCAGACCAGCGATGCGGTGCTCGTCAAGGCTGCCGCGCCACAGTACCCGCCGAACGCTGTTCGCTCGCACCAGGAAGGCTGGGTGGTGGTGTCGTTCACGATCGAAACCGACGGCCGTACCGGCGATATCAAGGTGGTCGATGCGCAACCACGGCGGGTGTTCGATCGTGCGGCGGTGGATGCGGTTCAGCGTTACCGCTTCAAGCCGGCGATGAAGAACGGCGAGGCTGTCGCCAGCACCAGGCAGCAGCGGATCGAATTCAAGCTCTGATCCAGGCTGTTCGCGGTGATGCCTCAAGAACGGTGCATGGTTTCCATGCGCCGTTCTTCGTTTCGGCGGGGTCTGCTGCCTTAAGTTCGGTGATGGCGGGCAGAGCGGCGCCGGCGATGAGGCTTTGGATGCGGCTTTGGCGCGCCCTCGATATCGGCCCAGTCGACATGCGGCAGTCCCAGCAGATCGTCGAACACCATCGGCATCAGTCCGCTCGGGGTCGGGCCGGTGGAATTCCACATGGTGACCACGCCGGCGTGGTACTTCGGGAAAAATCCGATCATCGTGCGATAGCCCGCTACAGCTCCGGCGTGATAGATCAGCGTTTCGCCGCCGTATTCGTAGACCCGCCAGCCGAGCGCGTAGTGCGCGTCGGTCAGGCGGGCACGGCGCCATGCCGTGGCGCGGAGCTCACTCGGTGTGGCCACGCCCGGCGCATGCAACACCGTCAGCAGCTTCTTGGGCAGCACGTCCTGGCGACCACCCATCTGCGCGATCAGCCATTTTTCCATGTCGCGCAGGCTGGCGTTGACTCCGGCCGCCGGTGCGACGCGGTAATAGGTTTCGTTGGGTTCGAATGGGATCCAGCCATGTTTGCTGGCGCGATGCGGCCGCGCCCAGCTCTTGCTCGACTCCAGTGCGGCACGGCCGTAGCTGGCGGTAGCCATTCCCAGCGGATAGAAGATGCGCTTTTCCACCTGGTGATAGAAAAAATCGCCAGTGCGGGCCAGCACCACGTCACCGATCATGCCGAACGCCACGTTCTGGTAACCGTAGCATTGGCCGACGCCACAGGTCATGTTGACCTCATCCAGTTTGCGCACCAGCTCCTCGTAGGGGATGTCGTCCTCAAGCATGCTGTCGTATGTATTGCGCGGCAGCCCCAGCTTCTGTCCCAGGATGTCGCTGACGGTGGCGTGATCGGCGGCATCCATGTCCTTGAGCTTGAAGTACGGCAGCACGTCGACCAGGCGCGTGTCCCAGCTCAGTTTGCCGTCGTCCACGAGCAATCCGGTGAGGGCAGTGGCGAAGGCCTTGGAAAGGGAGGCGAGACGGAACACCGTGTTTGGCGTGACTGGTTGCCCGGTAGCCGCGTCGGCATAGCCCACGGTGCCCTCGAAGACAACCTTGTCGTCGATGACCACGGCGGTGACCAGGCCGGCGACCGCATCACGCTCGCCGAGCCGGTTCAGCCAGACGCGATAGTCGTCGAGGGCGCGCTTGACCCGGACGGGCGGCAGCTCTTGTCGGGCGGAATGCGTTGCCGATGAACCGGTCCCGACACTGGCCGGCGCGGCGCAAACGGGCGTGCAGGCCAGACCAAGGGCGCCCGCGACAAGCAGGAATGACTTGCGAAACTGCATGGTATTCTGGAGGAATTCCGGCGTGGGGATGCGCCATCGGGTGGAGAGCTTGCCAATGAGTCTGATCATTTTTCTGGTCGTCGTCGTCCTGATTGTCTTGTACTTCGTGGCGATCTACAACGGACTGGTGACTTCGCGTAATGGCTACAAGAACGCTTTTGCGCAGATCGATGTGCAGTTGACCCGTCGGCACGACCTGATTCCGAACCTGGTCGAAACGGCGAAGGGTTACCTGGCGCACGAGCGCGGCACGCTGGAGGCCGTCGTGCAGGCGCGCAACGCCGCGGTCAGCGGATTGGCCGGTGCCAAGGCCAACCCGGGTGACCCGGCCGCCATGCAGCAGCTGGGCGCCAGTGAAAATGCCTTGACACAAACTCTGGGTCATTTGTTCGCCCTGCAGGAAGCGTATCCGGATCTCAAGGCCAACCAGACCATGATGCAGCTCTCCGAGGAGCTCACCTCGACCGAGAATCGGGTCGCGTTCGCGCGGCAGGCCTATAACGACTCGGTGCTGACCTACAACAACAAGCGAGAGGTGTTTCCGGCTTCGTTCGTGGCCAACAGTTTCGGCTTCACCGCTGCCGAGCCGCTGAAGATCGAGGATCCGGCGGTACGGGACGCGCCGAAGGTCTCCTTCAGCTGATCGCTGCTGCAGCGTAGCCCGCGCCGCGCTGCATACAAGGAGCTCCGATGGATTTCTTTGCGCAACAGGCGCGCGTACGCGGCAGCAGTCGCCGGCTGGTCGCGCTGTTCGTGCTGGCCGTGGTCGCGATCGTGACGACGATCGATTTCGTGGTCTGGGTGGCCATGGGCCATCGCCCGGTCGCGGGCGAGCCGGCCCAATCGAATCTGCCGCTGCTGCTTTCCAGCACCTTCATCGTGCTGGCCGGCATCGGGCTCAGCTCGCTCTTCCGCATCATGAGCCTGTCCGGTGGCGGCAAGTCCGTCGCCGAAAGCGTCGGCGCGATACCGGTGCCGCCGGATACCCGCGATCCGGCCCTGCGCCGACTGCGCAACGTGATCGAGGAGGTGGCGATCGCCGCTGGCGTGGCCGTGCCGGACATCTATCTGATGCAGAGCGAACCCGGTATCAATGCGTTCGCAGCAGGCTATACGGTATCCGATGCGGCAGTCTGCGTTACCCAGGGCTGCCTCGACCAGCTCAGCCGTGACGAATTGCAGGGTGTGATTGCGCACGAGTTCAGCCATGTCCTCAATGGCGACATGCGACTGAACATCCGGCTGATGGGCTTGCTGTTCGGCATCCTGGTGCTGGCCATCGTCGGGCGCAGGGTGATCTGGTTCGGCGGCGGCCGCGGCAGCCGGCGCGATGGCGGTGGTGGCCAGGTCTGGATGATCGGTCTGGCGCTGATCGTGGTCGGTTACATCGGCTATTTCTTCGGGCGGCTGATTCAGGCGGCGGTGGCTCGATCGCGCGAGTCGCTGGCTGATGCTTCGGCAGTCCAGTTCACCCGGCAGACCGACGGTATCGCCGGCGCACTGAAGAAAATCGCGATTCTGTCCGAAGGCTCGCAGCTGCAGGTGGCGAACAAGCATGAGGTGGCGCACATGCTGTTTGGCGAAGCCGGCAAGTTCAATGCACTGTTCGCCACCCATCCGCCGCTGCTCGACCGCATCCGTGCACTGGAGCCGGGCTTCCGCGAGGATGAGCTGGTGCGCCTGGCGGCATCGCTGCAGGTCGCGGGCGATGGTGCGCCGGCGGCTGATCCCGCGTCTGCCGCGCCCGCTTCGGCAGCCATGCCCGGCATGCCCATTCCATCCCCTCCTGCTGCCGCCGGATTGGCGGGAGGGGCGCCGGCCGCGGCTGCGGAAAGTGCTGCCGGGGCGGCGCGCTTTCAGCGTGCAGCTGCCGTGCACCAGGCGATTCCGGACAGTCTGATGAGCGCCGTGCGCCAGCCCGAATCGGCGTTGACCGTGGTGCTGGCGCTGGCGCTATCGGCGGATCCCGGTCTGGCCCTCACGCAGCGCCGGATCGTTTCCGATGCCTTGGGCGATGATGTGCAACACGCGGTGCAGGCTGCGGTTGGCGAGGTCACTGCGCTGTCGCCGATATTGCGGCTGCCACTGGTCGCGCTGGCATTTCCAGCGCTCAAGCAATTGCCGCCGGGACGTCAGCAGACTCTGCTCGATACGCTTGACTCACTGGTGCGCGCCGATGGGCGGGTCGACATCAACGAATATTGCCTGACGCGGCTGACGCGGCTGCAACTGCTGGAGGCACGGCAGCCGCGGAGCGCGCCGACGGATGGGGTGAAAAAGCTCCCCGCCTGCCGCGACAGCGTGATGCTGGTGTGCGCCGTGGTGGCGGCCGCCGGCTGTTCAGACGAGGCGGGCGCGCGACGTGCCTGGCTGCTCGCCATGCAAGTGGCGTTTCCAGGCGCGACACTGGCCTGGCGGGCGCTGCCGGCGACGTGGCAGGCGCCATTTGAGCGTGCACTGGATGATCTGGACGGGCTTCTGCCGGCGGCCAAGGACGTGCTCATCCAGAGCCTGGTAAGCGCCATCCAGGCCGATGGACAGGTCAGCGTGGAAGAAGCCGAGTTGCTGCGCGTGATCTGCGCCAGCCTGCATTGCCCGGTGCCGGCGTAGCGGATCCGGGCAGGACGGAGAATCAGCCTCCGTCCTCACCCAGAATCAAGGCGCTGGCCCTCTCGGCAATCATGATCGTCGGCGCGTTGGTGTTGCCGGTGGGCAGGCTCGGCATCACCGATGCGTCAACCACGCGCAGGCCCTGCACGCCGCGCACCCGCAACTCGCTGTCGACCACTGCCCGGTCATCCTTGCCCATGCGGCAGCTGCCGACCGGGTGATAGACAGTCTCCGCCTTGCGCCGGATGAATTCGATGTACTCGGCGTCGGTGTCCAGCTCACGTTCGGGGAATACCGGCTGGCCGCGGCAGTGGTCGAACGCTGCCTGGGCGAAGATATCGCGTGACATCCGCGCCGCCTCGATCATCCGCCGCAGGTCGTGGCCTTCGGCGTCGCCAAGATAGTTGGCATGGATTGCCACCGGTTGGGTCGGGTCGGCCGAACGCAGTCGCAGGCGCCCGCGGCTGCGTGGATGCAGGTAACAGGCGTGGGCGGTATAGCCATCGCCGGGCAGGCGATGCCGGCCATGGTTGTCCAGTTGCGCCGGCACGAAATGGAACTGGATGTCGCAACGCTCGTCCTCGGCCAGTGCGCTGCGCACGAAGCCACCGGACTCGGCGATATTGGAGCTGCCCGGTCCGTCACGATGACGCCACCAGCGAATTGCCGTGCCGAGCTGGTTGAGGTGATCGTAGGTGAGGTGTTTGCGGGTGGTGCCCACGACCGTGCAGATGTCCAGGTGATCCTGCAGCTCGCCACCGACGTCGGGCAGGTCGGCGACAACCTCGATGGCATGATCGCGCAAGTGATCGGCCGGGCCGAGCCCTGACAGCATCAGCAACTGCGGCGTGTTTATCGCGCCGGCGCACACGTGCACCTCGCCCGCCTCGATACGCTCCGTGACCCGGCGTCGCTGCAGTTGCACACCCACGGCGTGGCCGTGCTCCAGCAGGATCTTCTGTACCAGCACGCCGGTACGCACCTCCAGGTTGCTGCGCTCGCGTACCGGTTTCAGAAAGGCGGTCGCGGTCGAGCAGCGTGCACCGTCGCGCTGGGTGACCTGGTACAGGCCGAAGCCGGCCTGCTGCGCGCCATTGAAATCCTCGTTGCGTACATGCCCGGCGCTGACCGCCGCGTCGATGAAGGCGGTGGAGAGCGGGTTGTGATAACGCAGGTCGGAAACGCCCAGCGGACCACCAGCGCCATGCAGCGCACTGGCGCCGCGACTGTTGTCCTCACTGCGCAGGAACCATGGCAACACCTGGTTCCACGCCCAGCGCGGGTCGCCACTGGCCTCGGCCCAGCCGTCGTAGTCTGCCGCCACCCCACGGATGTAGCACATCGCGTTGATCGAGCTGGAGCCGCCCAGGGTCTTGCCACGCGGCCACCACAGCCGTCGCTGCCCCAGCGCCGGCTCAGCCTCGGTCTCGTAACCCCAGTTCACGGCGCGCTGTCTGGCCAGCTGGGCCAGCCCCGCCGGCATGTGGATCAGCGGGCTCCAGTCGCTCGGTCCGGCTTCGAGCAGCAAGACGCGGGTAGCCGGATTCGTGCTGAGCCGGTTGGCCAGCACGCAGCCGGCCGAACCGGCGCCGACGATCACATGGTCGAAGTTCCTCATTTGCGGTTCCTGACTGCGGGGCGATCGGATGCTGGCATGTTAGTCTTTTTGTGTTCCCCACTGGATGTCCCCTTGAGTCTGCCCCGTCCTGCCATCGAGGAACAGACAGCTGCGCCAATGCTTGCCGCGCTGGCTTTCTTTTTCCTGATGACCTCCTACTACATCATCAGACCACTGCGCGACCAGATAAGCGGCGTCACCGGCTCGCAGGCGTTGCCGCTGTTCTACCTGGCGGTGCTGGTTGCGGTGCTTTTGCTGACACCCTTGTTCGGCTGGTTGATGGCGCGATTTCCGCGGCGGCAACTGCTGGGTTGGAGCTACGGTTTCTTCACCGTTTGCCTGCTCGCGTTCGTGCCTGCATTCATGCAGCAGCAGCGTATCGGTGCACGTGAACTCGGCGCGGTGTTCTTCGCCTGGGTCAGCGTGTTCAACCTGTTTGCGGTGTCGCTGTTCTGGAGCTTCTTGGCCGACATCTTCAGCAGTGGCCAGGCACGCAGGACATTCTCACTGATTGCCCTGGCCGGGATGGGAGGCGCCATCTTTGGCCCGCTGCTGGAGAGCGTCCTGCTGCCTCTCATCGGTGTTGCATCGCTGTTGATCGTTTCGGCGATCGCGCTGGTGCTGACGATGATCCTGCTGTTGTCGCTTTCTGCCGATGATCTGCGTCCCGGCAGTCGCTCCGGCGAGGCGATTGGCGGCTCCATCTGGGCCGGCATCAAGCAGCTGTGGTCACGCCCGTTCCTGCGCTACATGGCCTTGCTGATGCTGTTCGGTGACGGCATCGGTACGCTGGCTTATGCGCTGGTGGCTGACTACGTCAAGGCCCACATGACCACGGAGGTAGCGCGCACCTCGTTTTACAACGATCTGAATCTGGCCACCAACCTGCTGGGTGCGGCGTTGCAACTGACCATGACCCGCTGGTTGCTGATCCGGCGCGGTGCCGCGTGGGGACTGTTGTTGCCGGCAGTGGTCAATGTGGCCCTGCTGGCAGGCGTCGCCCTGGTCGGAGGCGGCCCGTTGCTGCTGTTCGGCTGCAGTGTGCCGGTTCTTGCGGCGATGCTGGCAGTCTCGCGTGGCTTCGCGTACGGCATGACCAAGCCGGCAACCGACGCGTTGTACACACGGGTACCGCGCGAGACACGCTACAAAGGCAAGAATTTTGTCGAGACCGCGGTATGGCGCTTCGGCGATCTGCTTGTGACCACGGCAGTGACTGAACTGCGTGCGCTGGGCTGGGGGGTCAGTGGCATGGCGATGCTCGGTGCAGGCGTCGCCGCACTGGCTGCGATCGTGGCCAGGCGGGCTGGCTGGTCAACCGAACTGGCGCCGGAAGAGCTTGCGGCGGGACGAAGCGATCACGCGCCGTCAGACTGACTTGCGACCCCTTCAGCCTCAGCCGGTGATGTAGCGCTCCAGATGCTCGATCTGTTCGGCCTGGGCGTCGATCACCGCCTTGACCAGGTCGCCGATCGAGATGACGCCGACCACCACTCCGTCATGCACCACCGGCAGATGCCGTATGCGACTGTCGGTACACAGCCGCATGCAGTCGAAAACGTCGGTGTCGGGGCCGACGGTGAGCGGGTTGTCGCTCATGATGTCCGAAACCGAGGTGTGCGACGAGGAGCGCCCCTGCAGGATCACCTTGCGGGCGTAGTCGCGCTCGGACAGCACGCCGATCAGGCTGCCCTCGCGCATCACCAGCAGCGCGCCAACGCGGTGCTCGGCCATCAGCTTGATGGCCTCCAGCACGGGCGCGTCCGGCGCAATGCTGAAGATCGCGCTGCCCTTGCTTTCCAGAAGATGCTTGGCCTGGCTCATGCTTGGGTCTCCTCCGGCCCGGGCGGACCGACTGATGGTCAGTCTAACGCCGCCAAAGCGCGGGCGTGTAGTGGAGTCGTGAAGTGGCCCGCCGATGGCTCGATTCAGCGTGGGGCCCGCGGCAGCCGCTGCTCCTCGACGAAGTACAGGGGGCGCTGCTTGCTCTCGGCATAGCTTCGGCCCAGGTACTCGCCGATCACCCCCAGGGCCAGCAATTGCACCCCGCCGAGGAACAGGATCACCAGGATCAGGGTTGGATAGCCGCGCACCGGATCGCCGTAGATCAGCGAATGGATCAGTACCCACAGCCCGTAGACGAAAGCCAGCCCGGCCGAGGCCATGCCGACCCAGGTGGCCAGGCGCAGTGGCGCGGTGGAAAAGGAGGTGATCCCCTCGATCGCCAACTGGCCCAGGCGCCAGTAGTTCCACTTGGTGGTACCTGCCTGGCGCGGTTCGCGCAGGTAGCGCACCGCGGTCTGCCTGAAGCCGATCCAGCTGAACAGGCCTTTCATGAAGCGCTGGCGCTCGCGCAACTGGCCCAGGGCATCCAGCGCGCGCCGCGAGAGCAGACGGAAATCGCCTGTATCGCGGGGTATGGCCGTGTTGGACAAGCGTTCCATGCTGCGATAGAACGCCGCTGCGGTGAAGCGCTTGAAGCCGCTTTCCCCCTCGCGGGCGCTGCGCGTGGCGTAGACCACGTCGTAGCCGGCTTGCCATTGTTCGACCAGGGCGGGAATCAACTCGGGCGGATCCTGCAGATCAGCATCGATGACTACGGCCGCGTCGGCGGTTACCGCGTCCAGTCCGGCAGTCAAGGCGGCCTCCTTGCCGAAATTGCGCGAGAGCTTGATTGCTCCGCTGCGAGGATCCTCGATGAGCAGTTGTTCGATGATCGCCCAGGTATCGTCGCTGCTGCCGTCGTCGACATACAGCACGTTGCAGTCCAGCGGCAGCTGATCCAGCACCTTGCCCAGCCGTTGATGGAACAGGCGCAGCACGGCCGATTCGTTGTAGGCGGGGACGACGACGGTGAGTTGCGGCATATCTTGATCCGGGGAGTGAGGTTGACAGCGTAGCGACGGCGCGGGCCGGTGACCACTGCTTGTTCAGTGCGGGGGGCGTGGCGGCGCGTCACCCTGGACGTACCCCGGTCCGCCCAGATGCCGCATC
>JAJXYE010000376.1 GCA_021780735.1 Pseudomonadota bacterium | reverse complement strand
ATAGCCACGGACGTCAATCGTAGTTGTCGATCATCAGGAGCATGAGCTGTGCCACCGCCGCAGAAAAGCAGGATGGCGCTCATGATAGCCGCACACCACCGATGGCGTGCAGGCGCAACGACTGCAGACGGCCAGACACCCGCTTGCAGAACCCGGTCCGGAGTGATTCGGTCAGGTTTCCTACACCTCCAGCCGATCATCCGCACGCGCCACAAGCGCATACAGCGCCGGCATCAGGAAGATGCTGATCAGCAGGCGGGTGAACAGGCCGCTGACGATGACCAGGGCGAACGGTCGCTGGGTGTCGGTACCGACTCCGGTGGCCAGTGCCGCCGGCAACAGGCCCAGCGCCGCCACCAGCGCGGTCATCATGATCGGACGCAGGCGCAGGATCGCGCCCTCGCGGATCGCCTCGGCCAGCGTCGTGCCATTGCGGCGCAATTCGTTGACGTAGGAGATGTACACCACCGCGGTCTGCACCGACACGCCGAACAGGGCGAGGAAGCCGATGCCGGAGGACACCGAGAACGGCGTGCCGGTCAGCCACAAGGCCACGATGCCGCCGACCGGCGCCGACAGCACCACGCCGACCACGGTGATGAACGGGAACTTGAAGTTGCTGTACAGGGTGAACAGCAACAGGAAGATCAGCCCCACGGTCAACGGCACGATGGTGTTCAACTGCGCGCGCGAGGCGGTGTATTCCTTGTACTCGCCGCCCCAGTCCAGCCGGTAGCCCTGCGGCAGTTTCACCTTGGCGTTGACCTGCCCGATCGCATCCTCGACGGCACCGGCCAGGTCGCGGCCTCGCACCGAGAACTGCACGCCGATGTAGCGCGAATTGTCCTGCCGGTAGATGAAGGAAGCGCCATTGGTCACCTGGATATCGGCGAACTCCTTCAGCGGCAACTGCTGGCCGCCGGGCGTCGCCACCAGGATATTGCCGATTTCCTGCGGGTTGTCGCGGTACTTCTGGTCCAGCCGCACGACCAGATCGAACTGCTTTTCGCCCTGGATCACCTGAGTCGCCACGTCACCGCCGATGGCCGTGGTGATCAGGCTGTTGATGTCGTCGACGTTGAGGCCGTAGCGGGCGATCGCGGCGCGCTTGATCCTGATGCTGAGGCTGGGCTGGCCGAGCTCCTGCACCAGGGTGACGTCGTGAATGCCGCGTACCTTCTGCAGGATGTGCTTGATCGCCTTGCCCTTGAGCTCCAGCGTGTTCAGATCCGAGCCGAACACCTTCACCGCCAGCGCACTTTTCAGCCCGGTCTCCGCCTCGTCCACCGCATCCTCGGCTGGCTGGGTGTAGTTGAAGGTGATGCCGGGAAAAGTCTTCAGCTTCTCGTTGATCGCCGCGGTCAGCGCCGCCTTGGTACGGTATTTCCCGGTCCACGTCGAATAGGGTTTCAGGCCGACATAGAACTCGACATTGAAAAACCCGGTCGAATCGGTGCCATCGTCAGGCCGGCCCAGCTCCGAAGCCACCGTGGTGACCTGCGGAAAGGAGCGCAGGATGTCGCGGATCTTCGGCGTGATCTTCGCCGACTCGTCGAACGAGATCGTGTAAGGCATGGTGGCGCGCACCCACAGCGCGCCCTCGTCCAGCTTCGGCATGAACTCCGCACCGATGCGCGGTATCAGCAGCAACGACAGGGCCAGCAGAACCACCGAGGCGATCGTGGTCGCCCACGCGCGCGCCAGGCAGAAATCCAGCCCCTTGATGTAGACCGACTTGATCGCCTCGAACGCGCGGTTGCGTCGCTCGCGCACGCCCTTGCGCATGAACCACGAGCACAGCACCGGCAACAGGGTCAGGGTGATCACCAGCGAGCCGATCAGGGCAAACACCATGGTGTCGGCCATCGGCTTGAACAGCGTGCCGGAAGGGCCCGAAAGCACGTAGATCGGCAGGAAGCTGACCACGATCACCGCCACCGCGTAGAACAGCGGCCGATCGACTTCAGCGGCGGCATCGCGGATCACCTCGATGACGTTGAACTTCGTTCCCTCGCGATCGGCGAGCTGGCGGTAGATGTTCTCCACCATTACCACCGCCGCATCGACCAGGATGCCGAAATCCACCGCACCGATCGACAGCAGGTTGGCCGAGGCCCCCTGCAGGTCCAGACAGATGAAGGCGACCAGCAGCGACAGCGGGATGGTGACCGCGACGATCAGGCCGGCACGCACGTCGTACAGGAAGAAGATCAGGATCACCACCACCAGCAGCATGCCGCGAACCAGGTTCTCCTTGACCACATGGGTGGTCAGCGCGATCAGGTCACTGCGGTCATAGAACGGGTGGATCCTGACGTCCCTGGGCAGGATCCGTTCGTTGAGCTCCCTGGTCTTGGCCTCGACCCGCTTGAGTACGTCCTGGGTCTTGTCGCCGGTACGCAGCGAGATCACGCCCTCGACCGCATCATCCTGCTTCTCGTAGCCGAACTCGCCCAGACGCGGCGCAATGCCGATGACCACGCGGCCGACGTCCTTGACCAGCACCGGAGTGCCGTCGTGCACGGCCAGCACCACGTTGCCGATGTCTTCCACCGTCCGCAGCCGACCGATGCCGCGTACGTAATAGAACTGGCCGCCCTGCGAGTAGAAACCACCACCGGCATTGCTGTTGTTCGCTGCCAGCGCCGCCTCGACCTGCTGCGCGGTGAGCCCGACCCCGGCGATCTTCGCCGGATCGAGCAGCACCTGGTATTGCATGCTGCCGCCGCCGAAACCGGAGTCGTCAGCCACGCCGGGCACCGAGCGGTATTGCGGCTCGATCACCCAGTCCTCCAGCGTCTTCAACTCCATCGGCGAACGGTCGGAGCTTTGCAGCACGTAGCGGTAGATCAGTCCCGACGGCGACGACAGCGGCGACACCGACGGCTTCACCCCATCGGGCAGGCTGAGGTCGCCGAGCCGGTTGAATACCCGCTGCCGCGCGAAGTAGTTGTCGGTGCCGTTGTCGAAGGTGAGGGTGACGTCGGAAAGGCCGTACAGCGAGATCGAGCGCACATTGTCGGTCTTGGGAATACCGGTCATGCCCTGCTCGATCGGCACCGTGATCAGCCGCTCCACTTCCTCGGCCGTATGCCCGGGCCACTGCGTGATGATTTCGACACTGGGTGGCGAGAGATCGGGATAGGCGTCCACCGGCAGGCGGTGCAGCGCCCGCACGCCGGCGCCGACCAGCACCAGCATCAGCAGCGCGACCAGGAAGCGCTGCCCCAGCGAGGCTCCCACGATCCGGTTCATCAGCGACGCCGCGCGTGGCGGCATGGGCGGAAGATGCTCGCTCATTGGTTTTGCATGAACTGGACGAAGATGCCGCCATCGACCACGATCCGGTCGCCTGGCTTGAGGCCTTCGCTGACCGGGTAGTCGTTGCCGCTGCGCGGCCCCAGCGTCACGTGGCGCCTGGCGAAGCTGCCGTCGCGCTGCGCGACATACACGAAGGGCAGGTTCTCGTCGTCGCGCAGCATCGCCGACACCGGAATCAGCAGCCCCTGGCTCGGCTGGCGCGACCGGATCCGCACACGCACGTACATCTGCTTGCGCAGCAGCCCCTGCGGGTTGTGCACCAGCACCCTTGCGGCCACGGCACGGGTGTCCGGATTGACCACACTGGCGATGTTGTCCACGGTGCCCGGCAGCTCGGCAGCACCGGTGCCGGTGTCGACCTGCGCCGGATCACCGACGCGGATCCGGGCCAGCTCGGCGGAAGACACCTGCGCCAGCACCCAGACCTTTGACAGGTCGGCCACGGTGAAGCACGGCGTGCTGCCCGCCTGCAGCAGCTGGCCGGGCGTGATCAGCTTTTCCACCACGGTGCCGGCGATCGGCGCACGGATGATGCCCTGCGCACTGGTCACCGGGCGACCGGCCTGGATCGCCTTGATCGTGCCGGCATCGACACCCAACGCAACCAGCGCCTGCAGCGCGGCATCGCGATCGGTCTCGGCGCTGACCGCATCGGTCTGCGCCTGCTCGGCCTCGCGCTGCGAGACGCCCTCGTGCTGCACCAGATCCTTGTCCGTGTCGGCCAGTCGACGCGCGTTGCGGGCGGTGATCAGCGCCTTGCGGTAACCATTGAT
>JAJXYE010000153.1 GCA_021780735.1 Pseudomonadota bacterium | reverse complement strand
CCGATCTTGATGGTGACCCGCGAAGGCACCCGGCCGCTGCTGGTGGAGGTACAGGCACTGGTCGACCAGTCGTCGCTGGGCAATCCGCGCAGGGTCACCCTGGGCCTTGAGCAGAACCGCCTGGCCATGTTGCTGGCGGTGCTGCATCGGCATGGCGGTGTCGCAGCGTACGATCAGGACGTCTTCGTCAATGTGGTTGGCGGCATCCGCGTGCAGGAGACCGCGGCCGATCTGCCGGTGTTGCTGGCGGTGTTGTCGAGCCTGCGCGACCGTCCGCTGCCGGAACACATGGTCACCTTTGGCGAGGTCGGTCTGTCCGGCGAGATCCGCCCGGTGCCGAACGGCGAGGAGCGCCTCAAGGAAGCGGCTCACCATGGGTTCCGCCGCGCGATCGTGCCCAGGGCGAATGCGCCCAAGAAAGGCAAGGTGGGCGAGATGGAGGTGATCGGGGTGGAACGATTGAGCGAAGCGATCGACGCCTGCCGCTGAGTGACCTCAGTCCATGCTTTGATGCAGGAGCACTTCGAGCACGAACTTCGAGCCGAAGAACGCAAGCACCAGCATCGCCATGCCGATCAGGGTGAGATTGACCGCGCTGCGCCCGCGCCAGCCGTGACGCCAGCGTCCCCACAACAGGGCGCCGAAGATCAGCCAGGCGACGACGGTCAGCACGGTGGTATGCACCAGATGCTGGGCGCGGATATTGGCGATGAACAGCATGCCACTGAGCAGGGTCAGCGTGAGCAGCGCAAAGCCGGCGCCGATGAGGCGGAACAGCAGGGCTTCGGTCTGGATCAGCGGCGGCAGCGCGCGGATCAGTCGCCCAGGTCGGTGCGAACGCAGTGCACGTTCCTGCACCGCCAGCAGGATGGCCAGTACGGCGGCGATCGACAACAGGCTGTAGGCCAGCAGCGCGATCACCACGTGCAGCTTGATCTGCCAGTCGATCGGCGTGGGTGTGGTCGGCGGTGCCAGGAAGACATCCAGCGCCAGCAACAGCGCGGCCAGCGGAAACACGATCACGCCCAGTCCGGCGACCGGTCGCGACACATTCACCAGCAGGGTCAGCGCGGCCACCACGCAGGCGACCAGCGACAACGCCGCGAAGAAATGCAGATCGACCCGTCCGCCGTGTGCGCCCAGCAGGACGCCGGCGTGAAGCAGCACCGCCACGGTCGCCGTCGTCAGGCCCAGGAGTCGTGGCGTGCGCGGGCAACCGGTCAACGGCGCTGCCAGCAAGGCGGCCGCGCCGATGTACAGCAGCATGGCAAGTATGGAAGGCAGGATGATCAGCATGACGCGCAAGTGTCGCACACTGGCCTGCCGGCGTGCATGCGAAGGCGATCATCGCGTCGGCTATAATCGGGCTTTTCCCGTCCGCCGGTTCCGCCATGTTCGAGTCGCTCAGCCAACGCCTGTCCACCACCGTGAACCGCCTGCGCGGTCGCGGTCGCCTGACGGAGGAAAACATCCGTGAGGCGTTGCGCGAAGTTCGCATCGCACTGCTGGAGGCGGACGTCGCCTTGCCGGTGGTTCAGGCACTGATCCAGCGGATCAAGGTGCGCGCGGTTGGCCAGGACGTGGTCAAGAGCCTGTCGCCGGGACAGGCGCTGGTCAAGGTGGTCAGCGACGAATTGACCGTGGTGATGGGCAGCGCCAACACCGAGCTCAATCTGGCCCAGCAGCCGCCCGCGGTGGTGTTGATGGCCGGCCTGCAGGGCGCCGGCAAGACCACCACGGTGGCCAAGCTGGCGCGCTTGCTTACCGAACGCAAGAAGAAAAAGGTGATGGTGGTCAGTTGCGACGTTTATCGTCCTGCCGCGATCGAGCAACTGCGCACGCTGGCCGAGCAGGTCGGGGTGAAATTCTTCCCGTCCGAGGCGGGCCAGGATCCGGTGGCCATCGCCAGGGCGGCCGTGACAGCGGCCAGGCGCGAAGTGATCGATGTGCTGATCGTGGATACCGCGGGCCGCCTGCACGTGGACGAGGCGATGATGGCCGAGATCAAGGCCTTGCATGCCGCGATCACGCCGATCGAAACCCTGTTCGTGGTCGACTCGATGACCGGTCAGGACGCCGCCAACACGGCCAAGGCGTTCAACGAGGCGCTGCCGCTGACCGGCGTGATTCTGACCAAGACAGATGGCGACGCCCGTGGTGGCGCGGCGCTGTCGGTGCGCTATGTCACCGGCAAGCCGATCAAGTTCCTCGGTGCGGGCGAAAAGACTGACGCGCTGGAGCCGTTTCATCCCGACCGGCTGGCACAGCGGATCCTGGGCATGGGCGACGTGCTCTCGCTGGTCGAGGAGGTCGAGCGCAAGGTCGACCAGGACAAGGCGCAGAAGCTGGCGCAGAAGGTGATGAAGGGCAAGCGCTTCGACCTGAACGACATGAAGGATCAACTCGAGCAGATGGGCAACATGGGCGGTCTGGCCGGGCTGATGGACAAGCTGCCCGGCGTTTCCGGCTTGCCGGACAGCGTCAAGTCCAGGGTCAACGACGGTGAAATGAACAAGATGATCGCCATCATCAACTCGATGACCAAGAAGGAGCGGCGCCATCCCGACATTCTCAACGGCTCGCGCCGTGCCCGTGTCGCCCGCGGTTCCGGTACCCAGCCGGCCGACGTCAACCGGGTGCTGAAGCAGTACATGCAGATGGAAAAGATGATGTCCAAGCTGGGCAAGGGTGGCGGCAAGGGGCTGATGCGACAGATGCGTGGCGCCATGAAGGGTATGGGTGGCATGGGCGGCCTGCCGCCGATGCGCTGATCTGGAGCGGGGGCAGGGAATGGGGACAGGGAACGTGTGAGCAGGGCGCTGGCTTGAGATTCTTGCTGCGAGCGGACTTTCTCGGAGCCGGCAGAGCAGCGTTACCCCTTGATCCTCCCGCTTCATGCTTTTCCCCGTTCCCCGTTCCCCGTTCCCCGTTCCCCGTTCCCCGTTCCCCGTTCCCCGTTCCTTTGGGCTTCCCTTTTCCCAAAAACCCGTTAAAATGCCCCGTTTACCGCGCACGACTCTCGTGTGCCTGCCGCTTGTTCGGCAATTCTGGAGTTCTACCATGGTCAAGATTCGTCTTTCGCGCGGTGGCGCCAAGGGCCGCCCGTTCTACCACGTCGTTGTGACCGATCAGCGCAGCAAGCGCGACGGCCGCAACATCGAGAACGTCGGCTATTACAACCCGGTGGCGTCTGGCAAGGACAAGCGCCTTGAGCTGAACGTCGCGCGCGTCCAGGAATGGGTGGGCAAGGGCGCCCAGCTGACCGACAAGGTCGCTGCCCTGGTCAAGGAAGCCGGCAAGCTGCAGCAGGCCGCCTGAGCATGACGACAGCCGGTCGGCGCGTCCTTATCGGGCGCATCGTCGGGCTGTATGGTGTGCAGGGCTGGCTCAAGATCGAATCCTGGGCCGAGCCACGCATGCGGATTTTCGATTACCAGCCGTGGCTGCTCGGTGCAGCGCCCGGCGCGGAGTTGGAGGTCAGCGGAGCGAAGGGTCGTACACAGGGCAAGGGCATGGTGGCCCAATTGCCCGGGGTGGACGACCGGGAACAGGCGGCGGCCCTGATCGGTACCGACATTTATGTCGCGCGCGAGCAGCTGCCTCCTCCCGCCAAGGATGAGTATTACTGGGTCGATCTCGAAGGACTTGAGGTCGTCACCACGGATGACGTGAAGCTGGGGCGGGTCAGTCACCTGTTCGCCACCGGCGCCAACGATGTCGTGGTGGTGAGGGACGGCGGGCGCGAGCGGCTGATTCCCTTCATCCAGGGTTCGTATGTGCGTTCGGTGGATTTGTCCGCAGGACGCATGGTGGTGGATTGGGATCCCGAATTCTGACGTCGCCGGGTGGTGAGACCAAAAATCCGCGGCAGCCGAGGATCAAGGATCATGCGCATCGATGTCGTCAGCCTGTTTCCCGACTTTGTGCGCCAATGTGCCGCCGTCGGTGTCGTGGGGCGCGCGCTGCAACGCGAGTTGCTGCAGGTGGAAACCTGGAACCCGCGCGACTACGCCACTGACAGGCATCGCAGCGTGGACAGCAGCTCCTATGGCGGCGGTCCGGGCATGGTGATGATGATTGAACCGTTGCGCGCGACCCTGGCGGCCATGCGCAACGC
>JAJXYE010000419.1 GCA_021780735.1 Pseudomonadota bacterium | reverse complement strand
GAGCCATCGGGATCACTTCGATCGGCACCGGGAACTTGCCGAGCAGGTCGACCCGCTTGCTCGAATCAATGATGCAGACGAATTTCTCGCTGGCCGCCGCCACGATCTTCTCGCGGGTCAGGGCGGCGCCACCACCCTTGATCAGGCGCTTGTACGGGTCGCATTCGTCGGCGCCATCGATGTAGATCGAGAGCGGCCCGACGGCATTGAGATCGAGCACCTGGATGCCCAGCCTCTTCAGCTGCGCGGTGGATTGCTCGGAGCTGGACACCGCGCCCTGGATGCGATCCTTCAGGTCGGCCAGCGCATCGATGAAGAACGCCACGGTGGAGCCGGTACCGACGCCGACGATGGCGCCGTCCTCGACATAGCGAATCGCCGCTTCACCGGCCTGGCGTTTTTCGTTGGCGTTGCTCATGGGGATATAGCCTGAATAAAAAGTCGCATTATGGCGGTATAGCGCGTTCGCGGGGAGCATCAAGGCACTTGGCCGCTCGGCTCTTCGTCGAAGACGCTGCGCTCCTGCGGGGCAAGGGCGCTATTCGAGGGTGAGGATGTGCTTCCAGTGGGTGGCGTCGACCGGCATCACAGACAGCCGGTTGCCCTTGCGCAGCAGTGGCATGTCGACCAGGGCCTGGTCTGATTTGAGTTCGTCCAGGCTGATCGTGCGCTTCAGCTTTCTGACGAATTTCACGTCGACCAGCAGCCAGCGCGGATTGTCGCGTGAGCTGCCCGCATCAAAATACTTGCTCTTCGGATCGAACTGGCTCGGGTCAGGATAGGCATCGGTGGCGACTTCCGCGATGCCGACAATACCCGGCGGATTGCAGTTGGAGTGATAGAAAAACACCTTGTCGCCGGGCCGCATCCCGTCGCGCATGAAATTTCGCGCCTGGTAGTTGCGCACGCCGTCCCACGCTTCGGTCTTCTTGCGCTTGAGGTCATCGATCGAGAATGCCTCGGGCTCGGATTTCATCAACCAGTAGTTCATGCGTTGGCCTGTGGGTTGCAGTCGATCAACTCGCACTCGGTGGCGACGAAGTCGAGCGGAACGTCCCACTCGTATTCGTCGATGTGCGGCTGTTCCTGAAATGCATAGCCGATGCCGACCAGCAACGGTTCGGTCGGCCGCACCTGCTCGTTCAGGAAGGCAAAGCTGCGGTCGTAGTAGCCGCCGCCATGACCCAGCCGGTTGCCGCGTCGGTCGAAGCCGAGCAGCGGCACGAACACCAGATCCAGCTGGAAGGGTTCCAGCAGTTCGCCCGTGTTGCCCGGTTCGGGAATGCCGTAGCGGTTCGGTTCCACGTCGTCGCCGGCCTGCCATGGCGCGAAGCGCAGCTGCTTGCCACTGCCGATGACCGGCAACAGAAACTGCTGGCCGCGCGTGGCCAGGGGCGGGATCACCAGATTCAATGGCAACTCGCCCTGGCTGGCCCAGTAGCCCGCCACGCGACGGTCGGTGAGGTATTCGGGCAGTTGTTCCAGGCTGCGGCGAAGCCCCTGGGCGGCAGCGATACGCTGCTGCGGGGATAGCGCACGACGGCGTTCGGCCAGGCTCTGGCGCAGCTCGCGGCGTTGGGCGATGGCGTCCACGTGTCGCGCGTCTCCAGGCGAAAGCGCGCCCGCTGGACGTCGCGGCGGGCGACCGTTCCCGCTGGTCGCCGCGGGCGACCACCGGGCAGGGGAAGAAGTGGCGTCAACCGCGATGCCGCTGCCCACCGAACGACCTTGATCCAAGATGGATCAGGTGGGAGAGCTACATGGCCTCAAGGCTTTCCGCACGCGGCGGACATGCACAACAACCGATGTTAAGCCGACCCGGGGCCGTATGTAGGAACAAGGCAAATGTAAGAGTGTGCTGGCGCACATCGCAGTAAACGCCGAGGTCCATTTTAGGCGTTTGCGGCGGAATACGCCACAGGCCGGCGAGCGCCATGATTCATCGGCCGGGCCGGTGCGAGCGACGGCTCACCGCTTGAACGGGTCGGTTTCCAGCGCCGCGTCCAGCTTGCCGCGCAACGCGGCCAGTGTGTCGCTCAGGCGTTGCTCGCGACCATCGTGCTGCTTGCGCAGGCTCAGGAATTCGTGGGTGACGCTGATCGCGGCAAGCACGGCCAGACGCTCGAAGCTCGGCGCCTTGGCGTTGGCCCGCAATTCGCGCATCTTGCGGTCGAGGTAGCCCGCGGCCTCGAGCAGGCCTTCGCGTTCTTCCGCTGCGCAGGCGATCAGGAATTCGCGGTCGGACAGTCGCAGCGCGACCGGTTCACTGCTGGACATGGTTTCTATCAACCGTTGCTTTCAAGCGATTTGAGTCGCTGGATCATCGCCTCGACCCGGCTGCGGGCCTGCTCGTTGCGTGCCAGCAGGCCGGCGCGCTCGCCGGACAACTGCTCCTGGCTCTGGCGCAGGCTGCGGTTCTCCTCGGTGAGTCGGCGTACCGTGTCGAGCAGCCGATCAAGCTGCTGATTCAAGGCGACCAGCTCTTGCTGGACCTGGTCGGATTGAAGGCGATCGGGCGTACTCATGCCGGAAACTATAGCAGGACGTCGGCGGATTTCAGCCGCCTCGTCGAGCACACGGAGAACACCGTCCACTGCATTAAACTGGCGGCCATTTCCAGCAGGAGCAGCGCCATGACGGCTACCGGACTTGTGGGCCATGACGAAATCGATGCGCTGATCATGCGCCTGGCCCTGGGTACCGAGGCGAGCGAGTTGCACGGTTCGCTGTGCGGCTACCTGGCCGGGGGTGGTTCCCTGCACGGCAGTTCGGTACTGGCTGCGCTGCAGCTCGACGGTGAGGCAACCGATCCCAAGGCTGAGGATCTGGCCTTGCTGGATCGGCTGGTGCGGCAGATCCAGCATGAACTGGCTGATCCGGAGCTGGGTTTCGAACCCTCGCTGCCCGAGGACGACCGGCCTCTGGCCGAGCGCGCGGAGGCGATGGTCGACTGGTGCCGCGGTTTTCTCGGTGGCTTCGGTCTGGCGGGTACCGCGGCGCATGCGCAATTGTCCGATGAAGCGCAGGAGATCCTGCGCGACCTTGGCACCATTGCCGCCTCGTCGTTCGACTTCGGCGACGAAAGCGAAGACGAAGACGCACTTGTCGAGGTTCAGGAATTCGTGCGCGTGGCCGCCATGCTGCTGCACACCGAGTGCAGCGTGCCTGGCCCTGCCAGCGGCAGCGTGCATTGATCCCCAGCGCGCCGAACCTGGCCCCGTTGACGATCGCAGCGGAGGAATTCGCGCGGCGCCGTCGCCAGCTGATGCAGATGGCCGGCAACGAGGCGGTCGTGCTGGTCGCCGCCGCACCCGAGCGCATGCGCAATGCCGATGCCGCCTGGCCGTACCGGCAGGACTCGGACTTCCATTACCTGGCCGGTTTTCCCGAATCGGACGCGGTGCTGGCGTTGCTGCCCGGGCGCCAGCATGGCGAGTCGGTGCTGTTCTGCCGCGAGCGTGACGTTGCGCATGAGCGTTGGCATGGTCCCACTGCCGGCACCGGCGCGGCAGTGACTGCGTACGGCATGGACGACGCGTTTCCGATCGAGGATATCGACGACATCCTGCCTGGCATGATCGAGGGTCGTGGCCGCGTGTACTGCCATTTCGGTCGGGAGCCGGCGTTCGACGCGCAACTGCTCGGCTGGATGCGTCGACTGCGTCAGTTGCGCGGCGGCGGGGTGGTGCCGAAGGAGTTTGTCGCGCTGGGTCACCTGCTCCACGACCTGCGCCTGTTCAAGTCGCGCGCCGAGCTGAAGCTGATGCGGGGTTCGGCGGCGATCGCGGTGCAGGCCCACCTGGCCGCGCTGCAGCTGGCGCAGCCAGGCCGCGCCGAATACGAGGTCGAGGCCGAATTGCTCAGCGTGATCCGTCGTCACGGCGCGGTGCCGGCATTCGTGCCCACCGTGGCCGGCGGCGCGAACGCCTGCGTGATGCATTACCAGAGCAACCGGGCGATCCTGCGCGATGGCGACCTGTTGCTGATCGACGCGGGGGCGGAACTGGACTGCTACGCATCCGATATCAGTCGCACGTTTCCCGTCAACGGCCGCTACAGCCGTGAGCAGCGGGCCCTGTATGAAGTGGTGCTGGCCGCGCAGCTCGCCGCGATCGACGAGGTTCGTCCGGGCCGCCCGTTCGGTGCCGCGCACACCGCGGCGGTGCGCGTGCTGACCGAGGGGCTGTGCGAGCTGGGTCTGCTCAAGGGCAATGCCGATGCGGCGATTGCCGATGGCCGCTACAAGCGTTTCTTCCCGGCCAAGACCGGACACTGGCTCGGGCTGGACGTGCATGATGTCGGCGACTACCGCATCGACGGCGAGTCGCGCCTGCTCGAGCCGGACATGGTGCTGACCGTGGAGCCGGGCCTGTACATCGCGCCTGACGACGATTCGGTGGCGGAACGCTGGCGCGGTATCGGCATCCGCATCGAGGACGACGTGGCGGTGACCCGCGAGGGCGGCGAGGTGCTGACGGCGGCGATGCCGAAGGATGCCGAGGAGATCGAGGACTTGCTCAACGCGCGTTGAGCAAGGCTGCCGGCCCAGCCAGTCGTCGGCCCGCATGGCTGGTCTCGGCTCGAGGGGGGGCAGGATCGGAACCGCCAGAATGCGGCGCGATGAACCCGTGGGCGTCGTGGCTCAGTATCGTGCGAAGGCGTCGCGAGTGAGGTTTTCGGGGGCGTCTGCGGTGCACACCACGTCGTCCTCGATGCGAATGCCGCCGTAGCGACGGAACGCGTCCACCCGGGCCCAATCGATGTCCCTGGACACGGGCTTTTCGCGCAGCTCCTGCAGAAGCATGTCGATGAAGTACAGGCCCGGCTCGATCGTTACCACCATGCCCGGCTCCAGAGTGCGGGTCAGGCGCAGGTACGGGTGACCGTCCGGGCGGGCGATGGTTTCGCCGTGTGCATTGCGCGCAAAGCCGGCCACATCGTGCACCTGCAGACCAATCGAGTGACCCAGTCCGTGCGGAAAAAACGCACGGGTCACGCCGCTCTCCACGGCGGCCTCGGCGCTCATGCGGATGAAACCATGCTGATTGAGGGTGTCGGCCAGCTGATGGTGGGCGTGCAGGTGCAGTTCGGCGTAGTCGCGGCCGCTGCGCACCATCGCCACCTGGCTCTGCTGCGACGCGTCCATGCTGTCGATGAGTGCCTGAAATTCGCTGGCATCCGCCGCGGCATACGTGCGCGTGATGTCGCTGGCGTAGCCGCTGGCGCTGGCACCGGCATCGATCAGCAGTGAGCGTGCCGGTTGCGGTGGCGTGCGGGTGAACTCCATGTAATGCAGTACCGCGCCGTGTTCGTTGAGCGCCACGATGCTCGAGTACGGCAGCTCGGCGTCGATCTGCCCGGCCGCGGCGAGGTAGGCCTGATGAATGCCCAGTTCGCTCTCACCCAGGCGGAAGGCCCGTTCGGCGGCACGGTGTGCGCGGGTGCCGATACGGCTGGCCTCGCGCATCAACTCCAGTTCATAGGGGGTCTTGCAGGCGCGGTGATAGTGCAGGTAATCCAGCACGATGCGGGGGTTGTTGATCTCGATGCCGCCGGCCGCGGCGGTGGCTTCGCCGATCACGGCGGCGTTGCCTTTCGGCAATTGCGCAACCGCCTCCTCGGCGCTGCGCACGATGACGATTTCGAACGCGTCGACCCAGTAACCGCTGGGCCCGTCGGGCACCACATGCCAGTAATCACGCGGTTGCAGGAAAATCAGCTTCGGCTTCGCCCCCGGGGTGTAGGCAATCCAGCTGCCCGGCGCGCTGGTCAGCGGCAGCCAGTACTTGAACTGCGGGCTGACCGCGTACGGATAGTGGTTGTCATCGAGAAACTTGATGCCGGGCATGCCGGCGGCGATCAGCAGATGATCGAAGCCGGCCAGGGCCAGCGCCTTGTCGGCGTGTTGGCGCAGCATTGCCAGGTGCTGCGGGTAAAGGGAGGCGAGGCTGTCGTTCGGAAGCTTGTCTTGCATGGGAATTCCGGATGGGAGGTGCTGCGCGTGTGCGGCAGGCGCATGGCAATGCGAACATGGCTGGCCGCTTGCCTCGCTTCATTGGCCGGTGCGCAGCGTCGTGATCGTGACGGCGAGTGGCACAGGGTCATGATGACGCCCTTGCGCCCACCATTCCAGTCGCTGTCGGCGCGAGAGCTGCCGGCTCAGGCCTGGGCCAGCCAGCCGTCCAGTCGCGCGGCATCGATATCCGTGATGGCGATGATGCGGTAGCCGGCCCATATCTGTCCCGAGCTGGCAGCATGCTCGTGCCATTGCTCCTGGATGCCGGCCTCGATCGGCTGGGATTGCACCAGCGCGCGGCCGGTTGCAGGCAGCGCCACGCTGACCTGGTAAAGCGCTTCGCTGCGCGGCGCCTTGTCGGTGATCAACAGCATGCCGGTACGCGACAGATTGCCGAGGTGACCGATCGGTTTGCCGCTGATCATGTCGGTCACCAGCGCATTGGCCGGTGTGCGCTTGCGCTCGGCGCGGCGCTGGTTGTCAGGTACGTTCTTCTGGTTCATCAGCGCGAGGACTCTTGCGGATGGTTACGTCGTGAAGCGCCCGACTGGCGCAGGCTACCGGTGAGACTGCGCCAGGCCCGATCCAGCATGCTCTCGCGTTGTTCCGGTATCTCACAGACGCGGCCACTGGCCACTTCGTGTGCGAGCTGGGCCATGGTCATTTCCTCACCGCGCTGACCACGCCGGCTGACCAGCAGGCAGCGCCCGGACATCGGTGAATACCAGGCCAGCTTGCGTCGGGTGATCTGCCCCGAAGCCGGGTCAATGAACTCGAACCAGCTGCCGAAGGGCAGTGCTCGCAGATGCTGCTCAATGCGCCGGTCACGCGGACTGGGCTCGGGTGTCTTCGGCGGCGTGACGCGGACGCCAGCGGATGGTTGCGCCGGTGACGACACGGGTGCGCTGTCGGGCTGCGGTTTTCCAGGGGTCAGCGGATCCTGCGAGACCGGGGTGGACTGCTTCTCCCCCAGCCGCTGGTGATGCTTCAGGCGCATGGCCAGATCCGTAGCGCTGGGCAGTTCGACTTCGGGATCGGGTGTACCGGCGCCAAGCAGGCGCTGTGCCACCTGCACCGATTCCTCGGCATGCATGCCGATCTGCTGCAGGCCGGTTTCGACGTCCTGCTGCAGTTGCAGGCGGTCGTCGATCGGCAGGCGACCGAGCAGGCGATCGGTAATCGTCAGCTGCAACCTGAAATCGTCGCTGTCCTCGCCGTGGCGAAGCAGGGTCAGCGCCAGCACGTCGGACCAGGCGCGGTCGAGCAGGGCGCGCAGCAGGCCTCTGGGCGGCGACTGGGCAAAGCGTTCGGCCATCAGTTCGCTGGCGCGGTGGCGCGCCTGATCGAGTCGCTCACGGCCCTGTGCAGCTTCGACATGGCGCCGCTCTGCGGCTTGTGCCTTGCGCGAGAGCAGGGCCAGATGATGTTCGATATCCGCCAGCAGACTGGTATAAAGCCCGGTGCTGGGGGGTTCCTGGTTGGCCCGATTGACCAGCTGTTCGAGCTTGCTCGCCAGCGGCCGGTTGCTTTCGTCGTCGCTGCCGTCGAGCCAGTCGTTCGCTGCAGCGGTGACGGTATCCAGCAGCTGCCGCGCCGGATGCTCGCGCTTTTCGAAGAACGTGCGGTCGGCTACCGCCACGCGCAGCACGGGCAATTGCAGGTTGCCAAGCAGGTTGTGCGCGTTGCCACCGGTCTGCAATTGCTGGCCAAGTTGCTCGAACAGCCCGGCGACCAGTTCGACCGTGTCTCCCTGCTCGCTGGTCAGCTGGGTTTGCGGTGCGCCGCTGGGCTTGCCGAAATTGAGCTGGGCGAGCAGTTCCTCGCGCAGACGAGCGGCGCTGCGCAGTTCCCTGCTGGCGTGATCGGTGACCTGGGCCAGATGCTGTTGCAGCGCGCCAAGAGCCGCTTGCAGTTCGTCCTCGCTGGCGGCGGGGCCGTCGGCCGGGCCTGTCGCTGTCGTTACGCCCTGGTTGGCGCGCCGCTGGGCGAGCAGATCGCGCAGGGACTCCAGCACTTGAATGGAGTCCCCGCCGGATCCGGCCGAAGCCGTGACCTGGCTGACGGGTGCAGGCGTTTCCGCCGGCGCTGCCGCAGCGGCAGCGGTTTCCACACCACCGGCTGTGCGCGGACGCTTGTTGATGTGGCGCGGCACTGGCACGCTGCGCAATTGCGGAAGAATGCCCTCGGCCTGCCACTGTGCGTTGATCGTGTCGTACAGCGGCCCCAGCGAGGCAATCACCCACTGGTCGAAGTGGCGCAGCAGCAGCAGCTGATGCTTCAAGGGCAATTCCAGCGCGGCGCTGGCCTGATGGAGTGCCTTGCCCAGCGCGTGCGGGCCGATGGGCAGGGCGCGACCTTCCAGCGGTGGCGACCCGATCAGCACCGCCAGACGATAGCCGAGCTCGTACAGCACCCGCCCATGGCGCACTTCGCCGCGGGCGCCGAGTTGATCCAGCGCCATCGACATTTCCTGTACCGCCGGATCGAGCAGTTCAAGCGACAGCCACGGTGTGGTCTCGGCGACTGCAGAGGCGTTGTCTGCCGCGCTGTCCATCTCATTGATCGCGAGGCCCAGCTGTCCCATGAATCGCTGCTGCAGGTTGCCACGATCCTGCAGCACGCGTTGCCTGCTGGCAAAGCAGTCCTGCTGTTCGTCCGATCGCTGGGCCTTCTCGGCCAGCGCAAAAAGTTGCTTCTCGAACTCGCCAAGGCAGTGCCGAAGCGGTTCATGCAGACCCTCGACGCACAGGTTGTAGCCAGCTTCGATCATGCGTTGAGCGCGCGCGGGCCAGCGCCCGCTACTGAGGCGGGCGGGCTGATGCGACGCAAGCGATCGGCGCCGATCCTGTCCGACTTCCATGCAAGATCCTGCTCATTCCCCGGAGTCTGCAGTCTATGCCGGATACCGCGGGTGCGCCAGATTCGTCGAACGGGCGTTTCACTTGTTGCAACGGCGTGCTGTGCCACCGGCCGGGCTGGCGGCGTTCGGCAGGGAAGCCCGTGCTGGCGATCGATGACGCGGGGGAATCAGCCCGGTCGTTCCAGCCAGGCATGGAGCAGCGCGGCGTCGGCATCGCTGATCGCAATGATGCGATAGCCCGCCCATACCTGATCGCCCGAGGCCGCCCGTTCGTGCCACTGCTCCTGAACGCCCACATCGAGGTGTATCGCGGTGCTGCCGATGTCGGGCAAGGGCAGACGCAACTGGTAGATCGCTTCGTTGTGCGGTGCCACGGGGCTTATCAGCAGCATCCCGCTGGCGGACAGATTGCCGATCCGGCCGAACGGCTGATCTGTGATCGCATCAATGACGACGGCATCGAAGTCGACCTGCCTGCGCTGCTTTCTGCGCTGCTCGCGTCCAGCCTGGTCATGACTGACCTGATTCATGAGCCTGTTCCGGGGGTGGGTGGATGGCGCGGCCGGGTCAGTTCCTCGGACGCCATGCGCCACGCATGATCGAGCACGTCCTCTTCCTGGCCGTTGGCCACTTCGCGAATGTGACCGCAGGAGATCTCGTGCGCAAGTTGCAACTGGTCGAACTCCTCCGCGCGCTGACCACTGCGGGTGACAAACAGGCTGTGCCCGGTCAATGGCGAATACCACACCAGACGACGGCGCTTGCCGTATTTGCCTGAGGGATCGATAAACTCGAACCAGACCCCCGCAGGCAGCGACCGCAGATGCCTGTGAACGCGCAGCACCTCGGGACTGGGCTCGACCGATGCGCCGTCTCCCATTGCGCTGTGGCCGGAACGGATGCCTTGGCCGGTCGGCGGTTGCGTCCGATCCGGCGATCCGTCCGCGGTGGTGTTGTCGCAGCTGTCACCTGTATCTCCGCCGGGCCTGGCCTGGCGGAGGTCGATCAGCCGCTGCGCCACTTGCGTCCCCTTGTCGCCATGCACGCCGATCTGGCGCAATCCGGTCGCCACCTCGTGCAGCAGTTTGTGCCGGTCGCCCAGCGGCAGGGCACCGAGCAACTGGTCGGTGACCACCAGCCGGGTGTCGAAGACCTCGCTGTGTTCGCCATGCCGCAGCAGGGTCAGGGCCAGCACATCGGACCAGGCGCGGTCGAGCCGGCCCAGTCGCCAGTGTTGCGGCGAGGATGGCGCAAAACGTGTGGCCAGCAGCTCGGTGATCCGATGGCGGGCCTGTTCCAGTCGTTCCAGGCCCTGCATGGCCTCCACTTGACGGCGTTCGGCCAGTTGGGTCTTGCGCTGCAGTTGTGCAAGATACTGTTCGATGTCGTCCAGCAGGCTGACGTAGAGGTTGGCGCTTGGGGGCTCCAGTCCCGCGCGACTGACCAGTTGGCCGAGCTTGCTTTGCAGGGTGAGGTCGGTCTCGCCGCGGGCATCGTCCAGCCAGTCGCGAGCGATTTCGGTGATCTTGCCCAGCAACTTGCGAGCCGGGTGCTCATGCTGGTCAAAAAATCCATGGTCATCGACCGCCGCGCGCAGCATCGGCAACTGCAGGTCGCTCAGCAGTGACTGCGCTTCGTGGTTCTGCGGCAGCTGCTGTGCAATCTGCGCGAACAGCCGCACGATCATCTCCAGGGCGTCATCCTGTTCCGTGGTCAACGTGGCGCATGCCGCATCGCCGGAGCGTCCGACGCTGAGCTGGATGAGCAATTCCTCACGCAGATGCCGAGGATCGTGCAAGGCGAGACGGGCTTGCTCGTCGGCTTGAATGAGATGTTCCTGCAATGCGGACAGGGCGGCCTGCAATTCCGCGTTGCTGACGGTGCCGTTGGTGGAAAGATTGCCCCGTGCCGTGGCGGATGGCCGCTCCAGCGGCGCGAGCGGTTTGTCCGGCAACGCCGACGGTTGAGCAGGCGCCTCGCTGGTCGGCGGTGCGGGTGTTGCGGGGCGCCGAGGCTCTGCTGCACGCTCGCGCCGCGACTCGCTTCGCGGCAGCGCAAACGGCCGCAGGCATTGCAGGATGCCGGCGGCCTGCAGGTGGGCATTGGCCAGCTCGTGCAGCGCCGTCAGCTCCAGGATCAGGCTGCTCTCCAGACTCTGCAGCAGCAAGAGTGCGTGCTGGCTGGGCAGATTCAAGGCCTTGCTGGCTTCGCAGAAGGCCCTGGCCATCGCTCGCGGGCCGATCGGCACGGCGTCGCCCACCAGCGGTGGGGCGGCAATCAGTGCCGCCAGGCGGTAGCCCAGGTCGAGCAATTGGGCTCCGCCGCGGGCCTCGTTGCGTGCGACCAGCTGATCAATCGACGTGGTCAGCTCGTGCTGCGCCGGGTCGACCAGGCTCAGCGCCGGTTTGGCGTCTGCCACCCGTGGCCCGGGCTGGCCCAGCCGATCGAACGCCTGGTCGATGCTGGCGATGAAGCGCTGTTCGAACGTGTGGTATTCGCTCGACAACAGCTGTCTGGTGGCCTGATAGCGGTTCTGGTCGAGGTGACTGCGGACATGCTCCTCCTGCTGGCGCAGTCGCACATCGAAGTGGTCGAGGCTGCGCAGCAGCGGCTGGTGCAACCATTCGCCGCACAGTGCGCGCAGTTCACCAAGCAGGCGCTGGCTGCGCGGTGGCCAGTGGGTTCGGCTTGCGGGGTCGGCTTGTGCCGACGGCGGCACATCGGGATATTTGTCGTTCACGGCACCCATGCTCTCGGTGACCAGTTGAATCGAGTCTATGCCCAACGCTGGAGCATGGCGTGAAGGGGCTTCACGCCATGAAGCAGGCGATCACGTCGTTCAGGAAGCGCTGGCCCAGCGCGGTGGTGCGCAGGCTGCGCGGATCGTCGTCCAGCCAGCCGCGCCTGCGGGCTGCGGCAAGTGCCGTGGCGAGGTGTTCGATCGGCAGGCCGGTGCGTTCGGTGAAGTCCGTCATCGGCACGCCGTCAATCAGGCGCAAAGCGTTGAGCATGTACTCGAAGGGCAGATCGGTGGTGCTGACCTTCTGCTCGCCGCCGATGCGCGCCGCGCCGCCGGCGGCGTCGAGATAGGCGCGTGGGTGACGGGTCTTCCAGCGGCGATGGATCTGCCCGCTGCCGGCGTCGCTGAGTTTGCCGTGCGCACCGGCACCGATGCCGAGGTAGTCGCCGAAGCGCCAGTAGTTGAGGTTGTGTGCGCAGCGCCGGCCCGTCTGCGCGTAGGCGGAGATTTCGTATTGGCCGTAGCCGGCGTCGGCAAGCCGTGCCTCGCAGGCCTCCTGCATGGCCCAGGCGTGGTCGTCGTCCGGCAGCGGCGGCGGGTTGGCGGCAAACGCGGTATTCGGCTCCAGGGTCAGCTGGTAGTGCGAGACATGGCTGGGCGCCAACGCCACCGCTCGCTCCACATCGGCCAGTGCACTGTCCAGGCTTTGCAGCGGCAGTGCGTACATCAGGTCGAGGTTGATGTTGGTGAAGCCGGCATCCTGCGCCGACTTCACCGCGGCCTCGGCTTCCGCCGAGGAATGGATGCGGCCCAGCCGACGCAGCTTGTCGTCGTCGAAACTCTGCATGCCGAAGGAGATGCGGTTGATGCCAGCGGCCAAGTAGCCATCGAAACGGCCATGCTCGACCGTGCCGGGGTTGGTTTCCAGGGTGATCTCGGCGCCATCGGCCAGCGTCAGGCGCTGCCGAACGCCGTCCAGCAGGCGTTCGATCAATTCCGGCGAAAACAGGCTGGGAGTGCCGCCGCCGAAGAAGATGCTGACGATCGGCCGCCCGGCCAACGCCTCGGCGAAGTTGGCGCGGTCGCCGTCCAGATCGGCCAGCAGGTGGTCGATGTAGTCGGCATACGGTGGTGGCTCGCTGCGCAGGCCGTGCGAGTTGAAGTCACAGTACGGGCATTTCTTCACGCACCAGGGCATGTGGATGTACAGCGACAGCGGGGGCGCAATCAGACCCATGCAGTCAGTCGCGCAGCTCGGCCAGACGGGCGTGCAGCCTGGCCAGCGCCTGGCCGCGATGGCTCAGCCGATTCTTCAGCGCCGGCTCGAGCTCGGCTGCGCTGACCCGCTGGCCGTCGGGCAGAAACAGCGGGTCGTAACCGAAACCGCCGGTGCCGCTTGGCGCCTCGAGCACATGCCCGTGCCAGCGACCTTCGACGATCAGCGGGGTGGGATCGTCGGCACGGCGCAACAGCACCAGCGCGCAGATGAAGAAGGCCGCGCGCCGCTCGGCGCGCAGGCCATCCAGGGCTTGCAGCAGTTTCGCGTTGTTGGCCGTGCTGTCGCCGTGTTCTCCGGCGTAGCGCGCCGAGTACAGGCCGGGCGCGCCGTCCAGCGCCTGCACACAGAGCCCGGAATCGTCGGCCAGCGCTGGCAAGCCACTGGCCTGGCTGGCGTGACGTGCCTTGAGCAGCGCATTTTCGACGAAGCTCAGTCCGGTTTCCTCGGCATCGCCGATACCGAGACTGGCCTGGGTGATCACCTCGAAGCCGCTTTCAGCGAGCAGGGCATTGAACTCGGCCAACTTGCCGCGGTTGCTGCTGGCCAGCACGATCCGCTTCATCGAGCTCAGCTCTGCGCCAGGGCGGCGCGCTGCGCCAGCACGAGTTCGCCGATGCCTTTCTCGGCCAGTGCCAGCAGCGCATCCATCTCGTTGCGGCGGAAGGCGTGACCCTCCGCCGTGCCCTGCACCTCGATGAAGCCGCCGCCATCGTTCATCACCACGTTCATGTCGGTGTCGCAGTTGGCGTCCTCGGCATAGTCCAGATCCAGCACCGGAAGGCCCTGGTAGATACCGACCGACACCGCCGCGACCGCGCCCACGATGGGATTGCGCTTGAGTCCCTCGCGCTGCATCAGCTGGTTCACCGCGTCGACCAGGGCCACATAGGCACCGGTGATGGCGGCGGTGCGGGTGCCGCCGTCGGCCTGCAGCACGTCGCAGTCCAGGGTGATCACGCGCTCACCCAGGGCCTGGCGGTTGACGCAGGCGCGCAGGCTGCGTCCGATCAGGCGCTGGATTTCCATGGTGCGGCCGCCCTGGCCGCCGCGTGCGGCTTCGCGCTGCATGCGGGTATTGGTGGCGCGCGGCAGCATGCCGTATTCGGCAGTCACCCAGCCTTCTCCCTTGCCGCGCAGCCATGCCGGCGCGCGATCCTCGATGCTGGCGGTGCACAGCACCCGGGTGTCGCCAAAACTCACCAGCACCGAGCCCTCGGCATGTCGGGTGTAGTGGCGTTCGATGCTGACCTGGCGCAGCTGGTCGCCGGCGCGGCCGCTGGGGCGGGTAACGGGGTTCATGGGGGAGATTCCTTCGGGTAGCCTGGCCGGATTGGGCAAGCCGGGACGGGAGAGTTTACCATTGCGTCCTTTCCCCATTCCCCGGACGGCGCGACGATGATCCGCAGCATGACCGCCTACGCCAGTGCCGAGGCCACCGGGCCTGCCGGCACGCTCAGTTGCGAGCTGCGTACCGTCAACCATCGCTACCTGGAACTGAGCCCGCGTCTGCCGGACGACCTGCGCGCGTTCGAATCGCAGTTGCGCGAGCGGGTTGCCGCCAGATTGTCGCGCGGCAAGCTCGACCTGACTGTGCGCCGCACCGGCGATGCCCGCAGCGACTCGTTGCAGGTCAACCGCGCGTTGCTGGCCCGGCTGGCTGAGTTGAACCTCGACATGGCTGCGCAGTTTCCGGGCCTGCAGGTGCAGTTGACCGAATTGTTGCGCTTTCCCGGCGTGATGCAGCAGGCGCAGAGTGAGCCGGAAGAACAGCGGGCCGCGCTGTTCGATGTGCTCGATCGCGCGCTCGATGCGCTGAGCGCCACCCGTGAGCGCGAAGGCGCCACGTTGGCTGTCATCCTGCACGAGCGTCTGGATGCGATCGAGCGTGTGGTCGCCGACGTGCGCGGCTGGATGCCCGAAATCCGTGCCGTCCTGCGTGCACGGCTGGAAGCCCGCCTGGCCGATCTCAAGCAGCCGGTCGAGCCCGGTCGGCTGGAGCAGGAACTGGTGCTGCAGATCACCCGCACCGATGTCGACGAGGAGCTCGACCGGCTCAGCACCCATATCGCCGAGACCCGCCGTGTGCTCGGTCTGCAGGAGCCGGTCGGTCGCCGTCTCGATTTCCTCATGCAGGAGTTCAACCGCGAAGCCAATACGCTGGGATCGAAATCCGTCGACGCGCGCAGCACCAATGCCGCGGTCGAGCTGAAGGTGCTGATCGAGCAGATGCGTGAGCAGGTGCAGAACATCGAATGAGCGCATCCGGCACTGAGGTGACAGAGCTGCAGGGCACCCTGTTCATGGTCGCCGCGCCTTCGGGTGCCGGCAAGTCCACCCTGGTCAATGCGCTGCTCGAGCGCGAGCCGGCGATTTCGCTGTCGGTGTCGCATACCACGCGACCACCGCGGGTCGGCGAAATGTACGGACGGCATTACTACTTCGTCGAGCGTGCGGAGTTCGAACGCGAGGTCGCGGAAGGCATTTTCCTGGAACATGCCGAGGTTCACGGCAACCTCTACGGTACCTCGCGCACGACGGTGCAGGAACTGCTGGGCCAGGGTCGCGACGTGCTGCTGGAGATCGACTGGCAGGGGGCCGAGCAGATTCGCCGCAGCAAGCCCGATTCTGTCAGCGTGTTCATCCTGCCGCCATCGCGGGTCGAGCTCGAGCGGCGCCTGCGCGGGCGTGCTTCGGACAGTGCCGAAGTGATCGAGCGCCGGTTGCACAATTCGCGGGAGGAAATTGCCCACGCACACCAGTTTGACTACATCGTGGTCAACGATGTGTTCGAGCAGGCGCTTGCCGACCTGCAGGCGATCGTGCGTGCGGTACGCCTGCGCAGCAAGCTGCAATGGCAGCGACACGAGTCGTTGATTGCCGACCTGCTGGCGCCTGCCGCCAGCTGAACCAAAAGCCCGAGGGCGTGGTCATGAGAGGACGCTTCGGCTACCTTGTTCCTTCTGTCTCCCCCATTTGCCGCCCATGACCGATCCCGTTCGCGCCACGCCTGACGACAGCACGCTCGTGCGCATCCGCGGCTTGACCACGGTGCTCAATGGCAAGACCATCTTCGACGCGCTGGACATGGACATTCCGCGCGGCAAGATCACCGCGATCATGGGCGCCAGTGGCACCGGCAAGACCACCTTGCTCAAGCACATCACCTGCCAGATGCGGGCCGATGCCGGCACGATCGAGGTCAACGGCAGCAACGTGACCGAGCTGTCGCGCGAGCAGCTGTACAAGATGCGCGAGGGCATCGGCTACCTGTTCCAGAACTCGGCCCTGCTGACCGATTACGACGTGTTCGAGAACGTGGCGTTTCCGCTGCGCCAGCACACCCGGTTGCCGGAGGTGCTGATTCGCAACGTGGTGCTGCTGAAGCTGCAGGCGGTCGGGCTGCGCGGTGCCGCGCGGCTGATGCCGAACGAGTTGTCCGGCGGCATGGCTCGGCGCGTGGCGCTGGCGCGGGCGATCGTGTTCGATCCGATGTTGATTCTCTACGACGAGCCCTTCGTGGGGCTCGACCCGGTGGCGCTCAACCAGGTGCTGAAACTGATCCGCACACTCAATCAGACCCTCGGCATCACCAGCGTGCTGGTGGCGCATGAGCTGGAAGCGATCAAGCAGGTGGCGGATCACATTTTCCTGATCGCCAATGGCAAGGTGGTGGCCCAGGGCGATCCGAAAACC
>JAJXYE010000244.1 GCA_021780735.1 Pseudomonadota bacterium | reverse complement strand
TGTTTACCGGCCGTGGCATCAACAGCGGCACCGGGCTCGCCGGTTACGTCAACGGTGACGCAGTGCGCGCCGGGCCCGGTGCAGGCGGCGCGCAGCGACCGTACATTGCGCGCGCCTACCTCGACTGGAACCTGCCACTGGGCGCTGATCGTGCATCGGTGGCGGGTGCACAGGATCAGCTCCCCGGCGAGCAGGCCACGCAACGGATCGAAATCAAACTGGGTCGTGTCGCGCTGAGCGATGACTTCGACAAAAACCGCTACGCCAACGATACCCGCCACCAGTTCATGAACTGGGATTTCATCAACGCCGCCGCCTACGACTATGCCGCCGACACCCGCGGCTACAGCGACGGCTTCATTGCCGCTTGGGTGCAGCCGCGCTGGACGCTGCGTTATGGCGTCTATCAGATGCCCAAGGAAGCCAACGGCCAGGCGCTGGCAGGACCGCTGACCCGCGCCCGCAGCGAACAGGTGCAGCTGTCGCTGCGTCCGTTTGCTGCGGACGGCTTTGCCCTGCGCCTTCTGGCCTACCGCAACATCGCAGCCATGGGCCGCTACGCGCAGGCACTGGCGATCGCGGCAGCCGCTGGCGCCACACCCGACATCGTCGCCAACGACCGCAACGGCCGCCGCAAGCACGGCTGGGTGCTCAACGCCGAGCTGCCGCTGGCCGACGGCAGCGCCAGCGGGCTGTTCGCGCGGCTCGCCTGGAACGACGGCGCGACGGAGTCCTTCGCCTACACCGAAGCGGATCGCGCGCTGAGCGTCGGCGCGCAGCTTTCGGGCGTGCATTGGCGACGCGCGCAGGACCGGATCGGCGTCGCGCTGGGGCTCGATGGCCTGTCGGTGCTGCATCGCGCCTATCTCGCGGCCGGCGGCTGCGGCTTCATGCTTTGCGACGGCGCGCTGGACTATGGTCGCGAGCGCGTGATCGAGGCTTACTACCGCTTGCAGCTAGGACACTACCTGCAGATCAGCCCCGATCTGCAGTGGATTGCCAACCCCGGCTACAACCGCGCGCGCGGTCCGGCGCGGGTGATCGGCCTGCGCGTTCACCTCGGCATTTGAGATTCATTGGAGCCATGACAATGCCCGCGATCGATCCATCCATCTCCGTGTCGGCGCCGCACGCCAGCGCCACCGCGCGCGCCGGCCTACAGCAACGAATTCGCGATCGCCTGCACTTGGCCGAGTTGCGCCGCAGACCAGCAACGCCGTGGAACCGGCTGGCACTGGCGCTTGCCCTGATCGGCCCCGGACTGCTGGTGATGCTCGGCGACAACGACGCTGGTGGCGTCCTCACGTACGCACAAACCGGCGCCGCGTACGGATTGGGGCTGTTCCTTCCGCTGATGCTGATACTGGGATTCGTCGCTTACATAGTTCAGGAGATGACCATCCGTCTGGGTGCGGTGACGCGCCGCGGTCATGCCGAACTCATCTGGAAACGCTACGGCCCGTGGTGGGGCATCTTTTCGCTTGTCGATCTGGTGCTGGCCAACATCCTCACCCTGGTTACCGAGTTCCTCGGTATCCGCATCGGCGGCGAGGCATTCGGTGTGCCCTATGCGCTGACTGTGCCGCTGACCCTGGGTTTCGTGGTGATGACGCTGGTGTTCCTGCGTTACTGGGCATGGGAGCGCATCGCACTGTTCATCGCCGCGCTCAACTTGGTGTTTGTACCGCTGGTACTGATGGCGCATCCGCACTGGGGCGAGGTGGCGCGTGCGTTCGCGGGCTCGGGCTGGGCGATTCCGGGCGGCGTGCTCTCAGTCACCTTTCTGATTCTGCTCTCGGCGAACATCGGAACCAGCATTGCGCCATGGCAATTGTTCTTCCAGCAGTCCTGCGTGGTCGATAAGGGGTTGCTGCCCAAGGATATAAACGCCAGCCGCCGCGACCTGATGCTCGGCGTGGGCGGCATGGTGCTGGTGGCGATCGCGGTGATCGTACTCGGCGCAGTGTCACTGTCAGGACTGCCGGACGCCAAGGACCTCACCACCCAAGCGGTGTTGGCCGCGCTGCAGCAGCGCCTCGGCGAAACGGCGATGAAGCTGTTCGCGTTGGGCCTGATCGAGGCCGGCCTGATCGCCGCCATTGTGATCACCGCCAGCACCGGCTGGGCCATCGGCGAGGCGTTTGACATGCCGCGCTCGCTCAATGCCGCGCCCGCGCAGGCGTGGCGTTTCTATGCCCCGGCGATTATGGGCACGGTGGCGGCGGCAGGCGTGGTTCTGTTTCCGAACCTGCCGATCGGGTTCCTCAACCTCAGCGTGCAGGTTATTGCGACCGTGTTCATGCCGGCTGCGATGCTGTTCCTGCTGATGCTTCTAAACGACCGCGAACTGATGGGTGATCATGCCAACGGCCCCATCCGCAATGCGCTGTCGATCGCGATCATGTTTGGGCTGATCGCCTGCAATGTGCTGTACGGGCTGGTCACCATATTTCCGCACATCTTCGGAGGTACCTCATGAAAGATCTCGACGACTACACGCCCGCAGAGTTGCAGGCCCTGCTGGCCGAGGAGCGCTGGCACGACGAACTGCCACCGATCAGGCGCGTGCATCTCAAGCCGTGGCAACAGTGGGTGTTCTGGGGGCTTCGCATCTATGTCGTGATCATGTGCGTGATCGTGCTGTGGGCGTTCACATCGGGCATACATGCCTGAGTCCGTCGGCAACGACACGACGCGAAGTGGCTGGGCACGCTGCGCGCGTTTGCGTAAGCTCGAGCGCTGCGCATGCCGCGAGGTGCCCGCGTGCAGATCCACTTCGGCGCCATCCTGCTCGGCATCATCGAAGGCATAACCGAGTTTCTGCCGATCTCGTCCACCGGCCATCTGCTGATCGCGGAGCAGTGGCTTGGCGCACGATCGGACCTGTTCAACGTGGCGATCCAGGCCGGCGCGATCCTGGCCGTAAGACTGGTGTACCGGCGCAGGCTGCGGACGCTGGCAACCGGACTGGGCCGGCGGGAGAACCTCGACTACGCCGCCAGGCTGCTGGTCGCCTTTCTGATTACCGGCGTGCTGGGACTTATCGCGGTGAAGATCGGTTTCAGGCTGCCGGACACGGTGAGACCGGTAGCCTGGGCGCTGATCCTCGGCGGCCTCTGGATGCTCGGCGCCGAAAGCCTCGCCGGGCGCTTCGAGCCCTGCGCGAGGATCCCTTGGGCGGTGGTGATCGCGGTCGGTCTGGCGCAGATGGCGGCGGGGATCTTCCGGGGCCTATCGCGCTCGGGAGCGACCATCTTCGCGGCCATGCTGGCGGGCACGCGCGACCGTTCGGCGGCGACCGAGTTTTCGTTCCTGGTTGGCATCCCGACCATCTTTGCCGCCAGCGGCTATGAGCTCTGACACCACGCGCGCCAGGCCGGCGTCGCGGCGCCACCCGAACGCTGGACCACCCTCGCCATCGCCTTCGTGGCATCGACGCTGACCGCCTTCGTCGCGGTGAATTGGCTGCTGGGTTACATCAGGAGTCACCGCTACACGCTGTTCGCGTGGTACCGCATCGCGCTAGGGCTGGCCTTGTTCGGTTCGCTGCAGCCGGCTTACGTGCACTGAAGCCGGCGCATCCGCCGCCGCGCACAGCCCGTGGCGCGAACACCGCCCGGTTTCCGGCACGGCAACACAGCATGACCGGGACGACCCTCGGCAAACCGTTCCAGTGCCCCCATGCTGCGTACAGTCCGCAACGGAGCCAGGTCATGAACGCTGCCCGCACCATCACCCGCCGTGTCCGCGGCCTTCCCACCAGCGACGGTGCCGGCGTCAAGCTGACGCGCGTGATCGGCCAGCCGGCGCTGGAAATGCTGGACCCGTTTCTTCTGCTGGACGCCTTCGGCTCGGAGCGGGGCGCCGACTACATCGGCGGCTTTCCCGATCATCCGCATCGCGGGTTCGAAACTGTGACCTACATGCTGGCCGGTCGCATGCGCCACCGCGACAACCACGGCAACAGCGGCCTGCTGGTGCCGGGAGGTGCGCAATGGATGACCGCGGGTGCGGGCCTGATCCACTCCGAGATGCCCGAGCAGGAGGACGGCGAGATGCGCGGCTTCCAGCTCTGGGTCAACCTGCCTGCCCGCGACAAGATGCGCGCGCCGCGCTACCAGGACATCGCGCCGGAGCAGATCCCCGAGATCGAACC
>JAJXYE010000030.1 GCA_021780735.1 Pseudomonadota bacterium | reverse complement strand
ACCGGCCGATCAACACGATGCGTATATCGCGGGCCTGATCCTGCTGGCCGCGGCGCCCTGCACGGCGATGGTGTTCGTGTGGTCGCGGCTGTGCGGCGGCGAGCCGAACTTCACCCTGGCCCAGGTCGCGCTGAACGACACCATCATGGTGGTCGCGTTCGCGCCGATCGTGGCCCTGCTGCTGGGCGTGGCGTCGATCCACGTGCCCTGGGGCACGCTGCTGCTGTCGGTGCTGCTGTACATCGTGGTGCCGGTGATCATCGCGCAGCTGTGGCGCAGCTGGTTGCTGCGCCAACGCGGGCAGGCCGCGCTGGACTCGACCCTGCAGCGGCTGGATCCCTGGTCGACCGCGGCGCTGCTGGCCACGCTGGTGCTGCTGTTCGGATTCCAGGGCGAGGCGATCCTGCGCCAGCCGCTGATCATTGCGCTGCTGGCGGTGCCGATCGTGATCCAGGTCTACCTCAACGCCGGCATCGCCTACGGCCTCAGCCGCTGGCTGAAGGTGCCGCATTGCGTAGCCGGCCCGGCCGCACTGATCGGCGCCAGCAACTTCTTCGAGCTGGCGGTGGCGGCGGCGATCAGTCTGTTCGGACTGCGCTCTGGCGCGGCGCTGGCCACGGTGGTGGGCGTGCTGGTCGAAGTACCGGTGATGCTGTCGGTGGTGCACATGGTCAACCGCACCGGCCACTGGTTCGAGAGAGAGCCCGCGTAAACAGAGGATACTGGGCAGCGACGTCCCTGCCCGGTTTGCCACGGAGCCGCTTCACTCCATGCAAGACGCCACGTTCCGACTCGCGCTGTTTCTCGCCCTGCTGGCCCTGCTCGGCCTCGCCGAATGGCGCTGGCCGCGGCACATCCGGCAGCCGCGGCGGCGACAGCGCTGGTCGGTGAATCTCGGGCTGGGCCTGATCAATGCACTATGCCTGCGCCTGCTGCTGCCGTGGCTGGCGGTGGACGCCGCACTGTGGGCGCGGGCGCATGATTTCGGCTTGCTGCATCAATCGCGCATGCCGGCCTGGTCGGCAGCGGTGCTCGGCTTCGTGGCGCTGGATCTGCTGATCTACACGCAGCATCGGCTGATGCACCGGGTCGGCTGGCTGTGGCGGCTGCATCGGGTGCACCACACCGATCTCAGCCTCGATGTCAGCTCGGGCGTGCGTTTTCATCCGCTGGAAATCCTGCTGTCGATGGGGATCAAGATCGCCGCCGTGCTGCTGCTCGGCGTGGCGCCGATGGTGGTGGCAGCGTTCGAGATCGTGCTGAGCAGCTTTGCCCTGCTCACGCATGCCAATCTGGATCTGCCGCTCCGGCTCGAGCGTTGGCTGCGCTGGGTGTTCGTGACGCCGGACATGCACCGCATCCATCACTCGGTGCGGCGCGAGGAACACGACAGCAATTTCAGCTTCCATGTCTCATGGTGGGATCGCCTGTTCGGCAGCTACCGCGCGACTCCCCGGCAGCCGCAGCCAACCATGGCGCTGGGCCTGGATGCATTTCGCGATGCGCCTGCGCAGCGCCTGTCCAGCCTGCTCGTGCAGCCGCTGCGCAAGAGCCGCTGAGTCCGGCCGCCATCATCCTCGCACCGCAGGCGCGTCGACCCGGTCGAGCATCGGCTGCAGCCAGTCATGCAGGAGCCGTTGCGCCGGCAAGGGCTCGACCAGCGCCGCCAGTGCCTCGAGCAGCACCGGCAGATCGGCGGCACTATCCACATCGGCGAGCGCGGGCACGGGCGTCACGCCACCGTGCGGCATCAGTCGCTGGCGCAAGTCGGCGGCGGTCTGCGGCTGCGAATAGCACACCGATGTCCACACCTCACGCGGAATCGGTGCGCGACCGCCGAACAGCCAGAAGCCGCCGTCGCTGGCGTCGCCGATCACGAACGGCGCAGCGTCGTCGTCCAGCCGATCGATCGCCGCACGCAACAGATCGGCGGTCAGTTGCGGTGCGTCGGCACCGATCAGCAGCACGCGGCCGTGCCGCGCCAGCAGCTGCGAATAGACCGTATGCAGGCGCTCGCCCAGACCGCCCTCGCCCTGATGCAATGATGCAAAACCCGGCCATGCGGCTGCGGCGACCGGACCGGCTTCGGCGATCGCCCAATACGGGGTCAGCTGTGACTGGCAGCTGCGCGCGACTTCGCCGGTGGCAGCGGCGGCGAGTTGGTGGAAACGGGTGGCGGCGGCCTCGCCCAGGGTGGCAGCCAGGCGCGTCTTCACCGGTGACAGCCCCGGTGTCTTGACGAAGATCGCCAGCGCCGGCGTGCTGCCCTTGCGCATGGCGCGCCATGCCGGCCATGCCTGGGCGGCGGTAAGTCGCCAGTGCCTGAGCGTGGTAGCCAGCCAACCGTGCCGCGCGTATTTGCGCGCGCTGGTTTCCAGCACCGCCGGAACATGTCGCAACGGCAGACCGGCCTGACGCGCGGCCCATACCAGCAGGTGATCCTCGCCGTACGGCGCCAGCTCGTCGAAGCCCTGCAGCGCCGCGAAACGTGAGCGCGGCAACAACAGCCCCTGATCGCCGAACGGCAAGCCCAGCCAGCGTGCACGCCAGTTGGCACCGTGCGCATTGAACACGGTCCAGCGCGGCCCGTCGCCGCGAAAGGCCAGCGTGAACCAGCCCAGCGCCTCGTCGCCCCGGGCCATGAAGCGCTGCAATTCGGGCAAGGTTTCGATGCGCAGGCGTGAATCGGCATGCAGGAACCACAACCACTCGCCACTGGCCACACGGGCGCCCAGATTCTGCTGGCGCGCGCGGCCGGCCGGGCTGCGGCAGACACGATAGCCCAGCTGCGGCGGCCAGCTTTCGGGCGCCGGCCGTGGCGTGTCGTCCGCCGCCACCAGGATCACCTCGCTGCCCGCCGGCAGCTCGGCAAGCTGCAGCACGAGTTCAGGCCACTCGGTTTCAGCGGGCGCCAGCGGCACGATCACCGACAATCCGCGCTGCACCTCATCGCTCGCCACGACGTCCACCATGTTCAGCAGCAAGCCGCCGCGGCACCCACGGCAGCGGCAGCCGGCGCGCAATCGAACAGGCCGTGGTGCCGGCGCTTGTCGCCGTCGATGCGAAAGTGTGCGGCATAGCGGCTGCCGGCCAGCATGTCGGCGGTGTTGCCGCAGACCAGCATCGGCCGCTCGCACTCGAACAGGTGGTGATCGTCCAGCGCGAAGCGATGCGGATGCTGCTCGATGCTGCCCAGGTAGGTGGCGACCTGGCCGTAATCCTCGCAGCGATCCTCCAGCGGCAACTTGAACGCGCGCCAGGTGATCGACTCGAAGCGGGCGAAGCCGATCTTCCGCTCGATCGCCGCATCGGTCAGCTCGATCGGACTGCGTGCGCACACCCGCGCATCGGCCACGCCGAGCTCGCCCATCAGCCGCCGAAAGTCCTCCACGTACAGCGCGCCGGCCAGGCACTCGCCCAACAGCACCGGATCGGCCAGCAGTTCGCGCGGCAGCCGGCGGTCGCTGTACACATCGGAGAAATACAGCTCGCCGCCGGGTTTCAGCACACGCATGATCTCGGCGAACGCGCGGCGCTTGTCCGGCACCAGGTTCAACACGCAGTTGGACACCACCACGTCGACCGATGCATCGGCGATGCCGAGCGCGGCCAGATCGGCCAGGTCGCCCAGATGGAAACTGACATTGGACTGCGCGTGGCCGAAGGCCTGCGCATGAAACTCGCGATGGCGCTGCGCGACTTCCAGCTGCTGCGCGGTCATGTCGATGCCGATCACCTGCCCGCTCTCGCCGACCAGGCTCGACAACAAATAAGCATCGCGGCCGCTGCCACTGCCGAGGTCGAGCACGGTCATGCCATGGAGCGCCGGCGGCAGCGGTGAGCCGCAGCCGTAGAAGCGGTCGCGCACTTCGGGGTGCAGCCGGGCCAGGATCGCGCGCAGGTGCTCGGGCATCGCCTCGATGCTGCAGCAGGCGGTGGTGCGCAGGTCGCCACTGCTTTTCAGCGTTTCGCCGTAATAGTCCCGGACGCTGGCGCGAACCAGAGCGTCATCGGCGCAGGGGTGGTCGGTCTTGGCAGTTTCGATCATGGTCAGTGCTTCGCTTCAAAGGTGTTCCAGCAGTGCGTTACCGTGTTCGCTCACATTTCTGATGCAGGAGCGCACCCTGTGCGCGAACGCCCTTGATCTTGGTCGACCGGAGAAAAGCATCGCGCACA
>JAJXYE010000108.1 GCA_021780735.1 Pseudomonadota bacterium | reverse complement strand
AGGTTCCGCCACTGAGCGCAGTCGGCTCATTGAAACCGGGCGCACAGGGGTAATAGGAGGTGCAGGTGATGACCCATGTATAACCGCCGTAGGAACCCGCGAACAACGAAACATCGGGCAGATCGCGCGATTGATCCTGGGCGGCATTGTGCACCAGCCCCTGCCACGCCGGCTTGGCATCCACCGACGACGGGCCACCGCTGCCGGCCTCGGAAGTCACGTAGTAGCCTGCCAGGTCGTATTTCAGGTCGAACTGGCAGAAGGCGATGGCGCTGTCGAAACCGGCGGCCTTCGCTGCGACGCCATTGCCGCAGGACTCGTTCCACGGGATTTCCGGCACATAGGACAATGCCGAGCCACCGACCACGCTGGGCGTGGCTGCAAAGTACTGGCTGGTGGTGCCGTCAAGGACATCGGCGAGGTCGGTGCCTCCCACACCGGTGACATGCGGTGAGGTGGCGAACGAACTGGCATCCACCGCAGAATTGCCCTGGACACCATTGATGATGGCGCCATTGAAGCTCGGGTTGGATCCGCTGTCGCCGGTAGCGGCAAACACCGAAATGCCCTCGGCATCCGCCTGCGCCCACATCTCATCAATGGCCGTCTTGCTGGCCGCATCCGTGAAGTATTCCCCGTAGCCATAGCTGGCGCTGATGATGTCGGGACGGTTGGTGCCATTGATGAGATTGTCCGCCGCGAGAAACACGCCGCCGAAGAAATTGTCGGTCGCGGCTGAATAATCAGGTGCGGCATCGGAACAACTGGCCACCACCAGGTGCGCGCCCGGGGCGACCGCCGTGGCCCACTCGGCATCCAGCAGAGTCTCGCCGTCATCGCCCTGATAATTGAAGACGGTATCGGGATCGAAACAGTTGGTGGATCCGCTCGCCGGCGCCGGGTTGATCTGCGCGAAGGTACCGCCATACTGGCCCAGGTTGAACACGCCGACGAAGTTGTACCAATCTCCCGGTACCATGTCGTGGTCTTCCACCACCGCGATGGTGATGCCCTTGCCCGTGACGCCGTTGTTGCGCAGGGTTCGGATGCCGTACATCGTGGCGATGTCGTTGGGCACCAGGCCGCGTTGCTCGCCGGAGAGGGTGGGGAAGGTGATCGCCTGACCGACATGTTTCCCGGCCGGCGTCGTGCCCTCTTGTCGGGGCACGAACGACTTCTTTGCCGCGTCCCACCGGGCGATATGTGATTTCTCGTGAAAGGCCTTCGCGTGAAAGTCCGTGAGCCCCATGACACCGGATACCACCGGGCTCAACGCGGCCGGAATGCGGATATCCGTGGCATTGGCCAGGTGCTTGACGCCACCGATGGTGTAGATGCCTTCCTGCGTATGGAAGGCCTGATCGACCTGCCCGGCCGTGCCGCTGAAATCGATCTGGGTCTTGTTCGGGTACACGTTGTTGACCGTGAAACCCTGGGAAGTCAGCCACGCCGTGACGGCCGCGATATCGCTGTCGAGAACGCCGAAGGCGTCGCCGAACTGCTGCGGTGTCAGCCATTTCTGGAAACTCCCCGAATCGGGATTGTGCTGGTTGGCGATCAACTGCTCCATCGCAGCGTGACGCAACGCGCTTGGCTTCAGCACCAGTTGCAGGTGGCTCATCTTCGTTGAATCGGCCAGTGGTGTACCGGCGGGCGCCTGGCTGACGACGCCCAGATGCGTCCCCGGCAGCGTGGCGAGGTTGGTGTTGGTGACGGCGCGCGTGACCCGCGGTGCCTCTGACGTATGGATGCCCGCCAGTGCGTTGCCCGGGGACGCTGACGGTCGCGCGAGCGCCCCATGGGGCGCGATGGCAAGAGCCATGGCAATGGCTGCGCTCAATAGGTAATTCCGATGATTCATGATGAAGCCTCGAGAGATAAATCGGTCAAAAGGGGTGATGGCGAAGTTCCCGTTCTCATTACGGGGTCGCCGCGGGCGCATGTACGAATGCCCGCCATGCAATCAGCAGATTGGTGGCATTCACCGAACCCAGGCCCGCAGCGAAACTCCAGCCGGGCTGTGCCCCATAGGCCTTGTTTTTCACCCCGTAGGTCGTCGGGGCCGCATCGATCGTGGTCAGTCCGAGTGTCTCCAAGCCATATCCGTAGGGATTGACCGTGCCGTAGAAATAGCAGTTGGGGGTATCGGCACCGCCGTCGAAGCTGACGCACTGCGTCGAGCTCGAGCCGCGCGTGATGTTGTGAAAGACGCAATTCGCCGTGCCGGTATTGCCGTTGTCCGCATTGCACGCAGCAAGGCTGGCGGGCGCCGGGCCGTTGGGGCCGCCGTATTCCTGCGCGGCAAGCGCATACAGCGTCGGCGCCGCGTTGCCTTGGTCGGCGGGCAAGCCGCGCATCGCGATGCCCTGGTCGATCAAGGCCTGGATGCCCGCGAACATTGGCGTGGACAGCGATGTATCGGCAACCAGAAATGCCGGCGTAGTGAAGTTCGGCGTGCACGGTTGGTAGCCCGCACAGACAACCATCACGGTGTTGTTGTTGAAGGACCCGCCGAATAGCGCCACGTCCGGTACGTCGCGCGACTGATCCTTCGCCGCGTTGTAGACCAGACGTTGCCACGCAGGCTTGCTGTCCACGACGGAAGAGCCGCTGCCGGTTCCTATCGATGTCACATAACTGGCATTGGGGTCCTGCTTCATCATGAATTTGCAAAAGCTCACGGCACTCGCGAAGCCGTCGGCCTTGGCCACCACGCCGTTGCCGCAGGACTTGTTCCAGGGAATCTCCGGGACATAGCCCAGCGCGGTTCCGTAGTCGGCGTTGGGCGTGCTGCTGAAGTACTCGCTGGTGGTGCCATCGAGCTCATCGGCAAGATCGGTTCCACCCACCGCCGTGACATAGGGCGAGCTGGCCAGCGAGGCAACCGTGGGGCCCGACGCATCGATGTCGCCTCCGGTGAAATCCGAATTGGTACCCGAATCTCCGGTGCCCGTGAACACCGAAATGCCCTCGGCATCCGCCTGCGCGGTCAGCAGATCGATCGCGGTCTTGCTGGCGCTGTCGGTTTTATCCTCACCGTAGTAATAACCCGGATAATTGATGCTTATGACGTCCGGTCGCTGGTCGCTGTTGACCAGATTGGTGGTTGCAATGAACAGGCCGCCGTAGGTGTTGGGGCTGGCCGGATCCCAGTTGGCGGTGAAATTCGAGCAGTAGGCGACCTCGATATTAGCCCCGGGCGCAATGGCCGTGGCCGCCTCCAGATCCTCGGCCGCCGAATAATATTCATCGGGTGGATTGGACTGCTGACCGGCATAGCAATTGTTCAAGTCACCCAACTGCGGCGTGAATTGCGTGAAGGTGCCGCCATAGTCTCCCAGGTTGAACTGGGTGACGAAATTGCTCCAGTCCCCGGGCAAGGCCGGCAGAATTTCGACGATGGCAATGGTGATGCCCTTGCCGGTGACACCATTCTTGCGGATCCTCGATATGCCATACATCTCGGCAAGATCATCGGGTACCAGACCCCTGTAGCCACGAAGCCCCCCGGGACCTATGGTCATCGCGTGGGCTTGTGCCGCCGCCGCGCCGCTCAGGTCGAACCGATGCGTGGAGGGGTTGAACGTGCCGATTTTTGGGGTCGTGTTGCTTGCCGCAGGCGGCTGGCTCAGCCCCACCACGCCAGCCACCACTCGCTGCAGCGCCGCCGGCACGCTGATGTCGGAGGAGTTGGCCAGATAATGCCTGCCGTTGCCAAGCGTGTAGACGGTTTCCTGCGTGTGGAACGCCTGATTGACCTGCGCAGCAGTGCCGCTGAAATCGACCTGCATCCTGTTCGGGTAGACGCCGTTGACGGTAAAGCCCTCGGACGAGAGCCACGACCTTACCGCCGCAATGTCGCCGTCGACCACGCCGAACGCCGCACCAAACTGCTGCGGCGTCAGCCACTGTTGAAATTGACCGGACTTGGGGTTGTGCTGATTGGAGATGCGGGCCTGCATTTCCGCCAGGCGCAGCGCACTGGGTTTCAATACAAGTTGCAGGTGGCTCATCGCGGTCGCCGCCGGCAGCGGGGTGCTCGATGTCACTCCACCCATGGAGCCAGGACGCGTCTTCGGAATGGTCACCAGGCGAGCATTGGTGACCGCCTGCGTAACCCTCGGTGCTTCGCTGATGCCGGTACGGTTGAAAGCGGCCGCCCCGCTTGCCGGCTGCG
>JAJXYE010000120.1 GCA_021780735.1 Pseudomonadota bacterium | reverse complement strand
GCGCCCACTCGAGGGCAAGCTGGTGGTCGGCCAGATCGACTTTGCGCCGATGGCCGTGATGATCGTGCTGCTGCTCGGAAGACTGCTGATTGCTGCGCCGTTGCTGGATCTGGGCGCGCGCTTGGCCATGGGCGCCTGAGCGAGACTGGAGCCGTTGCAGGAGCGAACCCTGTGCGCGATTGCCTTGGAGAGACCGCCGCAGCGCATCGCGCACAGGGTGCGCTCCTACGTACGGTGTGCCCACGCGGCGATGATCCGGTGGATCGCGGCCAGCCCGTCGAACAGCGCAGCGGGGCCGGGTTGCAGGATGATCGGCGACTTGATCTCGTACAGGTCGCCATGGCGTACCGCCGGAATGGTGTCCCAACCCGGGCGTGCCGCCACTTTCTCCGGCCGGAAGCGCTTGCCGCACCATGAGCCGAGGATGATGTCCGGGGCGCGTCGCACCACCTCGTCGCCGTTGGCCATGATGCGCTGCTTTGCCAGCGGCTCGCGCGCCAGCTCGGGGAAGCAGTCGTCGCCGCCGGCGATGCCGATGACTTCGGCGACCCAGCGGATGCCGCTGATGATCGGATCGTCCCACTCCTCGAAATATACCCTTGGCCGCCGCGGCAGTTGCGCCACGGCGGCCTGGATGTCGGCGATATGCTGCACGGCGCGTTGCGCGTACGCCTCGGCCTTCTCGTACGCGCCAACCATCGCGCCGAGCCGGCGGATATAGGCGAGAATGCCGTCCACACTGCGATGATTGCTGATCCAGACCTCGACACCAGCCTTGATCAGCTCGCGTGCGATGTCCGCCTGGATGTCGGAAAAGCCGATCGCCAGATCCGGTTCGAGCTTGAGGATCTCGCCGATCTTCGCGCTGGTGAAAGCGGAGACTTTGGGCTTTTCCCTGCGTGCCCGCGGCGGCCGCACGGTAAAGCCGGAAATGCCGACGATGCGATCCTCTTCGCCCAAGGCGTAAAGCACCTCGGTCGGCTCTTCGGTAAGGCAGACGATGCGTTGCGGGAAATGACCAGGCATGCACTGATCAGGCCTGACATGTTCGGCCATGCGTCAGTGCCCGAGCACGGTCACGGTGACCTTGCGCTGATGCGGATCGAGCCGGTGCTCCCACAGGTAGATGCCCTGCCAAGTGCCCAACATCAACTTGCCGCCATGCACCGGCACGCTCAGGCTGACCCCGGTGAGGATCGAGCGGATATGCGCCGGCATGTCGTCCGGCCCTTCGGCATCATGCCGGAAGATCGCATCACCGTCCGGCACGGCACGGGCGAACCAGCGTTCCAGATCGTCGCGCACGGACGGATCGGCATTTTCGCCAAGCAGCAGCGAGCAACTGGTATGCGCAGTGAACACGTTGGCCAACCCGATCTGCACATGGCTGGCCGCCACCGCGTCGCCGACCTGGGCGCTGATGTCACTGAATCCGCGGCCGCGGGTATGCACGGCAAAAGCGACCTGCGCGACATGCGACGCGGGCTGCGGCCGGCTCACGGGTACAGCAGCCGGCTGGTCCAGGTCTGGCCGTGGCGGCTCCAGCGCACCCGCTCATGCAGGCGGAACTCTTCGCCATACCAGAATTCCAGCATGTCAGGCTCCACCAGATAACCGCCCCAGTGCGGCGGCCGGCTGACGTCGCGACCGTCGAACTCCTTCTCGTAGCGCGCCACGCGCTGCTCGAACGTCCCGCGGTCGGGCAAGGTCTGCGACTGCAGCGAGGCCCAGGCGCCGATCTGGCTGGCCCGTGGCCGGGTGGCGAAATAGGCGTCCGACTCGTCTTCCTGCAGCTTGCGTGCAACGCCTTCCACACGCACTTGCACGCCGTTGCGCAACTGCTTCCAGTGGAAACACAGCGCGACCTGCGCGTGTGCGTCGAGCTGGCTGCCCTTGTCGCTCTGATAGTTGCTGTGGAAACGGAATCCGCGCTCGTCGGCCCCCTTGAGCAGGACAATCCGCGACGACACCTGGCCGGCGGCGTCCACCGTCGCCAGATTCATCGCTGTGGGTTCGCGGTCACCACTGGCCCTGGCCTCGTCCAGCAGGCGCAGGAAAGTATCCAGAATCTCGGGTTTGAGCATGATGTTTGAAACTTCCCTTTTGCATCGTGACCGACTCGCGCCATCATGGTGCGAATCAACCAGGCTGATGATAGTGCAATGACCCCCGCATCCAGTACCCGTGAACGCGATACCAGAACCGCCTCGGAGCTGGCTCGATTCTTCCGTACCAGCCGTGAAGACCTGGCCTACGCCCGGATTCATGCGACATTTCGTCACGGCGGCCTGTTGCTGGCCGAAGTTCCTCCCGGAGCAAAGGTCGCCCGTTCATGATGTCGCATGCCGAAAAGCAGAACGAAGCCCTGGCCGGGCATCTGCTTGATCACTATGCCGGGCGCATCGCGCGGGCGCGCCGGCCCTGTATCCTCGGTCTGTCCGGCCTGCAGGGCAGCGGCAAGAGCACGCTGGCGCGGGTGATGAAGGCTCAGGCGGTCACGCGCGGCTGGGTTACCGACGTGCTTTCGCTGGATGATTTCTACTATGCCCGCAGCGAGCGCGAAGCACTGGCACGCGAGGTTCACCCGCTGCTGCGTACCCGCGGCGTACCGGGTACCCACGAAATCGAACTGATGATGTCGGTGCTGGCGGCGCTGCCGCACGCCTCATCCAGGCTGCCGGTGCCGCACCCGCGCTTCGACAAGGGACGAGACACGCGCATTTCACCTTCACGCTGGCCGCGTATCACGCAAGCGCCTGACCTGGTGATCGTGGAAGGCTGGGCACTGGGTATCCGCCCGCAACTGCAGGCCGCACTGGCCAAACCGATCAATGCGCTGGAGCGGGACGAAGACGCCGATGGCAGCTGGCGGCGCTGGGTCAACAAGCAACTGCGCAGCTACCAGCCGCTATGGCGCGCCTTCGATGCGCTGATCGTGCTTCAGGCACCGGGCTGGGAGATCGTGCGCCGCTGGCGCGGCGAGCAGGAGCAGGATCTGATCGCGCGGCGCGCACCGCTGGCGATGGGCGCACCGACCATGGCCCGTTTCCTGATGCACTTCGAACGGCTCAGCCGGCATGCACTGGCTACGCTGCCTGCGCTGGCCGACACCGTGGTCGAGTATGACGACGAGCGGCATGTGACGGGGTTGAATCACGGTTGAGCAAGAACCCGCAGGAGCGCACCCGGGACGCGATGCTCATTGCTCCGGACATCAAGGCGTCCCGCCCGGGATCCGCTCCTGCAACAAGAAAAAGGCAGACGACAGGGATCTTGCTCCGTCGACCGCCCGAGTTGATCTTCAAGTTGACCCGACACGCATTGATGCTGCCGTCGTCACCGGTGTCCATCTTGATCTCAGTGACCCTTGATCTTCGTCACCGGCTCCGCGGCATGGTGCAATTCATGTTGCCGGGCGCGCTCGATATCGGCTTACACCGTCTCCACCTGCACCGCCGTGCCATACGCCAGCACTTCGGTCACCCCCTGGGCCACTTCGTTGGCGTCGTAGCGCATCGCCACCACACCGTTGGCGCCCATCGCGGCGGCGTGCCGCAGCATCAACTCGAACGCTTCTTCGCGCGCCTTCTCGCACAGCTCGGTATAGATCGAAATGTTGCCGCCGACGATGGTCTGCAGGGCGGCGCCGAGGTTGCCGACCACGCTGCGCGAGCGCACGGTGATGCCACGCACGATGCCGAACGAACGCACGATGCGGCAGCCGGGAATGTCATTGCCGGTGCTGACCTGGTGATGCGGAACGGGATTGGCCATGTCATTCTCCCGGGTTGGTGGAAACGGTGGATTCGAGTATCTACGGATCGAGCAGCGCGGCATAACCCGCGCGCGAGTCCGGCCAGCGCGGCACGAAACCGCTGGCGCGCAAGCGCGCATTGCTGAGCCGCTTGCTGCCGATACCGGGCGGCGCCGGACCATCCGCCGGCGGCGGCGAACCGACCAGGTGGGCGAGGTGGTCGTACAGCTCTTCCAGCGGCAGCGGAGTGTCGTCCGCGCCGAGGTAGAGCGGCAACGGATCAACGATGCCCAGCAGATGCACGATCGCTGCGGCGGCGTCGTCGACATGGATGCGGTTGGCCCAGTGCGGCGTGGCACGCGGCACCCGCGCGGTACCTGCACGAAGGCGATCGAGCAATTGCAGGCGACCGGGCCCGTACAGTCCGGCCAGCCGC
>JAJXYE010000045.1 GCA_021780735.1 Pseudomonadota bacterium | reverse complement strand
CGCCCGAATCGCACAGCACCCTGCAGGCGAAGGGCCTGCTTCTGGTCGACTCCGGTGGACAGTACCTCGGCGGCACCACCGACATCACCCGCGTACTCGCGCTGGGCGAGACCACCGCCGAGCAGCGCCGCGATGCCACCCTGGTGATGAAGGGGATGATCGCCCTGTCCCGCGCACGCTTCCCGAAAGGCGCCAGTGGCCCGCAGCTGGACGCACTGGCGCGCGCACCGCTATGGGCTGCGGGTATGGACTACGGTCATGGCACCGGCCACGGCGTGGGCTATTTCCTCAACGTGCACGAAGGTCCGCAGTCGATCCGTCCGCCGGTGGCAGGCGCTGCGCTGGTGGCGCTGCAGCCGGGAATGATCAGCTCGATCGAGCCTGGCCTGTACAAGCCGGCACGGCACGGCATACGGCACGAGAACCTGGCGGTGGTGGTCGAGGCCGAGCAGACCGAGTTCGGCGAATTTCTCGCCTTCGAAACGCTGACGATGTGCCCGTTCGACCGCCGCGCGCTGGAGCCGGGGTTGTTGAATCCGGATGAGCGTGCCTGGCTGGACGACTACCACGCCAGCGTGCGGGCCGCGCTGAGCCCGCTGCTGGAAGGTGTCGACCTGGAATGGCTGAACCGGCACTGCGCACCGCTGCAGGTACCCGGCGTCGAGCCGGGACTCAATCGCGCCGGGGCGCCACCAGCCTCAGTCTGACCGGGAAATTGGACGGGTTCTGCCCCAGCAGATACTGGATTTCCTCCGCCTTCAGCGGATACGAATACAGGTAGCCCTGCCCTTCATTGCATCCGGCACGCAGCAGGAACTCGTGCTGCGCCTCGGTTTCGATACCTTCGGCGATGGTGGTGAGGCCAAGGCTCTTGGACATCGCCAGCATCGCCTCGGTAATCGCCGCATCGTTGCCGCTGCCGGGCAATCCGGTGATGAAGGATCGGTCGATCTTAAGATACGCGACGGCCGGCAACTTCAGATACGCCATCGACGAGTAGCCGGTACCGAAGTCGTCGATCGCCACGTCGATGCCCAGCGTATGCAGGGTCTGCATCGTGCGCTGGGTCTCGTCGCCCAAACGCAACATCGCACTCTCGGTGATCTCCAGCAACAGACGATGGGCCGGCAGGCGCCGCGAATGAAGGGTTCGGCTGAGCCCCTCGACGAATGACGGGTGACCGAACCAGCGGGCCGACACATTCACTGCCACGCGGATCGGCGGTACCCCGGCGAGATCCCAGGCTTGGATCTGGTTGCAGGTCGCCTGCAGCACCCACTCATCAATGCGACGGATCAGGCCCAGTCCCTCGGCCACCGGAATGAACTCTCCCGGCAATACCTCGCCGCGCTCCGGATGCTGCCAGCGCAACAGGGCCTCCACCGCCACGATGCGACTGGTGCTGAGCTCGATGCTGGGCTGGAACACCAGTTGGAACTCGTTGCGTGCCAGGGCCTGGCGCAGTTCGGTGGCCAGTTGCAGCCGGCGCCGGTTGTCAGCATGCATCATCGGCGTATAGAAGCGGAAAGCGTTGCGCTCCTCGGTCTTCGCCGCATACATCGCGGCGTCGGCATTCGCGATCAGTGTCGCCGGGTCGTTGCCATCCAGCGGATAGCCGGCGATGCCGATGCTTGCGCTGAGCACGATCTCGTAGTCGTCCAGCACGAACGGTTCGGACAGGGTCACCAGCAATCGCTTGGCGACCGTGCGCGCATCCTCGCGCAGGCCCAGCCGCGGAACCAGCACGGTGAACTCATCGCCGCCGATGCGCCCGGCGACATCACCATCGGACAACTGCTTGCGTACGCGCTCACCCACCTTCACCAGCAGCCGATCGCCGACCGCGTGACTGTAACTGTCGTTGACGATCTTGAACGCGTCCAGATCGATGAACAGCACCACCGCTGCGAGGCGTTCGCGCTCGGCCAGGACGATCGCCTCGCCACAGTGGCGCTCGAACTCGGCGCGGTTGACCAGGCCGGTCAACGGATCGTGCCGCGCCAGATGCTCCAGCCGATGCTGGTTGGCCTTGGCCTCGTGGATATCGGTACACACCGCCACGTAATACATCACCTGGTTATCGGCATCGCGGATCGTGCTGATGCTCAGGTGTTCCGGGTAGAAGCTGCCGTCGCTGCGCGAACTGCGCACCTCGCCGATCCAGTTGCGACCGGCCGCGACGCCATCCCAGATGGCCTGTGGCAGGGGCTTGCCCTCAGGCAGCCGACGTGTGTCGTCCAGACGCCGGCCCTGCAACATCTGGCTGGTGAAGCCGGTCAGCTCGGTATGCGCGGCATTGGTGGAAATCACCCGTCGCCCGGCATCGGCGATGATCACGCCCTCGGCGATGCTGGCCAGGGCTTCGGCTGCAACCCGGCGCTCGTGCTCAAGCGTCACCCGCTCGGAGATATCGCGAATGATGGCCTGGCGCACCGGCTGATTGCCCCAATTGGCGACACTGGTCTGCGTCTCGACCGGCCGGGTGCTGCCGTCGGCTCCGAGCAGGGTGTTGGTGCTGGCCCGACCAGCCTGCTGACCGGACAGCGACTGCATGAACAGGTGCACGAAACGATCACCGACCAGTTCGTTCAAGCTACGCCCGATCCAAGCCGACGCGGTTCGATTGACATCGAGAATCCGCCCGCTGTCCTCATCGACCATCACGATGGCATCGGCTGCGCTGTCGAACAGCAGGCGGTAGCGCTCCTCGCTGCCCCGCACACTCTCCAGGATCCGGCGCGCCATGCGTACCCACAACAAGGCAGCGATCACAAACGCGCTCAACACACCCCAGAACAGCAGGTGCCCGATCAAAACCGCGCCATCGACGATTTCCGCCGAAAACTGGTTGGTGCGTGGCTCCATGAAGACATTGAGTGCGTTGATGCGCGCACGCTGCCGCGCGATCTCGGCCTGGCTCGGACCACCGGCTGCGTAGGCGTCATGGAGCCCGCTGGCGATAGCGCCCAACTCGGCGATCGAGCTGTCGGTCGACTGCCAGGCGGCAAGCGCCTCCTGCATATGTGGCGCCGCGGAAAAATGCCGGAGCATGAAGATCATGCCTGACTTGGCCGCAGGTATGTTGTTGCCGCGCGCGAAAACCTGATCGATTTCCGACTCGGTGTACTTGCCGGAGGTGAGTGCGTCGCGCCCCCGCTGATCCGCGTTGAGCAACTCGAAATTGCTGTTGAATCGGGCCAGATCCGTGGCAGCACCGGAAATCGCATAATTGTCGAGATCGATCACGGCCTGCTTCTGGGCCTTGGACCAGATGCTCTCGCTGTTGAGGAAACCAGCGAGAGTGACCTGGACTTGAAGCACGCCCCAGGTCATGGCCATGATCAGCGCAATCGCGACCGCAAGCGACCATGCCAGCGGCATCAGCCGCCGGCTCAAGGGCATCTGCAAACCTTTGCCGCGAAAATCCATCGTCTGCCTGTTTTGATTTGACACTGCAGCGATCGAGTGCGGCTCCAGTTGAACCTCACCTCATGCCGCAGCCTCGTTGACCGCCCACAAATGACGACACGTACGAATACAGCGATCACCCAGCAAGATCATGCTCGTGTAGCTTCGCCTGATACATTCGCCCAGATGCGCCACTTCCATTTCCGAAGGGTTCTCGCCCATCAGGGTACAGACTATATCCAAAGCCTCCCAAGGGTGAACGTCGTCGTAGGCGGCATGCAGATGCAACCAGCGCAAACTGGACGCCCGAATCGGCGGTTCAAAGCTCTCCTGGTACGTTTTACTCTCGTAAATCATCCGAGACCACTCTCCGGTAACCCCTTCGATCGCATAGTTGGTGGCCACCAGGCCAGCCGCCAGGGTTCCATGCGTGCTGATTTCCTCGCACCAGCGCGCCAGGCCGTCGGTGCCATGGAGAACGTCGCCTTCCAGCAATTCCTGGCGTGGCACCCCGGCACCCTCAGCCCAGTTGATCCAGTATTCCGCATGATTTTGCTCGACCCGGATATTGCGCACCAGCCAGCGACGCGCCTTGTCGTCGCCCTGGCTGCGCCCGTAGCGGGTCTTCAGCAGGTTCAGCGCCATGAAGCCGGGGAACCGCTCGATGAATGGCCACAGGCCGCGCATGAAGTTGTTGGTGGACTCCTGATCGAGCTGCAGCGCCATCATCATCTTCCAGATGTCGTGATCAAGTACGCGCTGTTTGGTGCTGGCGCACTCCGCGACCATCTTCTGCGCCCACTGCGGATAGCTGGTCAATTCGGCAAGCGGGCCGGTACGCTCGAACGGGATATTCATCAGTAAATCTCCTGCTTCGGTGGATGTTGCGGTGGGTGGTCACTGCGTGATGGCCGTTGCGTGTCGCCGCCGGCCTTGATCCGGCATCGCCTGGCGACGCCGGCAACTCCTGCTGGCCACCCGGTCAGGCCGGTCAATCGCCGGATCGACCGGTGTGGCAACCAGCCATGTCAGTTGCCCCCAGCGTCAGGTTCAGCCTGCCGCTGCGGGAATGGGAAGTCTGAATACCAGGTCGCAATCTGCACTACCCGATCACCGGGCATCACGCGTCATTATTATTGTTTTCAATCGGTGCCGCAGACACAACCGATGACGCCGGCTCTGGATGGATCGGAGCACTCCCCGGAATCGTCGCCTCCACCGGCTCATGCCGTGAACCTGGCGGCAACACTCACCTGGCTGCCGCCACACTGTCCAGCAGACTCTTTCGATACGGCGCGATTTCCTCGGGCGCGACTCCGGCGGCCTGCATGTCACGCAGCGCCTGGCGCAGCTGCGGCAACGCCTCTTCGCGCCGCCCCAGGCGCAGCAGGATCTGCGCCCGCAAGGCCTTGAGCACCTCGGCGCGACCGGGATCGGCCGTGCTTGCCTGATAGGCCTTCGGGTCGATCTTCTCGACCAGCGCCAGGGCGTCGGCATTGCGACCGAGGTCGCTGAGCACGTTCGCGCGGGCGACGCGGGCCGCCTGCACGGTCGGACTGTGCTCACCGGACAGCAGCAACAGTCCACTTTCGGCCCACTGCATATCCTTCAGCGCCTCCTTCAGCGCACCGACCTCGTGCTCCTGCGAACCAAGATTGAGTTGCTCAACCAGGGTGTACTGATTGTGACTGCCCCAGCGCGCCAGCGCACGCTGATAGACATCGCGCTGGGTACTGAGCGACTTTGCCGCATTGCCATTGAGCGAGTAAAGATAGCTGAGCGAGCTCAACGCACTGATCGTGCCCTGTCCGCTCGCACCCTGGGCCGTTTCGTAGTCGGCGGCAGCCTGGCGGGTGACGCTGATCGCCTCGGCATAGTGCCCCTGCGCGCGCAGGGCATCGCCCAGCCGGGAGCGCGCCAGCGCGAGTACCCCGATGCCAACCCGGTGCGGCGTGTAAGGCGGCCCGGCCAGTACCTGCCGGGCAAGCTGTTCGGCCGTGGCCGCGTGATTCAGGCGCAGTTCGCAACCGGCGATGCCGAGCAACAGGTGTGCCGACATCACCGCATCGTCCGGATGCAGGATCTGCTGCATCGTCTGCGCCGCCCGGTAGTTGTCCAGGGCCGGTTGCACCTGCATCTGCTGGAATGCCAGATCGCCGTGAGCCAGGTGCGAACGCAGACTGATTTCCGAAACCGACTGCCGGCGCATGCCAGCAGCGGCGTCGGCACGATCGAGCCTGGCGGCAGCCTGCTTGAACTGCGACATGTGCGCCTGCATCACCGCCAGCTCGTATTCGGCCAGCAGGGCACGCTCGTCGCCACCGCCCAGTTGTCGCTGCAACAGGTCGGCAGCTGTCTGCAGCTGCGCCGCAGCCTTGCCGTAGTCGCCGGTGCTGCGGTACGCACGACCCAGCGTCTGATGCAAACCGGCAGCCAGCAGCGGCGCCTTGCCGAAGCGTTGATCCAGGCGCAGGGCAGCGGCGTCGAGAATTTCACTCAGACGGGGGTTCTTCTCGTACCACGCGGGCGAGTCGCCGCCAATACTGGCACCGAGCAGATCCTCGTTGAGAAAACGGTTGGTCGCGGTGGTGATCGCCGCCTGGCGCTGGGCTTCATCGCGCGCCACACCGGCCCGATGGAACTGCCACAGACTCATGCCCAGACCCGCCGCCAGAACCAGCAGCGCCGCCACCACCCACGGTCGCCGCGCGCGACTGCGCTCCAGCCGGTGCTCGGCGCGCTGCGCCCGTGCCTCGGCCTCGCGCAGACGCTGGCGCTCGATCCGCCGGGCCTCGCGTCCACGCAGGCGCTCGCACAGCTCGCCGACACTGCCGAGGCGGCGTGCCGGTGAGCCATCCGTAGCGGCGGCGATATCCTCTCGCAACAGCTCGTCGCCGATGTCTGCCTCCCAACCCGGCGCCAGCGGCCGGCGCAGGTCGCCGACCAGCAGCTGATACAACATCAGACCCAGCCCGTAGACATCGCTTTGCACGGTCGGCGCGTGGCCAGCCAGCAGCTCCGGCGCGAGATAGAGCGGCGTGGCGCTGGCGTCGGCAGCGGCCTGGGTCAGGGTCAGGCCGAGCGCGGTGATGCCCAGTTGCGCCAGACGCCCGGGATCGAGCAGTCGGCTGCTGCCGAAATCGGCCAACCGCGGCTGCCATCCGTCGCCGCGCGACTGCATCAGCACATTGGCCGGCTTGATGTCCTTGTGCAGCACACCGACTTCATGCGCGGCCGCGATCGCATCGGCGATCTGCAGGAACAGGCGCAGCCGCTGCGCCTGGCCCAGACTGGCAAGGCCAGGCTCACGCTCGGCCCAGCGGGCCAGATCCAGGCCGCCGTATTCGCATTCCAGATAGAACGGCGGGACGGCGAAGTTCCAGTCGATCACCCGCACGAAATCGTCGCGATCGCCCAGGCTTTCGTGCAGCAGACGGTGGATCGTGGCCTCGCGCTTGAGCGCCGCCAGGCGTTCGCCGTCGGCGCTGAACTTGTACACGCGCAGTTCGCCGGTCTTGTCGTGGCGTGCCAGCCAGACCTCGTTGCCGCGAGAGGGGCCGAGCTGCTCGCGCAGGCGGAAATGTTCGCGCCCCGGCACCGCCTGGCCCAGTACCAGATCCAGCCGGCTGTGCAGACGCCGGCCAGACACCGTGCGCTCGACCGGCCCGCAAAGGCGGTAGCCAACCCGCGGCAAGTTGACGATGCGGTCATGCTCTGCGACACCGAGCGCCTTGCGCAGCTTGGCCACGGCATTGGCCAGCACGTTGTCCACGGTCGGCCGCCCGGCCCACACCGTATCGAACAGTTCCTCGCGCGGAACCACCTCGTCGGCGTGATGCAGCAGGCAGACAAGCACCTGCAGCGGCCGCTGCTCCAGATCCACCACCAGCCCGCCGACACGAAGCTCGCCGCGTGCCTCGTCGAATTCGACGCTGCCGAAGGCATGACGATAAAGCGGTTGTTCGTCGCTGTGCTCGACTGATTGCATGGTTACCCCCGAGCCAACTATGCCGCAGTTGCGCACGTGCGACGAGAACCTGGCGACGACGGCGCTGGATCAATCAGCGCATGCCTGGCAGCGCAGCGCGCGCCGTTAGCCGTCCGTTAGAGCGCCGTGACGACTTTGCCGGATCGGCCATGCGGAAATTCCCGGCAAGCCACCGCGCCATCGAGCGCCCCGGAGCGAACTGTGCCCCATGTCCGTCCAGCGATCTGCCTGCCCGCCGTGCTGGCCTTGTGCAGCCTGGCCGGCTGTGGTCGCCGGATCAGCTGGACCGACGTCGATGCCAGCGGCTGCAACCAGGCCCGGGTCAGCGCGATGAATCGCGATGCCGAACTGGTACACCAGATGGGCGCGGTCTGCGCGGTGAACGGCAAGAGTGCCGCTGCCGACCGTCTGCGCTGCCACGGCAACACGCTGCAGGTGGCGTGCAGGGAATAGCCAGCTGAACACGACCCGGCCGACCCATCCATCACCGATACGAGGAACAGACCATGCGCGGAAAAATCATCCAGTACAACGGCGCCGACGGCAGCGGCACGGTGGTGGTCGAGGGCCGGCAATACCGCTTTACCCTGGATACCTGGCGCGCGGACAGCGCGCCCACGGTCAACAAGGTGGTCGAGGTCACTCTGGACAACGAACTCGTCGCAGCGCTGGTCACGGTGGGTGATGACGTGCTGCTCAAGGAAAAGGCGGCGCAGCTGGGCGGCAAGCTCGGCTCGCTGCTGAACAAGATCCCCACCTCGACTCCGTCCCCGACTGGCACGTCGACAGACGCGTCAGCACCTGCCGCAGCAACGCCTCGCGGCGCATCGGCGAGCGCGATGAGCGCCGGCTCGATCGTCCAGCAATACGGCAAGCCGATACTCGTGGCTTACCTGCTGTTCCTGATCGGCACCCTCGCGTTCAATGCGGTTTCGGTGTCCGCCTTCGGGCAGGGCATGGGCAAGTCGCTGTTCGACATCGCCAGCCTGATGAGTCAACTCGGAGGCACCGGCGGCGGCAGTATCAAGGCCTTGCTGCTGCTCGCCTACGCCAGCATTGCCACGCCCCTGCTCTGGCACGACCGCCGCGCCTGGCTGGCCATGGCGCTGCCGCTGCTGGCACTGCTGTGGGCCATCTTCTCCACCATTCACGCGATGAGCTCTCTCGGCGGCGAGGTGACGCAGGGCATGTCGGACTTCTTCAGCGTCAGCTTCGGCTTCTACCTGTCACTGATCGCCGCCTTGGCGCTGGCGGTACTCGGCGTGAAGCGGACGCTTGCCGCAGCCTGAACAATCCACCGGCCGGCCAGCGCCGCCACCTTTTCACCCGCCTCGGAGTATCACCATGAAAGCATTCGAAAAGATCCTCCTGACCCTGCTGGCCACGCTGCTGCTCGCCGCCTGCGGTGGCGGGATGAGCGGCAGCTACGAGGGTGGCGACGGACTGGTGGCACTCACCTTCCACGGAAGCAGGGTCGACGCCAGGGTGATGGGCGCCACCCACGAGCTGTCCTGCAGCACCGACGGCGACAAGGTCATCCTGGAATCGCCGCAGGGCAAGCTGGTGGTCACCCGCAACACGGACGGTTCACTCGACACGCCATGGGGCCCGTTGCGGAAGAAGGACTGAGAGGCGACGGCTCTTGACACCGACCCGCACCATGCCACCAGCGAGGATTTCGATCATGCACATCAGACACCTGATCATCATCGCGTTGGCCAGCGGCACGCTGGTCGCGTGTGGCGGCGGCAAGCAGCCGGTGCCCGGCTCCGGCCTCGCACGCACCTCTCAGGCAACGCCTTCCCTGGGCGACGCCAGCGCGGAGCAGGTCGTGGCTCAAGCCCGCGGCGACATGCACTGCCCGGCCGGATTCACGGCGAACCCGCCGGGTGCACCGGTGGACGACATCGTGGGCGTGCGCCCGGGCATGAGCTATGAGCAAGCCGCCCAGGTGGTGATGTGCAGCAACCCGCTGCTGGTGGTCACGCCCGAAAACAGCCGCGGCTTCGACATGCAGACCTACGGCCAGAAACTGCGGCAGGGCTTCACCGCACGCTTTGCCGAACCCCGCGTGCACAAGACCGGACGGCAAATCATGCAGGACATGGAGCACAACGCGATGGATCGCGGCATGAATGCGGTGCGCCACGACCTGAAGCCCGGCCAGTCGAAGTGGTTCGTCAGCAGCATGGGCATGCCCGGCAAGGAAAAAGTGATCAGCGCAGCACGCGAGCAATGGTTCGAGGAAGGCCGCAATCCCACCATCGCCAGCGTCGAACAGTCGCTGATTGCCAAATACGGCGTACCGACCCGGCAAATGGATCACAGCGGTTACCACATGCTGAGCTGGGCCTACGACCCGCAGGGGCAACGGATCAGCGCGACCTCCCCCTCGTTCAGCCCGTGCTGGAACGCCGGCACCGCCGATCCCGACGCAAGCGTCAGCCTGTCGACCGATTGCGGCATCGTGATCGAGGCGATCGTCAATGAATTGCGCGACAACCCGGCGCTGGGCCAGTACCTGCAGGTCGGCGTGGTCGACAAGGCTGGCGGTTACCGGTTGCTGACTGATACCGGGCACGGCTTGCAGGCGATGGATGCGGCTCGCCGCGCCCGACAAGTGCGGGAGGCAAGCAAGAACGCGCAGGCGCCGCAACTCTGAGTCCAGCCCCTATGGATGCTGCGCCCCCCCAGCGAAAGCCGCGGGAACGCGCCCGATCACCCACTGCCATCAGCAACGGAGGAACTATCCGATGAACACCCAGCACGTCAGCCAGATTGCAGGACTTGCCGCACTCGCCACCGCCACGCTGCTTGCCGCCTGCGGGTCGAGCCTGACCGGCACCTATGTCGACCAGACCGGCGAGGTACAGCTGAGCTTCCAGTCCGGCAACAAGGTGGTACTTCAGCGCAACGGGCACAGCGAACAGGACAGCTACTCGCTCAAAGGCAACAAGGTCACCATGCGCAGCAGCGGCGGCACCGTGGCGATCTTCGAGATCGAAGCCAACGGCTGCCTGCACAGCCCGCTGTTCACCGAGCTGTGCAAACCGAAGTCGTCCTGATCCGACCCAACCCGTGAGTTGGCCGTCACTGATTGATGAAGGAGTCGCCCGCCATGACTATTCACCACCTGTTTCCACCGTTGCTTGCACTCGCCGCAGCCGGCAGTGCCTTGCATGCCCAGTCCACGGGTCCGACAAGCATCGACCTCGATACCGCTGCGATCACGCCGACTTCGGCCCAGAACGCCGCCATCAGGCGTGCGGCGGCGGCCGACATCAAGGAATTCAATCATCCGCAAAGGGACGACTGGCGTGTGGCCCGGGCCGACCTGAACGACGACGGCCGTGCCGACCTGCTCGTCCAGTACACCGACGCCAGCACTTTTTGCGGCTCGCTGGGCTGCGGCGGCGTGATCGTCATGGCCACGGCAACCGGCTACGCGGCAAGGACGATTTCATTGCCGAATTTCATGTCAGGGGTTCACATCCTGGCGACACGACATCACGGCATGCACGACCTGCGCTTCGACGATGCCCATTATGTCTTTACATGGAACGGCAAGCAGTATCGCTAGCTGCAGCTCTGCGGCAATGAACTCAACCGGCGGCCCCGGCAGGCACTGCCGGCAATGGCGTCAGCACCGCATCGGTGACACTGCTGCCGCCGCTACCGAATACCGAGTGACTTTCCTCGGTGCGACGTGACAGCACCACCAGTCGACTGCCCATCGTCTCCAGCTTGTAGCTGGTGGTGGTGTTCACCTCGATGCTGATCAGCAGCTTGCGACCCTTCACCAGCACTACATTCTGCACTTCCAGCGGCACGCCATCCGCGCCGAGCCATACCCTGACCTGACCGGTGTACTTCTTGATCGTCATCTGCTTGCTGGCCGATGCCGGCAACGGCACGTCAAACAGCAGCAGGTGCGCCGGCTTGCCATCGTGCACCTCATCGCGCTGACTGGCCAGCTTGTCACCGTCGATCTGGCGCAACAGTACCGGCGCGAAATCCACCATCGGCTGCAGGCTGACCGGGCTGAGCTTGCCCAGCAGATCCTCGATCGGGGTGGGCGCATCCTTGTTCTTCGCGTTCACCGCCGCCTCCTGTGCGGATCGCCGCAACAAGGCGGGCGAATAGCCGACGTGCAGGCCATCGCCATCACTGGTCAGACTTACCTGCAATTGCGCATGCGTGGTCTTGCTCGCATCATCGCCGTCGTGCACGGTGCTGGTCACGCTCAAGGTCGCCGCCAGCGGTTGTACTGGCTGCAACCGGCCCAGCGTGGCCCGCAGATCGGACAGGGCATCGGCCCGTGCGACCGAGGTCAGCGAAAGTCCCGCAAGCACCAGAGAGCAGAGGACGCGAAGTGGCATGGATGGATTCCTGCAGTGCGAGTGAAGGCACAGTATCGCCGGTAGCACGACCATGGTCGCTTGCGCCGATCATGACTGACCGATTCGAACGCCGCCAGACGGGTGCGGCACCCTGCAGGATCCCTGTCAGCCTGTGCGATTTCGAAGACGAACGGCCGGGTCAACAGGCACTGGCGAATCCCATGCAGCGCCAGCAGACCTGCTCGCGCCGCGCAGAGTATCGTTGATTGAACCCGCCCCTGCGGGCGGAACGCTCGTCCTTCCCCCGCAGGCTCGCCCCGATTCCCCATTCCAGCAAATCTCCCGCAATCAAGGTGCGTGCCGCCAAAGCCGGCGATGCCGCCGCCATCGCCGCCGTGGCCAGGGCCGCCTACGCGCCGTGACGGGTTTCGCGGGGCGCGGGCGGTGGAAACATGGTCTACGTGGTGATGTCCGGCAATGTCGGCGGGTTGTCGCACAGCCCATGGATGTCGATCAACTTCGGCCAGGCGGCGATCTGCACATCGAGCGACTTCGCCTTCCCTCTGAACGGCATCGCCGCCGAAGGCGTCGTCAACACGCAGACCGTGGTGATCGCCGACCTCGACCTGGGCGCACTCGACATCCAGCGCCAGTCCGCCTCGGTGCGTCCGCTGCTGGATCGCCGCCACGACATCCACGAGCTGACGGCCAAGGTGCCGATCGAACACGTCACCGTGGCCTGGTCACCCTTCGGCCGGACTCAGCCGACTTTGTCGTGCGGCGCGCAGTGCACGGTACGATCAAGGGTGATGCCGCCCCGGCTCGACGGCGCCTCGCGACACTGGCCGAGCACGCCGCGTTCGGCGCGCAACGGGGCGGCCACCTCAGACCGGCAGCTCTCGCCTGGGTTCACCCCGTTGAAATCATGCCGCGGGAGCAATCGCGACTTGATCGCCTTCAATCACCCGGACCGGAACCGCTCCGACCGGAAGCAGGCGCGCGATGCAGCGACTATGCTGCGTCCAGGTGTGGCATGCGCCAGACCGCAACGGCGGGAACCAAGCATGTACCAGGAATATGCCCAGCACGATGCCACCAGCCTCGCTGCACTGATTGCCCGCGGCGAAGTGTCTGCCAGCGAGGTGCTGGAGGCGGCGCTGCTGCGGGCAGCCGAGGTCGATCCGCAACTGGCGTCGATCTGCATTCCGATGGAGGCGATCGCGCGGCGGCGGGCACAGCAGGATCTGCAAGGCCCGTTTGCCGGCGTGCCGTTTCTGCTCAAGGATATTGGCCAGGATTACGCTGGCGTACCCAGCACGTCGGGCAGCCGCGCATTGCGTCACTGGGTGCCGCAGCAGCATGCCGCACTGGTTCGCCGCTTCCTGGACGCCGGCCTGGTGGTGTTCGGCAAGACCGCCACCCCGGAATTCGCCTTGCGCGCCGAGACAGCGCCGAGAATCTGGGATCGACCCACGCGAAATCCCTGGGATCCGACGCGCACCCCCGGTGGCTCTTCCGGCGGCGCAGCCGCAGCGGTGGCAGCGGGCATCGTCCCGGTGGCCGGCGCTTCGGACGGTGGCGGATCAATCCGTATCCCTGCTGCGTACTGCGGCCTGTTCGGGCTGCGCCCATCGCGCGGCCGGGTCCCGAGCGGACCCGACCAGGGCGAAGTATGGGACGGTGCTTCCAGCCAGCATGTCCTGACCCGCAGCGTGCGCGATTCGGCACGCATGCTCGACGCCATCGCGGGTGCAGATGTTGGCGATCCGTTTGCGATCGCCGGCCCGCAACGACCGTTCGCCGACGAAATCCTGCAGCCACCCCGACGCTTGCGCATAGGCTATTGCACCGAATCGCCACTGGGCACGCCCGTGCACGCCGAATGCGTGCAGGCTGTGACGAATGCGGCAAGATTGCTTGAGGATCTGGGCCATGCTGTCGAGCCGACCGCCGCTCCGATCAATGGCGCAGCACTGGCGCGAAGTTACATCAGCATGTATTTCGGCCAGACCGCGGCGAGCCTGGCGAACGCGCGGCGACTCAGTGGCGCCAGCGATCGAGCGTTCGAACTGGAAACGCGCATCCTCGCGCTGCTGGGGCGCACGCTCAGTGCCGGCGACTACGTGGATGAGCGGCTGCGCTGGAACGACTATGCCCGCGCGCTGGGACGCTTCCACCAGACCTACGACCTGTACCTGACGCCAACCACGGCGCAGCCACCGAACCGCATCGGCGAACTGGCCACGCCAGCGGCGCAACGCGTCGCCGCGACGCTGGTGCTGGCCCTGCACGCAGGTCGACTGCTATTGAAAAGCGGCATGATCGACAGCCTGGTGACAACGAGCCTGCAGCGCGTGCCGTTTACCCAGCTGTCCAACCTCACCGGCACGCCGAGCATGTCGGTACCGCTGCACTGGGCACCGGTCGAGCCGAATGGTCCCGAACTGCCGTTTGGCGTGCAGTTCGTGGCGCGCTTCGGCGACGAGGCCACCTTGTTGCAACTGGCCGCGCAGCTGGAACAGGCGCAGCCGTGGGCCGCCCGCCGGCCGCCACTGTAAGTTGATTCGGGAGGCCACCGTGTCCGGCTATGCCGCCGTCAAATGCACCGACGCGGCCAGCGCTCGTGTCGGCCGGCGCTGAGCGCTGGCGGTGGTGATGACGGCATACCAGTTGGTGAACGGCAGGTGTTGCGGCGTCTGGCCGATGTCGGACAAGACACGCTGCGCCAGCTCGACCAAGTCTGCATGACGCTGGCGCTTCCAGCGCGCCGCCTGCGCCTGGAAAGTCCCGCGATCCAGATGGGCGATGGCGTGCGCAGTGCCGTATCCATGCCGGATCGGCACCACCCAGCCATCCTCCTGCTCCACCAGCGGTGAGACCAGCGCCACCAGCGGGCTGTCCATCGCCTGTTCTGCGGCAGGTGCGGGCCCGGCGAAAGCCCGACACGGTTCGCGCGCGATCAACTGGCGATCGGCGACGTCGAACTGCAGGGTCAGGCGATCACGATACTGCTGTTGCAGTCGCGCCACCTCGAGCAAAGCGAAGGACAGCTCCAGGTCGTCCGGCGGCCGCAACAGGTAATCGCGGGCGCGATCAACCTGCTCCAGCGGATGGATCTGCAGCAGCTTCGCGCCCTCGGTGCAGGCGAGCTCGGCGACCCAGGCCAGTTCGTCCAGGTTGTCCCGGGTCAGGGTGAAGATGAATCCGAATGGCAACCCGGCGGCGCGCACCCGCTCCAGTTTGCCGCGCATCTGCTCGAACGCCCGCGGACGACCGCGCATGCGGTTGTGGCTGGCAGGCACGCCATCGAGGCTGATCGCCAACAGCGCAAGATGCGGTGCCCGTTGCGCCCGCCGCTGTGCATCGAGCAACAGGGCGGGGAACCCGTCCGTCACGGCATGCGGGTGACGGAATACCTCAGCGCACGATGGCGTTGCGGATGTTCCACTCGACGCGATACCACCCGGATACCGGGATGCCGTAGCGGAAGCAGTGTGCCGTCACCTGCATCGCCGGGCCGTTCAACTGCATCGGCTGGCTTACCACCGACCCAGCTGTTTGCGGTCGACCTCGATGCGTGCGCGGATCAGATCGATCGCCGGCTGCCCGCACTGCCACCACCATTTCACTTCGCAGTTGCTGCGCGCCAGCCCAACGCCTTGGCGATGCCGGCGTGGTCATCGGGTTTGAGCGTGATCAGCCTGGCGGAACCCCTGTCTGCGGTCTTGCGTGTCTTGGCCATGTGCTTGCCTCCTGCGCGGGATGATCCGGGTGCCCGGATGGAGTGGGCGGATGGCCTGACGCATCCCTGTCACTCGCTCGGAGCACGGCCAGGCCGATCCACCCCTGCACCGATTGAGCAAACCACGTGCTGGCACGAAGCAAGCACCGATCCGCCGCAAGATACCGATACAGCGCACAAGTCCGCCGGCCGCCGGGGCTTGCCTGACCCGATAAAATGGTCAGCCGGGCAGGCCGCACCCAGCATCGGGCCAGTTCAGGCGGAGGCATCTTCCGCAGCCACGAAGCCACCGGTCTGCCGTCGCCACAGCCGCGCATAAAGCCCTTCCCGCGCGATCAACTGGGCATGCGTGCCGCTTTCGACGATCTCACCCTTGTCCAGCACCACCAGCCGATCCATCCGGGCGATGGTGGACAGCCGGTGCGCAATGGCAATCACCGTCTTGCCCTGCATCAGCAGATCGAGGCTGTCCTGGATCGCCGCCTCGGCTTCGGAGTCCAGCGCCGAGGTGGCTTCGTCGAGCACCAGGATCGGCGCGTCCTTCAGCAGCACGCGGGCGATCGCGATGCGCTGGCGCTGGCCACCGCTGAGCTTCACACCACGCTCGCCGACCAGTGCTTCGTAGCCACAGCGACCTTCGCCATCGGTCAGTGTCGGGATGAACTCGTCGGCACGCGCCTTGCGCACCGCCTCGGCGACCTGCGCCTCGCTGGCGTCCGGACGTCCATACAGTATGTTGTCGCGGATCGAGCGATGCAGCAGCGAAGTATCCTGGGTGACCACGCCGATCTGCGAACGCAGGCTTTCCTGGGTAACGCCGGCGATGTCGTGGCCGTCGATCAGGATGCGTCCCGCCTCCAGGTCGTACAGCCGCAGCAGCACGTTGACCAGGGTCGACTTGCCGGCGCCGGAGGGCCCGACCAGACCGATCTTCTCGCCCGCGCTCACGGCCAGATCCAACCCGGCGATCACCCCGCCCTGCTTGCCGTAGTGGAAATGGATCTGCTCGAAACGCACCGCACCGTTGACCACCTCCAGCGGCATTGCGCCGTCGCGATCCTGCACCGCACGCGGCTGCGAAATCGTGGTCATGCCGTCCTGCACCGTGCCGATATTCTCGAAGATGCCGTTGACCACCCACATGATCCAGCCGGACATGTTGTTGATGCGGATCACCAGCCCGGTCGACAGCGCGATCGCGCCCACCGTCACCCGGCCTTCGCTCCACAACCAGATCGCCAGCGCGGAGGTGCCGGTGATCAGGAAGCCGTTGAGGGTAGTGATGCTGGCGTCCATCAGGGTCGTGATGCGGGTCATCAGACGATGCTTGCCGATCAACTCGCCCATCGCATCGGCAACGTACGCCTCCTCGCGCCGGGTATGCGCGAACAGTTTCAG
>JAJXYE010000362.1:1440-4209 GCA_021780735.1 Pseudomonadota bacterium | reverse complement strand
CGCGTTTTGCCCGCAAACGGGCCTTTGCGTTCATGTGCCCGCCGGGACGCAGGCCCTATCATCGAACCAATTGATCAAAGGATTCCCCCACGTTGGCTTTCTTGAAACGCACCCGTTCGCTCGCCCGCCACAGCTGGCCGTGGCTGCGCATTCCGTTCTGGATCGGCATGGGTCTGCTGTTCGGCTTCGTGCTGCCGTACACCCTGGTGCTGAACAAGCGCGTGCAGGATCGCTTCAACGACCTGGTCTTCGCGGTGCCGACGAAGGTCTATGCGCGCCCCCTGCCGTTGAGCGCCGGTATGCCGATGACGCCGGCCGCGCTGCAGCTCGAGCTCACGTTCGCCGGCTACAGCCACGATGGACAGGGCGAGGTTGCCGGCAGCTGGATGAAGCAGGGCGAGCGCTACACGATTTCCTCGGGCGGCTACGCCGGCCCGGACGGTGGCGAGCTGCCGCAGCGAATCCGGGTCAGTCTCGGCAGGGGCATCGTGCAATCGGTGCGCGACGCACGCAGCGGCAAGCCGATCGCGCTGACCCATCTTGATCCGGCGCGCATCGCCACCCTCTACGGCGCCACCCAGGAAGAGCGCCGCTTCGTGCGTCTGGCCGATGTGCCGCCGCTGTTGCTGAGCGGCCTGCAGGCGGTCGAGGACCGCAATTTCAAGCACAACATCGGCATCGATTTCGGCGCGATCGCGCGTGCGGCGTTCGCCAACCTGCGCGCAGGGCACACGGTGCAGGGTGGCTCGACGCTGACCCAGCAGCTGGTGCGCAACCTGTTCCTCAGCCGTGACCAGACGTTCAGCCGCAAGATCAACGAGGCACTGATGTCGCTGCTGCTGGAGGCGCACTACAGCAAGGGGCGGATCCTCGAGGCCTACGTCAACGACGTCTTCCTCGGTCAGCAGGGCAGCCAGGCGGTGCACGGTTTCGCAGCGGCATCGGAGTTCTATTTCGGCCGTCGGCTGCAGGATCTGCGGCCACAGGAAATCGCCCTGCTGGTCGGCCTGGTCAAGGGGCCGAGCTATTACGATCCGCGTCGCGCACCGAAGCGCGCGCTGGCCCGACGCAACCTGGTACTGCAGGAATTTGCCAATACCGGCCTGCTCACCGCAGCGCAAGTCAACGCGGCTCAGGCGGCGCCGCTGGATGTGATCGGCGATGGCCAGCTGCCGCACAACCGCTTCCCCGCCTTCATGGATCTGGTGCGCAAGCAGATTACCGCCGATTTCGACGAGCAGGCGCTGCGCGAGGGCAATCTTTCGATCTTCACCACGCTCGATCCGGCCGCCCAGCTGTACACCGAGCAGGCGATCACGGACAGCCTGAAGGGCCTTGGCAAGCGTGGCAGTGGCGTGCAGGCGGCGGCGGTGGTTACCGATGTACACAGCGGCAGCGTGCTGGCCGTGGTCGGCAGCAGCACGCCGGGTGATCCTGGCTTCAACCGTGCGCTGGATATTCGTCGGCCGATTGGCTCCACGGTCAAGCCCTTTGTCTACCTGACGGCGTTGACCCAGCCGCAGCGCTGGAACCTGGCCAGCCTGATGGACGACAGTCCGATCAGCATGCGCCAGCCCAATGGCAGTCTGTGGACGCCGCAGAATGACGATCATAAGAGTCATGATCCACTGACCATGGTCGATGCGCTGGTGCATTCGTGGAACCTCGCCACGATCCGTCTGGGCCTGGCGGTCGGCTTGCCGCGGATCCAGGCCTTCCTGCAATCGTTCGGCCTCAGCGACGTCAATCCGAGCCCGTCGCTGCTGATCGGCGCGATCGATCTGGCACCGATCCAGGTCGCCCATCTGTATGAATTTCTGGCCGATGACGGACACGCACTGCCGTTGCTCGCGGTGCGTGGCGTGGTCGACGGCAACGGCCGCACGATCAAGCGTTACCAGGTGCAGGGCGGCCCGGGCGAATACCAGGATGCGGTGCGCTTGACCACCTGGGCGATGCAGCAGGTGGCCGAGTACGGCACCGCCAGCGCGATCGGCAGTTCCAACCTGGCCTGGTTGCACGCGGCCGGCAAGACCGGCACCAGCAACGACATGCGCGACAGCTGGTTCGCCGGTTTCACCGGCGAACACCTGGCCGTGTTCTGGATGGGTCGCGACGACAACAAGCCGACCACCCTGTTCGGCGCCACCGGTGCCTTGCGCGCGTGGCGCTACCTGTTCGCCAGATTGCCGACCCGGCCGTTGTCGGCGGCGCCGGGCGAGGGCCTGGAGATGGCCTGGGTCAATCCGAACGACGGCAAGCGCACCGAGTCGCAGTGTCAGGGTGCGCAGCAGGTACCGGTTGTTGCCGGCAGCCTGCCAACCGATACCGAGGGCTGCTTCTGGCAAGGCGTGCAAAACCTTTTTGGCGTTGGCAGCCCGCCGGCGCCGTCCGCCAGCGCGCCAGGCCCGGCGCCGTCCGGCACACCGATGCGGAACTGATCATGCAAACCTGGCCACGACGCGTGTACCTGCTTTCCCTGCTGCTGCCGACGCTATGCGGCAGCGGTTGCAGCCTGTTTTCGGCGAAGCCCCCGCCGCTGCCGAAGCCGGAGTTGTCGGTGCACGACATGGTGGCGGCGATTCGCGCCGCCGGCGAACGCGAGAAATCCATCATCGACGTCAACCCGTTGGAGGATCCCGCGGTCACCGCGCTGAAGGACGCCGCCCGCCGCGACGATCAATCCGGCCATGAAGGAGAGGCTGCACGCGCACTGGATCAGGCACTCAAGCTCAGCCCGCAGTCGCCTGACCTGCTGCAGGATCGCGC
>JAJXYE010000362.1:0-1430 GCA_021780735.1 Pseudomonadota bacterium | reverse complement strand
TTTCCACGGCCGAGCGGCTGGCGCGGCAGTCATGGTCGCTCGGCCCGAAACTCGGGCCGTTGTGCGCGCGCAACTGGCAGACCGTGGTGGAGATGCGCCTGCAGGCCGACGATCCGGCCGGTGCCGCACGGGCGCGCGGCGACGTGAAGCAATGCCACAAGGCGGGCATTCCGCGCTACTGATTCAATGACTGGAGAGGTCGCATGCGCCGCAGCGGAGGCAGCCCGGCAAGGCGCGATTCGACTCGCGCGCCGGCCATCGTCGCGGCGCTGTCCACGCCATGCAAAGCGGACTCGCTCAGAACAGCGCTGCCAGCACCATCACGATGCCGACGATGCTGACCGTCCAGACCAGGGTACGCAGGTAGGGGATGCCGGCCGCATACACCGGCACATAGGCGACCCGTGCCCAGAAATACAACTGGGCGCCCAGCGCGATCATGCCATCGTGGCGTTGCAGCGCGAACGCTGCCAGCACCGCGGCGGCGAACAGCGGAAATGTCTCCAGGAAATTGCTGCTGGCGCGACACAGGCGTCCGGCAACGCCGGTCAGCGCCTTGGGCTCGCCATCGCGCGCACCGGCGGCCCAACCCAATCCACGCTGGGCTACGGATCCACTCGCAGCGAGCGCGATCTGGATCAGGCCCAGCGCCACGCTCCACACCAGCATGCACATTTCGGTCGTCATGTTGCACTCTCCCCATGGATGGTGCGGGCATGGTGAACCAATCCGTCGGTACCCGCCAGCGGATTGCCGGGCCGCGGGTATGCCGCGTGCCGGTGCTGGGCGATACTGCGTCGATGATGGATCCCGATACCAGCGAACGCGACAGCGTCGAAGCTCTGCTCGGCGCGGAAGGCCCGTTTGCCCGCGAGCTGCCGAATTTCGCCCCGCGCGTTGCGCAACAGACGATGGCACGGGCGGTGGCACAGGCGATCGCCGGGCGCGAGACGCTGATCGCCGAGGCCGGTACCGGCACCGGCAAGACCTACGCCTACCTGGTGCCGGCGCTGCTTTCGGGTGAGCGGGTGATCATCTCCACCGGTACCAAGGCGCTGCAGGATCAGCTTTATTTCCGTGATCTGCCGAAGGTGCGTTCGGTATTGGGCGCGCAGCTGAAGACGGCGCTGCTCAAGGGGCGCGCGAATTATCTTTGCCTGTACCGGCTCGATCAGACCGTGCGCGAAGGTGCCACGTTCGATCGTACGCAGGCGGCGCAGCTGGCGACGATACGCGCCTGGTCGGCACGCACCCGCCGCGGCGACAGGATGGAACTGGCCGAGGTGCCGGAAGAGTCGCCACTGTGGCCGCGGGTCACCTCCACGCCGGAGAACTGCCTTGGCGTGGAGTGTCCGTTCTTCGACGATTGCCACGTGGTGAAGGCGCGCCGCGAAGCGCTGGAGGCGGAGGTGGTGGTGGTCAACCACCAT
>JAJXYE010000249.1 GCA_021780735.1 Pseudomonadota bacterium | reverse complement strand
ACAGTGCGGGCCACGTCGGCCCGCTGCTCTACCCGTGGCCCCTGTGCCGCGGTGAGGCGGGGACGACAGGCCCCGCGGGGGAATCGGCACGATGCCGATTCCTTTTCGCCAGCACACGATGTGCTGTTGAAAGCCCGGCCCCGGGTCACGGACTTGCCGGGCATGGCGACGGCATGGATGCCGGAGGTAGAGCAACGCAGGAGCAGTTGCCGAATGCCCGGCAAGCGCCAAGTGGGGTGGTCTCTCTTTGCTCCGGGCATCCTGCCCTGCGCCCTTCGGGCCAGCTTCGCTGTTCGCGCTGCTCCTGCAGCGCAGTGGGCCAGCTTTCTCTGGCCACACAGAGGAAGGTGGCTCGGGCGCCATAGGCGCACGAAAGCCCTTGAATCTGTGTCCGAGGTGTCCGAGCGAGGGCATCGCGAACAAGGTGCGCTCCTGCAGGGCTGCGGCGAGATGGTTTTGCTTTGCCAAGTCGGAGTCAGCTTCAGATCCTGCAGCAGTCCAATTTGGATCGCGCCACGCAACCCGATCGAACCAGACCCGACATCCCAATCAATGCGACGCCGCTTCACCCACCCGCGCATTCGCCGCCCGTACCGCCTCGACAAAGCCACCAAACGGAATATCCGTAATTCCCACCAGCCCGATATGGCTGTTCTCGCCATCCAGCAGTCGCCCGGTGACCGGCTGGTCGGTGTACTGGAACCAGTGCGCGCCGACGATATCGGGATTGGCCGCAGCGGCGGCGATGAATCTTGCATAGGCCTGGCTGCGCTGCGCCTCGCTCCACACCGACACCACGCCCTTGCCGAACGGGCCGCGGTCGTCGGAGCCAAAGTGGAATTCGCTGATCAGCACCGGCTTGTCGAGCTGCTGCATGGCCGCCGCATCGAAGCCGTGCTGTGGCAGGTCGGCGTAGACGTTGAAGCTGACCACGTCGCAGTACTGCGCACAGGCGGCGACGGCTTCGGGCGTGTTGACCGCGAAGCGGCCGCCGAGGAACAGATGGTGCGGGTCGTGGCGGTGGATCGCCTCGGCCACGGTGCGGAAATAGGTGTCGGCGTAGCGACGCAACCAGGCGCTGTAGTCGCGGGTGATGGCCGGGTGGGCTTCGTCCGGCGCGGGCGCATGGAAGCCGGTGGCGTCGAGCGCGTCCCATGAGCTCAGCGCGATACCCCACGCGGTGCCCAGGGTTTCCGCCGCCACGTATTGCTTCTTCAGCATCGCGATGAAGGCCTGCTTGGCCGGGCTGTTCGCGTCGCCGGCGAGCGTGCCGAGCGCGAGGCCCCAACGCCCTTGCGCACCACTACCGGCCCACGCCAGTTCGTTGTCGGCGAAGTAGCCGAGCAGCCAGGGATCGTCGCGCACGCCGGCACTGGCCTTGGCCACCACCCGCTCGGTGGCCTGCACGAAGCGCGGGTCAAACGGATCGGGCATGCGGCCCCAGTAGTCGTAGCCGCTGGAGACGTTGGCGTAGTCGCCGGCGATATTGATCGAGCGCGTATAGGGCAGGCGGTGCGCCAGGCCCAGCGCATCGTCGCTCCAGTTGCCGATGGTGTTGAAACCCCAGCCCTGCAGGCGATCGAGCGTGCGGGAGCGCCAGGCGGCGAGCCAGTGCTTGCCGTCGACGCGATACAGGTTGGCCGCGTAGAAGTCGAACCAGCGCCCGTGGTTGTCGCCGATGCCCGCACTGGCTGCGCGATCCGGGCGACGACTGTCGCTGCTGCCGTAGAACGCGGCCCATTGCCCGCTGTCCGGCGGCAGGTCGCGGAACATGAACTCGCGCCCCTCCACATAGCTGCGCCCACCGTCAGGCACCACCGCATTCACTCCCAGCGAGAAGAAGGCATGACCGTCGGGTGTGACCAGCTGCCAGCGGCCATCCAGTTTCTGCGTATGGAACCAGCCGCTCTTGCTCAGGCCATGGACGTCCAGACGTCCGCCATAGGCATCGATTCCGAGCGATGGCCGGGCTGCCGGCGCCGCTTTCACGGCCGCCTGCAGAGCGGCATCGGTGGCGATCTTTTCCGGCCAGCTGGCGCGGGTGAACTGGCCATAGCGATCGACGATGTCGGCATAGGCATCATGCAGCGTCGTCGTGCCCGGCGCGGTATCCACGCGACCGAACAACAAGGACTGCTCTGCCTGCGGCGCCGGCACTTCCAGCCGGATCGCGCTGATCTTGTGCAGATCGAGCTGGCCTTGCACCGTGCTTGCCAGCAGCGCGGGCTGGCCGTGATCGTCGAACGGCATCGGCGGCCCAACCTGCATGCCCTGAGCCCGCGGCGAGGTGGCCTGCAGCGGAATCACCAGAGTCTGCGCCGGCCCGGCGGGAACGCCCATGGTGGCCTGCAACTGCTGGCCTTTGGCTGCGCCGTCGATCTCGACGTGCAGGGTCACCGCCCACGGCATCGCGTTCTGCAGCCGCAGCCGCAGCTCACCCTGGCCCGACCAGTTCCAGTTGCCGCGGGCAGGCGTCAGTACCATCTGCGGATGCGCCGATGGCTGAAACGCATAGCGCTGCTGCGCCACGCCATCGCTGGCGTGCTCGATGGCGCCTGCCCGCCTCACCCGATCCAGGGTGAGATGGTTGCTTGCGCTGAGCCCGGTCAGATCCATCACCTGCCGGCACGGCGCTGCCTGGCAGCAACCCAGTCCGGCCAGGCACAGCATGATCAGCATTTGCGATTTCATCAGCCACCATCCTCGAAGAGAACTCGCACCATGATGAGAGAGCGGCTTCAGCCGCCGTGTTCCCCATGCGCTATGCATGGATAGCGCCGCGGCTGAGGCCACCCCGGCGTGGCGCGACAGATCTGCGCCGATAGTGCCTGGCACCCGGGCGCCAGAGCGACTCCATCCAGTTACATTCCATTAACGAACCAGAAGGTACAGTATTGCCATGTCGTGAGACATCGTTCCCACTGCGTGGCGAGGCTCCCCCTCCTCCTCCACGCGATCAAGACGGATCCCGAACCCGCAGATTCCCCTCTGCGGGTTTTTTTATGGGGCGTTTCCGATCCCGACGGCGCGGGAGACGGCGGCGCTGCAAGGCCACGCCGCGCGGCATGCGATCGAGCCGGATGCGAGTGCCCGGTGGCGTGGCCAGCTTGCTGCCGGCGCCGTGCACGGGGTGGCGCATGACCGATGGCAGGGCATGACTCCCAGCCCATGCCGCTCGCCGTTGATCGGCACAAGCTGAAGTCCTCGCCGCGCGGGCGACTACCGTGGAGACCTTGATCATGCGCCATCTCGCCCTTGCTCTCGCTCTGTTCGGCATCGGTGTCGTCAGCCTGCCCGCGCATGCGCGCGCCCACAGTGTGCAGATTCACGCCTCGTGCTCGGTCGACAGCGACTACGACGTCGCCATACGCGACGACGGCATCCAGTTCACACGAAACGACGGCAGCCCACGGCAGGTGTTCATGCATGACGGCCAGCTGCGCGTGGACGGCCAGCCACTGGCGATCAGCGCGGGCGACGCCACCCGCTTGCGCCTGTACGAAGCCAACGTGCGCGCCCTGCTGCCGCAGGTCGCGCAGCTCGCACGCGATGGCATCGGCATCGGCTTCGATGCGCTGGCCACCGTCGCCGGCACGTTCACCGACAGCCCGGACGAACGCAGCCAGATGATGCGTCAGCTCGCCGAACAGCGTCGGCAGATGCTTGGCAAGATCGACCAGGGCATCGGCCATGGCCGTTGGCAGCAGCACGACCTGGATCAGATGATGGACGAGGATCTGGGCGATGCCGTCTCCACCCTGGTCAGCACGGTGGCGTCGCGCGCGGTGAAAGCCGCGCTCAGCGGCGACCAGAGTCAGGTCGCCGCGCTGGAAGCGCGCGCCCGATCGCTGCAGAACAGCATTGAGAAAGCGGTCGAGGCGCCGGCCGAACGTCTGGGCAAACGCGCCGAGGCGCTGTGCCCGCGTCTGGTCGAGCTCGATCAACTGCAGCAGCAACTCAGCCTGCGTCTGCCTGACGGCAAACCTCTTCAGCTGATGTCGATGGAACGCGCGCATGCGCAGACCGTGGCCCAGACGCAGTTGCCCTGAACCCGCCACGGTGAGCGCCCACGAAGGCCTGTTTCCGCTGATGCAGGCACCAACGGCAAGCAGGAACTCGTCAGCACGCCAGCGTTGGCGGAGCGGATCAGCGGCTGCCTCGGCCCGACCCGCTACGCCGGGTGTGCCAACGCGAAATCGATGGCCGCACA
>JAJXYE010000186.1 GCA_021780735.1 Pseudomonadota bacterium | reverse complement strand
CGCCGGCTCGGTCGCCTTGCCGGTAGCCACGTCGGTCACCGCCAGCTGCCAGGGCGCGTAGTAGATCCACTTGTCCTCGCCGCTGCGCAGGTAGGCGATGCGCTTGCTGTCGGGGCTCCACGCCGGGCGCGTTCCCCAGTACGGATCGAGGTCGGCGCCGGGGAAGGTGGTGAGCTGGCGCTCTGTCGCACCGGCATGCGGTGCTATCAGGTAAATGTCGTAGTCGAGGTTGCGATCCGGATCGGCGCCGCGCTTGGTGACATAGGCGATCAGCTTGCCGTCGGGCGACCACGAGGGCAGCTGTTCGTCATGCTTGCCGGAGGTGAGTTGGGTAGCCTTGCCGCTGGCGACGTCGACGATATACAGATGCTGGTGCCGGCTGCCGAGCCAGCCGCTGTCGTCGTCCTTGAACTGGAAGCGGTCGGTGACGATCGGCGGCGGGTTCTTCGGTCTTGCCTTGCCCGGCGCACGTTCGGCATCAAAGGCGATCACCGCCAGCTGCTTGCCATCGGGCGACCACACGTAGTCCTGCACGCCACTGGGCAGGTGGGTGACCTGGTGTGCCTCGCCGCCATCGGCTGGCATCATCCAGACCTGGGTGGTGGCATCGCCCTCGTCGGCTTCGGTGCTGGCCTTGCGGTCGGACAGAAACGCGATGAAGCGGTCATCCGGCGACCACTGCGGCAACGACTCGTCGCTGTCCGGGGTGTGGGTGAGCTGGGTGCGGTCGCGGCCGTCGTAGCGCACGCGCCACAGGTCGGACTGCGGCTGATCGCGATCGAAGTTGGTGCGGGTCACGGTATAGACCACAAACGCGCCGTCCTTCGACAGTACCGGATCGCTGACGCCGGCCAGCCGGCTCAGGTCGGCCGCATCGAAGCGGGTCTGGGGCGCCCGCGCCACGGCGGAACTGGCGGCCAGCAGTGCCAGCAGGCCAAGGGCCATGATGCGTTTCATCGGAACGAGAACGGGTGCGGCGTTCGCCGGGCGCTTCATGCTCAGGCTCCGGCGAGTGCCTGCTCGAGGCTGGCGCGCAGCAGCGCGATGGCCTCGTCCACTTCGGCTGTGCTCACGCTCAGCGGCGGCATGAAGCGCACCGTGCTGGTGCCGCATGAGAGCAGCAGCAGTCCGTTGTGGAACGCATGGGTGATCACCGCGTCGCACAGCGCCGTCGCCGGCGTCTTCTTGCCGTCGTTCTCGATCAGCTCCATGCCGATCCACAGGCCCTTGCCGCGCACTTCACCGATGCAGGGGAAGTCGCGCTGCAGTTCGCGCAGGCGGGCGATGAAGTGCGCGCCGACGCGGGCGGCGTTGTCCTGCAACCCGCCACGAACCAGGTCGATGGTGGCATTGGCGGCGGCGCAGGTGATCGGATTGCCGCCGTAGGTGTTGCCGTGCGCACCCCGCTTCCACTGCGACATGATCGATTTTTTCGCAATCACCGCACCGATCGGCAGGCCCGAACCCAGGCCCTTGGCCGAGGTGAGAATGTCCGGCTGCACGCCCCAGTGCTCGCAGGCGAACATCTTGCCGGTGCGGCCGATGCCCGACTGCACTTCGTCGAAGATCAGCAGGATGCCGTGCTCGTCGCACAGCGCGCGCAGGCCGGCGAGGAAGCCTTCCGGCGGCATGAGATAACCGCCTTCGCCCTGCATCGGTTCGATCAGGATCGCGGCCACTTCGCTCGGCGGCACGCTGCGCTGGAACAGCATGCGGATGTAGTCGAGCACCGCCGCGCCCTGGTCGTCGCCGGCAAACAGCGGCCGGTACGGGTTCGGATACGGCACGTGGGTGACGCCGGCCAGGGTGGTGGCGAAGCCCTTCTGCTGGGTGTACTTGCTCGAGGTGAACGACAGCGAGCCGAAGGTGCGGCCGTGGAAGCCGCCGAGGAAACCGATGAAGCGCGGTCGGCCAGTGACGTAGCGGGCCAGCTTGAGCGCGCCTTCGACCGCTTCGGTGCCGGACTGGCAGATGAAGCTCATCGCCGGCTCGCCCATCGGCGCGATCGCCGCCAGCCGCTCGCCCAGGCCGACCATCTGTTCGTGCCAGTAGTCGCTGGAGATGTGCAGGAACTGCTCCGCCGCGTCCTGCACCGCCTTCACCACCTGCGGGTGCGCGTGGCCGGTGGCGCACACGGCGATGCCGGCCATGAAATCGAGGAAGCGGTTGCCGTCCACGTCCCACACCTCGGTGCCGCGGCCGTGCGACATCACGAACGGGTAGTCGCGCGGGTAGGACGGCGAGATCACCTCGGCGTCGCGGGCGATCATGGCCTGCGCCTTGGGGCCGGGCAGGGAAGTCTTGATATGGGCGACATGGGGGAAGGTATTCACGGCGTGCCTCGGGGTCAGTCAGAGGGGGAGGTGGACGGGGCGCGCGTGCGCCTCGCGGGTACGCGCGTGGAGTGCGCGCAGGGTGTCGAGTTCGTGGGCGGTCGGTGGGGCAATGGAGTCGACGCGATCAGCCACCTGCAGCGGCCAGCCGATCGCGTTGCGCGCTTCCTCGGCGGTCACCCCGTCGAACAGCGCCACCAGTTGCAGTTCCTCGCTTTGCGGGTGCGGTGCCAGCATGCCGAAATCGGTAATCACCGCACGCGGTCCACCACCGGTTGCACCGCTGCGCGCGCGGGCGCCGTGGCCATCGAGGTAGCCGGCACTGCTGCAGAAATCCAGTTGCTCGACGAAGCTGCGCCGGGTCGCCCGCAGCATCACGAACACCTGGTGCGCGTGCTGGGCGATCTCCGGTGCACCACCGGCGCCGGGCAGGCGGGTGGACGGCGATTCGTACGGGCCGATCACGGTGCTGTTGAGGTTGCCGTGGCGGTCGATCTGGGCGGCACCGAGAAAGCCGACGTCGACGCGGCCGGCCTGCAGGTAGTAGCTGAAGATCTCCGGCAGCGGCACCACGCAGGCGGCCGTCTGCGCCAGCTCGCCGTCACCGATCGACAACGGCATCACGTCCGGCCGGGTGCCGATGGTGCCCGATTCGTAGATCAGCACGATTTCCGGCGCATGGGTGAGCCGGGCCAGATTGCAGGCTGCGCTGGGCAGGCCGATGCCGACAAAACACACGTCGCGGTTCTGCAGCAGGCGTGCTGCGGCCACGGTCATCCATTCGTCGCGGGTACAGGCGCTCATGCAGCGTCCTTTTGAAGGCTGGCCAGGAAGGCGCCGTGATCTGGCGTGTCGAGCACGTGCTGGTTCATCCAGGCGAGAAAGCCTGCACGGTCGCGGGCGATCGTGTCCCACTTCCGGTAGAAGGCGTTGTCGCGCGCATAGTGACCCTGGGCGTACGACGGATAGGCGCCGCCGGGGCAATGCGCCACCGCCCTGACCACCCAGTGTGGCAGCACGATGCCGTTCATCGCCGGCGGCAGGGCGTCGACGATTTCCTCGACCGTGACGATCAACGTCCTGGCCGCCAGCGCGGCTTCGCGCGCGGCACCCAGGATGCCATCGATCGCCACATTGCCGGCGCGGTCGGCGCGCTGTGCATGCAGGATGGTCACGTCGGGATTGATCGCCGGCACCGCGGCCAGCATCTCGCCGGTGAACGGGCAGGCTACCCGCCGGATGTTCGGGTTGTGTGCCGGCAGGTCGGTGCCGAGGTAGCCCTTGAGCATGCCGAACGGCAGCCGCGCGGCACCGGCGCAGAACGCCGCCGCCATGCCGGCATGGCTGTGCTCGTTCAGTTCGAGCCGGTGCGGCCAGCTGTTTTCCACCGCATCGCGCAGCCGGTGCAGCGAGCCTACGCCGGGGTTGCCACCCCAGGAAAAGGTGAGCGCGCGGGCGCAACCCATGCCGATCATCTGGTCGTAGATCAGGTCCGGTGTCATCCGGATCAGGTGCAGGTCGCGCTTGCGCTGGCGAATGATCTCGTGGCCGGCGGCGAACGGGATCAGGTGAGTGAAGCCCTCCAGCGCCACGCTGGCGCCATCGTTGACGAAGCGGTCGATTGCCTCGCGCAGGGGCAGGATCGCTGCGCTCATTCGACCACCGTGCGCGATTGCTCACGCAGATACTGGGCGAGGTAGTAGAACGAGGCGATCGCCTTGCCGGTGGAGCCGGAGCCCTTCCAGCCGCCGAACGGCTGGTAGCCGGGCCAGGCACCGGTGGTGGCACCCAGCGCGCGGTTGGCATAGGTTACGCCGGCTTCGATGTTGTCGTGAAACCGGCTCACTTCGTCGGTGCTGCCATAGATGCCGGCGGTGAGGCCCATCGCCGTGTCGTTGGCCAGGCGCATTGCCTCGTCGAGGTCGCGATAACGATGCAGCATCAGGATCGGCAGGAACATCTCGTGCTGCCACAGCGGGTGCTCGAGCGGCGCCTCGGCCAGCAGCGGTTCAACGTAGTAGCCATGGGCCAGCATCTCGCTGCCGCCACTGTCCTGACCGATCCGCGCGCCACCGGCAAGGATGGTGGCACCGCCATCGCGCAGCTGGTCGGCGTAGCGCTCGTAGTTGTCGTAGGCGCGGCGATTGATGACCGTTCCCAGCCAATGCTCGCGTTGGCGCGGGTCGCCGATGCGGATCGCGGCGATCTTGTCCTGCATGCGTTCGATCAGGGCATCGGCCACGCTCTCGTGCACATACAGGCGCGACAGTGCCGAGCACTTTTCCCCGCTCAGGCCATAGGCGGAGCGGACAATGCCGGCGGCGGCGTCATCGAGGTTGGCGTGGCGGGTAACGATGCACGGATTCTTGCCGCCCATCTCGGCGATACAGGGGCGTGGATACGCGCCGCCGGCCATGTGCTGCATGATCTGTCGGCCCACCGGTACCGAACCGGTGAAGGTGACCCCGGCGGTGAGTGGGTGCTGCACCAGCGTCTCGCCGATCTCGCTGCCGGCGCCGGACACGTAGTTGAACACGCCCGGCGGCAGGCCCGCATCGCGGACACAGTCGGCCAGCAGTCGGCCAGCCCACGGCGTGTCGCTGGAGCCTTTGACCACCACGGTGTTGCCGGTGACGAGCGCCGCGGCCGCCGGGCCGCCGGCCAGCGCCAGCGGAAAGTTGAACGGAGCAATGACCACCCAGACGCCGTAGGGCCGCATCACGCTGGCGTTGTGCGAGGTGATGCCCTCGATCGGGTCATCGGGCAGGGCATGCGCATAGCCGCCATGGCTTTCGAAATCGTCGGCATAGTGGCGGAAGAAGTCGACCGTCTCCTGCGCCTCTCCCAGCGCTTCCATGCGGTTCTTGCCGACTTCCAGCACCATCGCCGCGGCCATGTCGTAGACGCGCTCTTCCATGATCGAGGCAACCCGGCGCAGCAGTCGTGCTCGCTCGGTCGCCGGCGTCGCACGCCAGGCGGGAAACGCGGCCCGGGCGGCGGCCATGGCCGCTTCGACATCGCGGCTGTCGGCGAGGGCAAACTCGCCCAGCGACAGATTGCGGTCGATCGGACTGCGCAAGGTCACATGCTGTGTCGCCTCGCGGTCGCTGCCGTCGATGAACAGCGGGTGGCGCGCGCCGAGTGTGGCCTGGACGCGCTGCAACGACGCCTCGAAGCGTTCGTGCATCGCGTCCGGCGGGTTGTACATGGTGGCGTAGGTGAGGCGGAAGCTCATCGGCGTTTCCTCAGGCAGCAGTCGGGAAAAATTGCGTCAGCAGGCGGTCGAGCAGGAGCAGCGCATCGGTCAGCGCGTGGTCCTGGATCACCAGCGGTGGCGCCAGCAGCAGCAGGTTGCCGCGGCAGGCGAAGGACACGCCTGCTTCCATCGCGGCGTCGATAAGTGCGCGCAAGGCCGGCGGCGTCTGTGGCCACGGTGCCAGTGGCTCACGTGTGGTGCGGTCGACGACCAGTTCGAGCACGGCAAACAGGCCGTGGCCGCCACGCACGTCACCGATCACGGCATGGCGTTCCTGCAGGGCCTGCAGTTCGGCGAGCATCCAGCCGCCGAGGATGCGCGAACGCGCGATCAGATCCTCCTTCTCGTAGGCGCGCAGCGCGGCAAGACCGGCCGCGCAGGACAGCGGATGCCCGCAGTAGGTCAGGCCGGTGTAGAGCATCTCGTGCTGCAGGCGCTCGGCAATGTCCGCCGACAGCACCACGGCGCCGAGCGGGATATGGGCGCCGGTGAGGCCCTTGGCCAGCGTCATCAGGTCGGGCTTGCCGGCGTCGCCGTAACGCTGCCAGGCGAACCACTCGCCACAGCGGCCGAAGCCGCTCATGACTTCGTCGGCGATCAGACAGACGCCGCGGGATCGGGTTTCCTCGCGCAGCCCTGGCCAGTAGTTGGTGGGCGCGACGATGCCGTTGGTGCCGGCATTGGGCTCCATCAGCACCGCCGCGACCGATTCCACGCCGTGCTGGTCGATCATCTGCGCCACGGCGGCAACGGCGCGTTCGCCGCACTCTTCCGGATCATGGCTGCCGTAAGCCCCCTGATAGGCATACGGCGGCGCCACATGCAGCACGCCGAACGCTTCGGCATCGACCTGCGGTCGCGTGCGCGCATCGCCAGACAGCGCCATGCAGGCGTAGCTGGCGCCATGGTAGGAGCGGTCGCGAGCGATCACATGGCCGCGCGGCTTGCCGCTGGCCTGGCGCGCGAACTTCACCGCGTTCTCGTTGGCATCGGCACCGGCCAGGGTGAAGAACACGCGGCCCCCTTCGAAGCCGGCTTTTTCCAGCAGGGCCTCGGCCAACTCGGCGCGCGGTTGCGCGCCCCAGCTCGAGGTGACGAAGCACAGCTGCTGCGCCTGCTGGCAGATCGCCTTGATCACGTCCGGATGCTGATGGCCGAGGTTGCTGCATTCGGCCAGGCTGCTCATGTCGAGAATGCGGCGACCGTCCTCGAGTTCCAGGTAGGCGCCGTGCCCGCCGACCACGGTGGGCGCCTGCCATTGCGACTGCACGCACCAGCTGTGCATGACACTGTTGTTTTCGTTCGCCACGCGCGGCCCCCGCCAGTTCATTGTGTGCGGTAATCGCACATAAATTCGTATTGCGAACTCATTGGAAACCTTCTACGCTCGGCCTGTCAATGGACAGCAGTGACGTATGACATCGAATCCTTTCGAAGACAGTGCGGACTATGTGCAATCGCTGGCGCGCGGCCTGCAGGTGCTGCGCGCGTTCGATCGCGAGCTGTCCAGCCCGAGCCTGTCGCAGGTGGCCGAACGCACCGGCCTGTCGCGCGCGGTGGTGCGCCGCTCGCTGCTGACCCTGCAGCATCTGGGCTATGTCGGCAGTCGCGGGCGCAGTTTCTTCCTGACCCCGCGCGTGCTTGAGCTGGGCTACAGCTACCTTTCCTCGCTGGATCTGACCGAACTGGCACAGCAGTGCCTGGAGCAGCTGTCGCAGAAAGTGGGTGAGTCCTGCTCGATGGCGGTACTGGATGGCAGCGACATCGTCTACGTGCTGCGTGTGCCGGTGCGGCGGGTGATGAGCGTGGCGCTGGGCGTGGGGGCGCGTCTGCCGGCCTTCGCCGCCTCGATGGGTCGGGTGATCCTGGCCGATCTGCCTGAAGCGGAGCTCGCCAGCTGGCTGAAAGCGCAGAAATTTCGCGCCTACACGCCGCAGACGATCTGCACCGCCGCGGCACTGAAGGCCGAACTCGTGCGCGTGCGCAAGCAAGGCTACGCCTTGACCTCGCGCGAGCTGGAGCCGGGGCTGTGCTCGATCGCGGTGCCGATTCGCACGGCCGAAGGCCAGGTCGTGGCCGCGCTGAATATCGGCATGCCCTACAGCGAGGACGCGCCCGAGCGTGCGGTCAAGCAGATGCTGCCGGCACTGCAGGAAGCGCGGGTGGCGGTGGAGCAGGCGATCCGGCGCGGTGGCTGGCTGCCGCATATGGCGATGAGGAGTGCTTATGGCTAGCGCCTGGCTGGTCGACGCGACGCGCACGCCGTTCGGCCGCCTTGGCGGCGCGCTGGCCGGCGTGCGCGCCGATGATCTGGCGGCGCTGCCGATCAGCGCACTGATGGCGCGCCACCCGTCACTGGACTGGGCCGCGCTGGACGAGGTGATCCTGGGCTGCGCCAACCAGTCCGGCGAGGACAATCGCAACGTGGCGCGGATGGCCTCGCTGCTGGCCGGCCTGCCGCAAGGCATTCCCGCGGTCACCGTCAACCGCCTGTGCGCCTCCGGTCTGGAATCCATCGGTCAGGCGGCACGGGCGATTGCCTGCGGCGAGGCCGATCTGATCGTCGCCGGCGGCGTCGAAAGCATGACCCGCGCGCCGTATGTGATGGCCAAGGCCGGTGTTGCCTGGGCGCGCGAGCAGAAACTCGAGGACACCACGCTCGGCTGGCGCCTGGTCAATCCGCGCATGCAGGCCGGCTACGGCACCGATTCGATGACCCAGACCGCCGAGAATCTGGCGCGCGAGCACGGCATCGATCGTGACAGCCAGGATGCCTATGCGCTGCGCAGCCAGCAGCGCACCGCGCAGGCCCGACAGCAGGGCTGGCTGGCGCAGGAGATTACCCCGGTGCATGCCGCCGCCGGTCGGGAAACGGTGCTTGTGCAGCGCGACGAGCATCCGCGCCCGGAAACGACGGCGACACAACTGGCCGCACTCAAGCCCCTGCTTGGTGCCGGCAGCAGCATTACCGCCGGCAACGCATCGGGCCTCAACGATGGTGCCGCGGCGGTACTGCTGGCCTCGGAGTCCGCGCTCGAACGTCACGGCCTGCAGCCGCTGGCCCGCATCGTCGGCATGGCTTCGGCCGCCGTGGCGCCGCGGGTGATGGGCATCGGCCCGGTGCCGGCGATCCACAAACTGCTGGCACGCACCGGTCTGCGCCTGGACGACTTCGACCGCATCGAGATCAATGAAGCCTTCGCCGCGCAGGTGCTCGCCTGCACCCGGGCACTGGGCCTGCCCGACGATGCCGCACACCTCAACGCCAACGGCGGCGCGATCGCCCTCGGCCATCCGCTGGGCGCCAGCGGGGCGCGCCTGGCGATGACGGCGGCCTACGCCTTGCGCCGCCACCGACAACGCCGTGCCCTGGTCAGCCTCTGTGTGGGCGTTGGCCAAGGTCTGGCACTGGCACTGGAGAGTCCATGAATCGTGCAATGAATGTCTGCCTGTTCGCCGCGATGACGATGCTGGCGCCGCTGGGCGCGCATGCCGCCGACACGGTGCCAAAGAGCGAACACGTGCTCGCCCACGACCTGCTCACGCAGATGATCGGCACCGACACCACCTCCGAACACGGCAGCACCACCGGCCTGGCCGAGCAACTGGCGCAGCGTTTCCTCAAGGCCGGCTTTGCGAAGGCGGACGTGCAGGTGGTCGGCGACGATCCGAAGCGGCGCAACCTGGTGGTGCGCCTGCGCGGACGCGGCGAGCGCCAGCCGATCCTGCTGCTGGCGCATCTGGACGTGGTCGAGGCCCGGCGCGAGGACTGGCACTACGACCCGTTCAAGCTGACCGAGCTGGACGGCTATTACTACGGCCGCGGCACCATGGACATCAAGGGCGCCGGCGCGGGCCTGATCGCCACCTTGCTGCGTTTTCACCAGGAGGGCTTCAAGCCGAAGGGCGACTACATCCTGGCGCTCACCGCGGGCGAGGAGGACGGCGTCTCCAACGGCATCCAGTGGCTGCTGGCGCACCGGCCGGAGCTGATTCGCGCGCAGTATTCGATCAACGTCGACGGTGGCGGCCCGGAAATCCGCAACGGCCGGCCCGAAGTGGTCGCGGTGGAGACCGCCGAGAAGGTCTATGCCAGCTACACGCTGACCGTGCGCAACCCCGGCGGGCACAGCTCGCTGCCGACCCCGGACAACGCGATCTACCGGCTGGCTGCCGGGTTGATGCGGCTGTCGAAGCTCGAGTTTCCACTGCACACCAACTCGGCCACGCGCGGTTACTACGCCCGGCTCGCCACGCTCTACAGCGGGCAGCTGGCCGCCGACATGCGCGCGGTGGCGCACGACCCCTCCGACCCGGCGGCGGTGAAGCGGCTGGCGGCGACCACGCCGTACAACGATGCCCACCTGCGCACCACCTGCGTGCCGACCCTGCTGACCGGCGGCGACGCCGAGAACGCCTTGCCACAGATGGCCCGCGCCACTGTCAACTGCCGCATCATGCCGGACGAGCAGCCGGCCCATGTCGAGGCCATGATCAAGCAGGCGCTGGCCGACCCGCAGATCGCGGTGGCGCCCGTGGCACCGGCGCCGACCAGCCCGCCCAGCCCGATCAACAAGGTCTTGTTCGCGCACATCGGCGAGGCGGCCAAGGCGGTTTGGGGGCACGCCATGCCGGTATCGCCGTACATGTCGGCCGGTGCTTCGGACAGCGTGTTCCTGCGCGCCGCCGGCATGCCGTCCTACGTGTTCAACGGCATCGCCTACGACGTCAATGACGACCGCTCGCACGGCCAGGACGAACGCATCCTGGTCAAATCGTTCTACGAGTCACTCGCATTCAACGATCAATTGCTGAAAGGCCTGTAGGGAGTCGTCATGAGCCCATGGGGTATGCCAAGCTCCAGCTCGATCACCGTGAAGTCCGGAGTCCGGTCGCGTTGCGGCTGCGGGCGGCAGGGGAGGGGTGATGCAGGGCGATATGTGCAAGAAGTTCGGAACAAGTGCGCCAACCGATGCACCGGGACGAGGTGGATCACTGGCAGTGCTTCGCACCATGGCTGGTGCCCGTTGCAACTGGCGATTCGGGACGCGCCTGAAAGCTGTCCCGATGTGCCGCCGTTGGAGTCGATGTACTGACTGCCGAGTAGTGACCAGTGACCGCCGATTAATCGTCGTCAAAAGAATAGAGAGGGGACAACAATGAACGGGAAAGACTCCAGACCAGCAACCAGCTTGCAACGGGTGCGAATGACCCGCTTGCCGCTCGCGGTGGCGATCTGCTTCGCGATGGCTGTGCCGGCGATGGCACAGGATGCGGCGAAGCCCGCGGCATCGTCCACCGATGCGCCGGCATCGGCGAAGGCAAAAAAAGTCGCAACGCTTGGCACTGTGACCGTCACGGCACAGAAGCGCACCGAAGATGTCCAGAAGGTACCGATCAGCATCCAGGTGCTTGGCAACGAGAAGATCGAGCAGTTGCACATCAACAGCTTCGATGATTACGTGAAGTACCTGCCCAGCGTGTCCTACCAGAGCGCCGGCCCGGGCTTCGCAGAGATCTACATGCGCGGCGTGGCCAGTGGCGGCGACGGCAACCACTCCGGCTCGCGGCCCAGCGTCGGCGTGTATCTGGACGAGCAGCCGGTCACCACGGTGACCGGCCCACTCGATATCCACATGTACGACATCGCCCGGGTCGAGGTGCTGGCTGGTCCGCAGGGTTCGCTGTACGGCGCCAGTGCGGAATCCGGCGCCCTGCGCATCATCACCAACAAGCCCGACCCCAGCGGCTTTGCGGCCAACTACCAGGTCGGCATGGACTCGGTCGCCCACGGCGGCATCGGTCATATCGCCGAAGGGATGGTCAACATACCGATCTCCCCGACCGCGGCGATCCGCCTGGTCGGCTGGCACGAGCACGACGCCGGCTACATCGACAACAAGGCTGGCACGCGCACCTTTCCGGTCTCCGGCATCACCGTCAGCAACGCGCCGGGTTGTACTTCGACGAGCATGCTGGTGTGCACCCACGCGGCCAAGAACAACTACAACGACAACGACATCAATGGTGGACGTGCGGCGTTGAAGGTCGATCTCAACGACGACTGGTCGATCAATGGCACCCTGATGGGGCAAAACACGATCGCCAACGGCAACATGGCCATGGATCCGGTGGTCGGCGACCTCGCCGTCACCCATTTCTATCCGGAAAAGTCCAGCGACAAGTGGTGGCAGGCGGCATTGACGGTGCAGGGCAAGATCGGCAATTTCGATGTGACCTATGCCTATGCGCATCTCAAGCGTGACCAGGTAGAGCACAACGACTACAGCGACTATTCGTTCTGGTACGACCAGCTTCCGTATGCATACGGCTCCTATCTCTATGACAACAGCGGTGCGTTGATCAATCCTTCGCAGTACATCATCGGCAAGGATCACTACACCATGGACAGCCACGAGCTGCGCCTGGCGTCGCCGAAGGACGATCGGCTGCGCGTGGTCGGTGGCCTGTTCTGGGAAAAGTCGGTGCATGACATCGAACAGCGCTACATGGTCAACGGCCTGGCCGATTCGCTTACCGTGCCAGGCTGGCCGAGCACGATCTGGCTGACCGAGCAGGTGCGTACCGATCAGGACGAGGCGCTGTTCGGCGAGTTGTCCTACGACATCATTCCCGACACATTGACGGCCACCATCGGCGGACGCTATTTCCGCGCCGACAACAGCCTGGGCGGCTTCTACGGCTTCAGCAGCGGCTACTCGCCAAGCTCCAGCTACGGCGTGGCCGGCTGCATTTCGCCGCAGCCGTACCGTGGCGCGCCGTGCCTGGACTTCAACAAGAACGTCAAGGAAACCGGTTCGCTGGGCAAGATCAACCTGACCTGGAACATCTCGCCGACCAAGATGGTGTATGTCACCCGTTCCGAGGGCTATCGCCCCGGCGGCCTCAACCGTCGCGGTTCACTGCCACCGTACAAGTCGGACTTCCTGACCAACTACGAGATGGGCTGGAAGACCACCTGGATGAACAACAGGCTCTCGTTCAACGGCTCGGTGTTCCAGGAGGACTGGAAGGACTTCCAGTTCAGCATTCTCGGCGCCAATGGCCTTACCGAGATTCGCAACGCCAACCAGGCCCGTATCCGCGGCATGGAAACCGAGCTGAACTGGGCCGCCACCTACAACCTGCAACTCAGCGCAGGGCTGGCCTACTACGACGCCAAGTTGACGGCCAACTACTGCGGCAACCTCGATGCCAACGGCAATCCGGTGACCGTTTGCCCGGTGGGAACGCTCAACCCGGCGACCGGCGTGTATGGGCCCTTGGCGCCCAGTGGAAGCCAGCTTCCGGTAACGCCGAAGTTCAAGGGCAACCTGGTGGCCCGTTACACCTTCGATGTCGGTAATGACGAAGCGTTCGTGCAAGGTGCCATGGTGCATGTCGGCAAGCGCCGGTCGGATCTGCGTAGCATCGAGAACGGGCTGGTCGGTGACATGCCGGCCTACACCACCATGGACCTGTCCGCCGGTTACACCCACAACAGCTGGACGATCAGCTTCTACGTCAACAACCTGTTCGACAAGCGTGCCCAGCTGTACAAGTACACCGAGTGCGCCGAGGCAGTCTGCGCCGCCCACTATGACCCGGTGACGGGTTACGGTTCACCGGTGTACCCCAATGGACAGGTCTACACCGTCACCAACCAGCCGCGCACGCTGGGCTTCACGTTCAAGCAGGAGTTCTAGCAGCCACTCAGGCGACTTGCGCAAGACCAAAAGCCCCGGCTCATGCCGGGGCTTTTTCATGAAGGGTGGAGCGTGCCGTGCTTCAGCATGTACAGCGTGTCACGCACCATGCGGTGACGCAGAGACTCTTGCTTGATCACCCACCCGATGGATTTTCCCGCGCGTGTGCCGCAGGGAGGGGAAGCATGCGCAATCTATCAGGATCAAGAGCAATCGAGGCCATGCATGAGACGACGCGATGGCAACCACGTAGTCAGTTTTTTGGTGGGGCGCGAACTTGAACAAAAATAATTAAATCAATGGTATATCTGCGTTAAGGGCAATCGGAGGGATGCCGCGCACGGGGAATGAAGGCGATCGCGGTTTCCGCGAACCACGCTAGACTCCGTGCATGTGCCGCATCTCATTCTCTCCGGCCATTGCCTCCGCCATTGCCGCGGCGCTGCTGTTTGGTGCCAGCACTCCGATCGCCAAGCAGCTGCTCCGCGACACCCCGCCGATTCTTCTGGCCGGCTTGCTGTATCTCGGCAGCGGGATCGGCCTGGGCATGATCCGGACTGCGCGGGATCGTGGTTGGCGGTCGCCGTCGATGACCCCGAATGAGTGGCTCTGGCTGCTGCTCGCGATCGGGTTCGGAGGCGTACTCGGATCTGTGGCACTGCTGCTCGGCCTGACGCGAACCTCGGCAGCGTCCGCATCGTTGTTGCTGAACCTGGAAGCAGTGCTGACCGCGCTGCTGGCGTGGATCGTATTCCGCGAAAACGCCGACCGCCGTATCGCGCTGGGGATGGCGCTCATGGTTGCGGGCGCCGTGGTGTTGGTCATCCCAGGTGCTGCGCATGGGACAAGCATGGGTTGGGGCGCCTTGTTGGTTGCCGGCGCATGCCTGTGCTGGGCACTGGACAACAACTTCACCCGCAAGGTGTCGGCGTCGGATGCGTTGTTCATCGCCGGGTTGAAGGGGCTCGTGGCGGGGGTTGTCAACGTGGGGATCGCGCTGGTGCTCGATGCGCGTTGGCCTGCCATGCCGTTCGTCGGCATGGCGATAACGATCGGGTTGTTGGGGTACGGCATCAGTCTGGTGCTGTTCATGCTGGCGCGTCGGAGCCTGGGGTCAGCTCGCACTGGCGCGTATTTCTCAACCACCCCGTTCCTGGGCGCGGCAATCAATCGCGATCCTGGCATGTGGCGATCACGCATTACCCATGTTCTGGCAGGCGGCGGGATTGATGGGGGCAGGCGTATGGTTGCACCTGACCGAACTCCACGAACACCTGCATAGCCACGAGCCGATGACGCATACCCACCGCCACGTGCACGACGAGCACCACCAGCACCTGCACGGCTTCGCCCGGGACGGGCGCGAACCGCACACGCATGAGCACATCCACGCCCCTTTGATACATTGTCATCCGCACTATCCCGACATCCACCACCAACATCAACACAACATACTCGAAGCCGAACAGGCTTCATTTCGCAAGACGTGATGTGAGGTCGATTCGTCCATGCTGCTGAGAACCGTGCTGTTATTCGGTGTGATCGCACCGGTCATGGCCCATCCGGTGACGCTACCGGCGCGCGCCGTGAGCTACCGACCTGAATTGCATGCGTGGGCGCAGGTGGAATCGATCGCCCCTCTGGTGCTGCGCAGCGCGGTGCCGGCGCGCGTTTCGAGCGTGCATGTGACCCCGGGGCAAGCGGTGACCGCAGGCGAACCGCTGGTGAGCTTTGGCGGACCGCAACTCGATGGCGAACAGGCTGCGGCGCGTGCGCGCCTGCGAGCGGCACAGCGCGAGTTGACGGCGGCGCGGAGAGCAGCGGCATCGGCGCGGCGCACTTATCCGCTGGTGATCAATCGCCAGACGCTGGAAGCGGCACAATCGGCGCTGGCCAGTGCGCAAAGCCAGCTTGCTGCGGCCCAGGTTGCCGTCACGACGCTACGTACTCAGAAAATGGTGAGCAGCCCGCTTCCTGCGGTGGTCAGTGAAGTGCGTGTGGCGCCAGGCGCCGACTTGTCGGCGGGCGCGCCGGTGGTGACGCTGCAGCCGCGAGGGCAACTTTGGCTCAGAGTCGAATATTTCGGCAACGCGCCCATCCCTTCGACCGCCACGGCGCGCTTCATTTCCGCGAGCGGCGCACCGCCGCAAACCGTTCAGCTGGTTGCTGAATTGCCGGCACGCGCCGCCAATGGCGCGCGCATCCTGGACTTTGCAGCGGCTACTGCCGCCACCTGGCAAGCAGGAGAGACGGGTGAGCTGGTGATCAGCGGGCCTCCGCGCGCTGCGGTGGCTGTCCCCGAAGGCGCGCTCATTCTCGACGCGGGCCAGTGGTATGTGTTGACCGACACGGGCGGAAAGCTGGCACGGCAGCCAGTCACGCCCGGGCCCACCAAGGGCACGGATATCGTGATCACGGCTGGCCTCCATGCCGGCGTTCCGCTCGTGGTGCGCGAGGCTTACCTGCTCTATCACCGCAATTTTGCGGCCCAATACACGCCGCCTGACTGATGCGGTGGCTGACTTTTCTGCGGCGTCCGCTGTTGTGGCTCATGCTTTTCGGCATGCTCCTGGCCTATGGCGTCTATGCGCTTTGGCGTATTCCGGCCGAGGTATTGCCTCGGTTTGATTTTCCACAAGTCAGTGTGGTCGTTCACGCACCGGGCTACGCCACGCTGGAAATGGAGTCGTTGGTCGCGCGCCCCCTCGAAGGACAATTGATGGGCTTGCAAGGCCTGGAAACCTTGCACACCACCATCGCTCAAGGCACGGCACAGTTCACCGCGCGCTTCACCCAGGGCAGCAACCCTCAGCTTGACCTTCAAGCGATCTACAGTGCGATCGATCGCGCGCGTTCCAGCCTGCCGCCCGACGTGGCACCGTATGCCGAGATCATGGGCAACGCGGTGAATGAAGTTGCCGATTACGGCGTGACGCTGCCGGCCGATGTGCCAGCGTGGCAAGCCGAGGATGCCATTCGCACGCGCGTGCTGCCGACGCTGCGCGCGCTGCCCGGTGTCCAGCGCGTGGAACTGTTCGGCGCCGGTCCTCCGACGCTCTGGATTCAGCCGCAGCCCGATGCACTGATCCAGCATCATGTGGGAGTGGACACACTGGCCCGCGCGATCGGCGGTGCGGTCGTGCTGACACCCGCCGGGCGTCTGGTGGCAGGACATCAGGATGTGCTGGTCGAAGTGCGTCATTTGCCGCTGGATGTGCATGATGTGCTGGCGATTCCAGTACCGGCACGGGGGGGCGCCGTCCCGCTGAGAGCATTGGCCAAGGTGGTGCACAGGCCGCCGGATGTCCATTACGGCGTGCAGATCGACGGGCAACCCGGTCTTGCACTGGTCGTATTCAAGCAGCCGGATGCTTCGACAACTCCGGTCGACGCGGCCGTCTCGGGCACGCTGGCGGTGTTGCAACATCAGCTGCCTCATGGCGTCGAATGGGTGCCCATCTACCGTCAGTCGCATCTGGTATCGGTAATCGGAGTCGATCTGACCCGGAACCTGGTGATAGGCGGTGCGCTTGCCATTTTCATCCTGGTGTGGCTTCTGGGTCGTCATCGCGGCGTCGGCGTGCTGGCGTTGAGTATTCCAACCGTCGTGCTGCTGACCATCGGCGGCTTGTACGCCCTTGGCCAAAGCCTCAACTTGCTCACGCTGGGCGCGTTGACG
>JAJXYE010000392.1 GCA_021780735.1 Pseudomonadota bacterium | reverse complement strand
TTATTGGCGCGTACGCTACCCACGCGCACGCCGGAAAGCGACGCGTTCCAGTCGCCCTTGTGCCAGTTGCCGATCCACGAAACCCGGCTTGCCGGATTGTTGTAGCGCGTGTTCAACAGCGGGTCGGAAGCCAGCACGCGCTGCTTGTACTCGAGGTTGTCGGTGTAGTTGATGCTGGTGGTGAAGTCACCGTAGTCGGCGCTATGCCACTTGTAGTCGAGCGAGGCATCCACGCCGCTCACGTACAGCGACGCTTCGTTGATCGGACCGGATTCTTCCGAAACGATCTGGCCGGCCGCATTGCGCTGAACCATCTGCAGCACCATGTTGCAATACGCCGAGCCCGGCACGTGCGCCGTGTACGGCGACAGACCGGTTGAACCGTTCGCCTGGACGCCGGTAAGGCAACCGGCCTCGTCTTGCAACACGGTTTCCTTGCTGAGGTACTGGATGGCGTTGTCCACGCCCATGTGCCAGTAGTCGGCCGACACCGAAAGGCCCTGCACGCCCGGGATCTGCCACACGAAACCGTAGGTCCAGGAGTGGCCGGTCTGGGGCAGCAGCAAGCGGCTGCCGCTCGTGTGCAAGGTGTAGTACTGCGATTGCGGGCGCTGCACGGTGGAGCACCACGTGCTGTTGTTCACGCCCGCCTTGATGTCGTTGATGCATTGCAGGGGATCGGCGTAATCGCCGACCGGCGAGGTCGAGCCGGTGATGTAGATGGCCTGCATGTCCGGCGCCTTGAAGTTGGTGCCGTAGGTGCCGCGGATCAGCAGGCCGTCATACGGGCGCCACTCGATGCCGGTACCCCAGGTGCGCGCCACGTCGGCGCGACTGGCGTCGTGGTACTTGTCCAGTCGGCCGGAGATGGTCCAGGTCACCGAGTTCAGCACCGGTACGCGGAACTCGGTGCCCAGCGAGTAGCGCTGGCGGGTGCCGCCACCGGTGTTGTCGGAATAGAACGGGTTCACGAACGTGGCCGAATTCGCTGCCCGCGCATCGGGCGAGAGCAGGTAGCCGTTGTGCGCGGCCTCCAGCACCGCCGCCCAACCCACCGACTCGTCCACCCACGGGAACTTGAACAGGTCGCCGTTGATGCGGAACTGCGCCTGGTCCAGCCAGGACGAAGCGGTATCCTCGCCTTTGGCCCCGAACTGGCTGTACTGCTGCGGCGTGATCGGGTTCCACCAGCGCTGCCAGTTCATGGCGTAGATGGGGAGACCGGCGCTCGTGGTGCCTAGCTGCGGACCGAGGAAGAAGTTGTTCGTGGCCGTCTGGTTGAAGGCCGCGTAGTCCTCGCGCACGATGTACTTCTGGGTATTGAGGCTCAAGTCCCAATTGAAGTTGTCGTCGAACATGGTGCCGCGCAGGCCGGTCGTGATGTTCCAGTTCTGCTCGCGGTCGTGGGTGTTGCCCGAGGTGCCCATCTCCTGCGCCGTGAACTGGCGCACCGCCTGGCTGATGACCTGGCCCGTGCTCTGGTCGTAGAACGCGCCGGTAGCCTCGCCCCACAGCTGGGTGTTGGAAATGCCCACCGTGTCGTACAGCGCTGCCGAGCCGTAGAGCTGCAAGCCATTGCTGAAGTCGTATTCGCCGGCCACGTAGCCGTTGGTGCTGCGGCTGCCCGGCGTCAGCACCCAGTTCTGGAACAGGGCGGGCTGCGAGCAGTAGTAGCCGTTGTCGGTGGAACCCGTGACCTGGGTGCCGTTGGTGGTGACGGTGTGCGACTGGCTCAGCTGGGAGTTCGAGAACTTCCCGCAGGTACCGGCCGGTGGCGTGATGTACTGGCCGTTGCCGTTCATCGCGGAGAGCGCGATGCTGCCCGATGCATCGTACTGGTAGCCAAACATGCGGGAGGCCGGGCCCCAGGTGCCATATCCCGCAGAAGACACCGAGTCCTGGTAGGGACGGTCCATGCCCCACAGCGCCGAGCGGTTGGATTTCTCCAGGTTGTAGAGGACATGCCAGTTGTCGCCGGACTTGCCGCCGGAGAAATTGATGTCGCCATAGGCGCGGCCTCCGCGCTGGGCACCGCCGCCGGTCACCTTCAGGTCGTCACCCTGGTAGTTCTTCTTCAGGATCACGTTGACCACGCCGGCCACTGCGTCCGAGCCGTAGATCGACGAAGCGCCGGAGGCGAGGATTTCGACATGGTCGATCATGCCGGTGGGAAGGTTGCTGTAGTTCTGGAAGTTGCTGCGCGCATAGAGCGGCTGCGGGTAGTCCACTACGCGGTGGCCGTTGATCAGCAGCAGGCTGAAGCCGGGGCCCAGGCCGCGCAGATTGAGCGGACGCGCGTTGACCGCCGTGGCACCCCAGGAGGCCGGATCCTGCACCTGCGGCCCCGCCTGCGGCAGCGAATCGAGGAATTCCCACAGCGTGGTGAAACCTTGCTGCTTGATCTCTGCGCCCGAAATGCTGACCACCGGCGCCGGCCCTTCGACCTCCACGCGCGGGATCATCGAGCCGGTCACCGTGACCGCCTGCAGCTTCACCGCATTCTTCTGGTTGGCCGGCTGCGCCGAATTGGGCTGCGCGGACTGGGCATCGCCCGACGGGGCTGCTTGCGCCTGTACGACAAGCGGCGACAGCAACGCGATGGAAAGCGCACTCACGAGTGCATTGCGACGCAATGCGATGGCATGACGCATGGAAACCCCTCCCTCAAGATGTTGTTTGTTGTTGTCACATGAACCGGCGAGACACCCCTGACCCGTTCGATCCCGCTTGCTTCGTCTTGCCGCTCCAGCCTGATTGGATCGTGCCAATTCCTGCCGAAATTTGCGCCCCAGCGAGGCTTAAAGCCGGTCCGGGGATCCCGCCTCTTTCCCAGAACTTCCTGTTTAGCAGCCTCGTCCCTGGACAAATTTAGATCGTTCTATATTTACGCTATCACTCGCCCCGGAACGATGCACGTCGCAATGCAATATGACCGGCGATCCGCCGATCGGGTGCCCCGATTCAGTTGCTTTCGATCGGCTTCACTTCGTCGTGGAACAGCCGCGCCGGCCCGTCCAGCGTGAGCGCCAGCACGGTGACCTCGGGATCCAGCGTGGCCGGCGGCACGGTGATGTAGAGCAGCCCCGGCACCTTGCTCCAGTACGGCTTGCCCACCACCTGCGTATCCAGCGTGGTGCCATTGCCGACCACGCGCGCGTGCAGCACGCGGTTCATCAGCCCCTTCACCAGCACCGGGCCGTTCGGCCGGCCATCGAGGAACAGGTACAGCGTGCTGCCGTCCTTCGACAACGTGCTGGCGCCGGCGTAGTAGTCACGCGGGATGCCGGCCCGCGTGCCGTAGATCGCCTCGGCGTTCTTGTGCGTCCAGCGGCCGATTTCCCTCAGCGTCTCGACTTCCCGCCGGGGGATGGTGCCGTCGGCACGCGGGCCAATGTCCAGCAGCAGGTTGCCGCCCATGCTGATGGTGTCGGCGAGGATGCGGATCAGCTGGTTGGCGCTCTTGAAATGATGGTCGTTCGGCTGCCAGCCCCAGGAGTTGTTCATGGTCATGCACAGCTCCCAGTACTTCTGGGGCGGCGGCACGATCGGCACGCCCTGCTCCGGCGTGGCGTAGTCGCCGTAGCCGGCGAGGCGCGAGTTGATGATGGCCATCGGATTGCGCGCCAGCAGCATTTGCCGATCCTGCCTGGCATGCCACTCCGCGGCACTGTGTTCCCAGTCGCCGTCGAACCAGTACAGGTCGGGGTTGTAGCGCTGCGACAGATCCTTCAGCTGGCCCTGGTAGTACGCCACGAAGCGATTCCAGCGCGCGGGATCGGCCTTGGCGTCGTAGCGCGACTCGGTCTTGGTGAAGCCGGGATAGTCCCTGTATGACCAGTCGATCAGCGAGAAATACAGCCCCACCTTGAGGCCGTCCCTGCGCAACGCCTTGACGAACGGCCCGACCAGGTCGCGCCGCGCCGGCGTGTCCTTCACCACGTTGAGGCCGTGCGCGGTGTCCCACAGCGCCACGCCGTCGTGGTGCTTGGCGGTGAGCACCGCATAGCGCGCGCCGCTTGCGCGTATCAGGTCGGCCCAGGCCTGCGGATGGTAGTTCGCCGCGGTGAAGCCCTTGAGCTGCTGCATGTAGTGGTCGTAGCTGACGTAGCCGTCGTAGAACGACCACGACTCGTCGATGCCGTCCACCGCGTAGATACCGTAGTGGATGAAGATGCCGAACTTCGCGTCGGCGAACCACTGCATGCGCTGCGCCTCGGTGGGCGCGGCGGCGGCCGAAGGCGC
>JAJXYE010000198.1 GCA_021780735.1 Pseudomonadota bacterium | reverse complement strand
TGAACGACGATGAGAAAACCGTGGCAGCGATGGACGTGCTGGCGCCGGGCATCGGCGAAATCATCGGCGGCGCACAGCGCGAGGAGCGACTGGATTACCTGGATCGCCGGATGATCAAGTTCGGCCTCGACCCCGTCTCGTACAACTGGTACCGCGACCTGCGCCGCTACGGCACGGTACCGCACGCCGGCTTCGGCCTGGGCTTCGAGCGCCTGCTGGTCTACATCTGCGGCCTGTCCAACATACGCGACGCCATTCCCTATCCACGCGCGGCCGGTAGCGCCGAATTCTGAGAATCCCGCACCTCATGTCGTCCCGCCTCCCCGCCATCGTCCTGGCCCTGTTTGTTGCCCTGTCGTGTTCGGGTTGCCACGACGCCAGGACGCTGTTGCCACCGAATCTGCGCCCGCCTTCGGAAAATGCCGCCGACACGCTCAAGCTGGCACAGCAGAAGCTGCAGCAGGCAAGCCCCTGCTGCAGCAGCTTCGCCGATTTTTCCTATCGCAACCTGCTGCCGTGGCAACCGCAGAAGTTCACCCTGGGCAGCGCCAGTCTGGTGGCCAACCTCAATGGCACGGCGAGTTACTTTCTGGCATTCCGCCTGCCCGGCGGCATGAAGCTGCCCTACCGCATCGCGCTGAAGTCCGAGTTGAATGGTCGCTGGCTGCATGCCAGCTACCTTTTCGCACCCACCATCGTGCTGCTCGACGAGGGTTTCCAGCCGATCCGCACCGATGATATCAACCTGTGCGAACACATGGGCTGGAGCGACGAAACCACCGGCGCCTTCGGCAGCATGAAGATCGACAACCCAAAGGCTCGCTACCTGCTGGTTTACAGCTCGTCCCAGCAGCAGACCGGCAAGACCTACTGGGAGCAGTCGCCCGCCTCGTTCTCCACCACCAGCGCGGCATCGCTGCAAATGAACTCCACCGGCAGCTTCAGCATCCCGCATGGACCGGACGGCGTGCTGTGGATCGGCATCATGAACACCACCTACAGGAAAGCCGTCGACAATGCGATCTGCGGCAAGCCGGCCAGCGGCAAGGGGCTGCTGGAGGAATTGCCCTTGCCCTGGATTGACAGAAGCAGCAAGACATCATGATCTTTCTCTACCTGACGCTGCTGTTGGCCGGCGTTGGCCTGTTCGTGTTGTCCTACGTGGCGCAATTCAGGCTGGCCAGCCTGTTGCGCCAGCGCTATCCGCAGCACTGGCAGATCATCGCCGAGTCGACACCTGGCAAGGCATCGGCCCTGCGCGGCTTTGTCCGCATGCAGCACGTGCTGCGCTCGCCGGCGCTGCCGGCGCTGGGCGACGCCAGCATCGATCGCTGGCGCAGCGTGTGGCGTTACAGTCCCTGGCTGGGCTGGCTCAGCTGGCTGGCCGCCGTGGCCATGCGCCTGCTGCTGCGATGAACGATCGCAACCACTTCGAGCGGAGAAATTCATGCAACTGGATCTGAGTGGACGATACGCGCTGGTTTGCGGCGCCTCGCAAGGCATTGGCAGGGCAAGCGCATTCGAACTGGCCCTGCTCGGCGCCAATGTGACGGCGCTGGCACGACGCGGCGAGGTGCTGGCCGAACTGGTTCAGGGCCTGCCGCACATCCACGCCAACCAGCATCACGACTTCCTCGTCGCCGACACCGGTGCAACCGAGGCCTTGCGCGACCGGGTCGCCGAACTGGTCGCCGCCAACCCAGTGCATATCCTGGTCAACAACAGCGGCGGTCCGCCACCGGGCAACGTGGCGGATGCAGCCTCGGAGGATTTTCTCGACGCCTTGCGCCAGCACCTGCTGGCCAGTCATGTGCTGGCTCAGGCGGTGATTCCCGGCATGCGGGCCGCGGGCTGGGGCCGCATCATCAACATCATTTCCACCTCGGTGAAGGAACCGATTCCCGGCATCGGCGTGTCCAACACCACCCGCGGCGCGGTCGCCAGCTGGGCCAAGACTCTGGCCGGCGAACTGGCGCCGTTCGGTATCACCGTCAACAACGTGCTGCCCGGCTCGACCCATACGCCACGGATCGAACAGATCGTCAGCACTCGCGCTCGCAACAGCGGTCGCAGCGAACAGGAAGTGCAGCAGGCGATGACCGCGGAAATTCCGATGGGACGCTTTGCCGATCCCTCGGAAACGGCGGCCGCCGTGGCCTTTCTTGCCTCGCCAGCGGCCAGCTACATCACCGGGGTCAGTCTGCCGGTCGACGGCGGTCGCATGCGCTCGCTTTGAGCACTCGCATACGCCGGCGTCCGGTGCAATTGCCGGCCGCTGGATTTAAGCTTGCGCGGATGCCTACCCTGCGCCTTGCCAATCTTGTTGACGGCCGCCTGCAGGCGCCAATCCACGATGCCTGGCTGGAGGTGCATGAGCCAGCCGTCGCCGCCGTATTCGCACAGTGCCCCGCTTCGGATTCGGCCGATGTCGCCGCCGCGGTCGCCGCCGCCGGCCGCGCCGCCAGAGGCTGGGCCGCCACGCCGACCGAGCAGCGCGCCGCGCTGCTGCAAAAGCTGGCCGGACTGATCGAGGCACGGCTGGAGGAGTTTGCGGCGCTGGAATCGCGCGACAGCGGCAAGCCGCTGAACCTGGCCCGCCAGTTGGACATTCCGCGCGCAATAAGCAACCTGCGCCATTTTGCCGCCGCGATCGTCGGCTGGGGCAGCCAATCGCATGCGATGGAAACCGGTACGACGGGCAGCGGCGCGATCAACTACACCTTGCGCCAACCGCTCGGCGTGGTCGGCTGCATCAGCCCGTGGAACCTGCCGCTGTACCTGTTCACCTGGAAGATCGCGCCGGCCCTGGCAGCCGGCAACACCGTGGTGGCCAAGCCCTCGGAAATCACCCCGTGCACGGCGGCCCTGCTCGGCGAACTCAGCATCGAGGCCGGCTTTCCGCCCGGCGTGCTCAACATCGTGCATGGTCGCGGTCCCGCAGTCGGCCAGGCGATCGTGGAGCACCCCGACGTCAAGGCGATCTCGTTCACCGGCAGCACCGCCACCGGCGCCAGCATCGCCAGCACGGCCGCAACCCGGTTCAAGAAGCTGTCGCTGGAAATGGGTGGCAAGAATCCGGCGATCGTGTTTTCCGACGCCGATCTGTCAGATGCGCATCTGGACACCATCGTGCGCTCGGGTTTCGCCAACCAGGGCGAGATCTGCCTTTGCGGCTCACGCCTGCTGGTGCAGCGTTCCATCTACGAAACCTTCCGCGAGCGCTATCTGCAGAGGGTGCAGGCGCTGCGCGTGGGCGACCCGCTCAGTGCGGACAGCGATCTCGGCGCGATGGTCTCGCAGGCGCATTACGACAAGGTGCTTGGCTGCATTGAACGGGCGCGTGCCGAAGGTGCGCGGGTGCTCTGCGGTGGCACGGCGTTGTCCCCACCCGGCCGTTGCGGCGAGGGCTGGTTCATCGCGCCGACGGTGATCGAGGGTCTGGCTCCAGGTGCCGCCACCAACCAGCAGGAAATCTTCGGCCCGGTGGTGAGTCTGATTCCGTTCGAGGACGAAGCCGAGGCGCTGGCGATTGCCAATGACAGTTGTTACGGCCTGGCCGCATCGCTGTGGACGCAGGATCTGTCACGTGCACATCGCCTCGCCGCTCAACTGGAGTTCGGCATCGTCTGGATCAACTGCTGGCTGCTGCGTGACCTGCGCACACCATTCGGCGGAGTCAAGCAATCCGGCCTCGGCCGTGAAGGCGGCAACGACGCGCTGCACTTCTTCACCGAACCGAAAAACATCTGCATCCGCTATTGACACGCCTGGACAATCCAGATTCATGACCGAAGAGAAGCCCATCGTGACCAGCCCACTGCAAGACCTTCTCGACAGCAACCTTCGCTGGTCCGCCATGGTGCGCCGGGACGACCCGCAGTTCTTCGAGCGGCTTGCAAAGCAGCAGTCGCCGAAATACCTGTGGATCGGCTGCTCCGACTCGCGCGTGCCCGCCACCCAGATCGTCGATCTGCCACCCGGCGAAATCTTCGTGCAGCGCAATGTTGCCAACGTGGTCTCGCACAGCGACCTGAACTGCCTGAGCGCCATGCAGTTCGCGGTGGACATACTCAAGGTCGAGCACATCATCATTGTCGGCCACTACGGCTGCGGCGGCGTCCAGGCCGTGCTGGACGAGCGCCGGCTCGGCCTGGTCGACAACTGGTTGCGGCATGTCGGCGACGTGGCGCAGAAGCATTCGGGCGTGCTCCAGGCCTTGCAGCCGATGGCCTTGCGCAACGCACGGCTGTGCGAGCTCAACGCGATCGAGCAAGTCGTCAACACCTGTCACACCACGGTGGTGATGGATGCGTGGGAACGCGGCCAGAAGCTGGCCGTGCACGCCTGGTGCTACAGCCTGGATGACGGCCACATGCACGACCTGAACATGCATGTGGACTCACGCGAAGCACTGCATCCGGCGCATGATCAGGCGCTGCGGCAGCTGACCCGCTTGCCGGCGACACCGGCGTGAGCGACATCATCCGCACGCAAAAAGCACCAGCACCGGTTGGCGCCTACCCGCACGCGCGCCGCGTCGGCGACCTGCTGTTCCTGTCCGGCGTCGGGCCGCGCCTGCCCGGCAGCAACCTGATTCCCGGCAACCTGCATGACGAAAGCGGGCACCTGGTCGGCTATGACATCGAGGCACAGTGCCGCCAGGTGTTCGCCAACGTCCGCGCGGTGCTCGAGGCCAGTGGCGCGCGCTGGGAAGACCTGGTCGACGTCACCGTCTTCCTCACCGACATGCAGCGCGATTTCGCAAGCTACAACCGGCTTTACGCCGAATATTTCGCAGGCGTCGACGCCTGCCGCACAACGCTCGGCATCCACGCCCTGCCGACACCCATCGCGATCGAGCTGAAATGCGTGGCGGCGCTGCCATCGGCGAGCTGAATCGGGTTGCATCGCGCCAGCCAATAATCGCCGAAGCGAGCCCTCAGCCCAGGCAGATCCGCAGCATCTCCTCGATCACGGCCTGTACCGCAGGAGCCCTTGACTCGTCGTAGGCGAAGCTGGCCTCGTTCATGTAATTGAGTTGCGCCAGCTCCAGTTGCACCGCGTCCACGCCACCCTCGGGATGGCCATGGTGGCGGGTAATGTAGCCACCCTTGAAGCGGCCGTTGACGGCATGAGAGAACGTGTCCTGAGCCGCCAGACACGCCTGCAGACGGGTCTGCAGGGTCTCGCTGCAACTCGCCCCGCCTGCCGTGCCCAGGTTGAAATCCGGCAGCTGCCCTTCGAACAGCATCGGCACGCGGCTGCGGATGGAATGTCCCTCCCACAGCACCACGCGACCATGCCTGGCGCGCAGCCGCGCGAGTTCCTGCGCCAGTGCGTCGTGGTAGGGCTGCCACCAGGTTGCTATCCGTCGTTGAATCTCGGCAGCATCCGGCGGATCGGTGTCCAGGTACAACGGCTCGCCATCGAACCCGATCGTCGGCACCAGGCCGGTTTCGCGTTGTCCCGGATACAGCGCATGGCCGTCGGCGGGCCGGTTGAGGTCGATCACGTAACGCGACGCCAGTGGCCTCAGCACGCTGGCGCCAAGCGCCTGCGCCAGGGGCTCATACAGACGGCCGACATGCCAGTCCGTATCCGGCGAGTCGCGTGCCGCCGCGCGCATGCGCATGGCGATATCGTCGGGAATGAAGCTGCCGTCGTGCGGCAGACTGATCAACAGCGGCACATGGCCGCGCTGCAGGCTGAAAGTGTCCATGTGAGGATTGTACGCGGCACAGGAACGGGGAACGGGGAACGGGGAACGGGAAGCGGAGAAGATCCCGACGCCAAGAAATCGAACACCGGATACCGATCACTACAAGCCAAAGCGCGCCGGCGCGTACGGTGCCGGGTCGATGACCGGCGACGTGGCAGCCAGAAGCGAAGCGACCAGCTCGCCGGTGGCGGCGGACATGCTCACGCCGAGCATGCCGTGCGCGGTCGCCAACAACAGGTTGGACCAGCGTTTGCTTGCGCCGATGATCGGCACTTCATCCACGCTCATCGGTCGCCATCCCCACCATTCTTCCCGCAGTTCGCCACCTTCCGGCTCCCGCAGAAATGCCGATGCGCCGCGCCGCAACGCTTCGAGCCGGGCACGATTGAGACCCTCGCGGTAACCGGAAAACTCCATCGTGCTGCCCAGCCGGTAGCCGCCACTCCAACTGGTCACGCAGACGGACGGCTCGCGCAAGGTCAGCGCGTGCCGCGGCGCCAGGGCGGGGCGGTCATAGGTCAGCGAATAGCCTTTCCCCGGTTGCATCGGCAGGCGAAGACCGAGTTTGCCTGCCAGCAGCGGTGACCAGGCGCCGAGCGCCAGCACGACATGCCTGGCGCGGTACGAAGCACCACGGCATTGCACGCCGCGGATGCGCTTTTGCTCCGTCTCGAACGACTCGATGCGCGCACCGCTCTCGATCACACCCCCCAGTTCCAGCACACGTCGCGCCAGCTCGGCCACGTAGCGGTCGGGTCGCAAGGATGCGTCCTGCGGATGCAGCAGGCCACCGGCCACGCCGGATTTCAACGCCGGCTCCATGGCCTCGACCTCCTCGCCACTCAGACGCTGTATCTCGATGCCGAGGCGCTCCAGTACGGCGTTGTGTTCCTTTTCGTCCGAGTTGCGGAATCTGGCCGTGCGGTAAACGATCAATGTGCCTTGTTCCACGAAATCGCAGGCAAGTTTTTCATCGCGCACGAGGTCGGCCAGCAACTGGCGCGAACGCTGCAGGATCGCCGCGCGCGCCTGGGTCGCCGCATGAAAGTCACGCCAGTTGCAGTGCCGCGCAAACCCCAGCAACCAGCGCAGACGCGGCCCGTCCATGCGTGGATCGAGATAAAGCGGCGCGTCGGCGCGGAGGATCGACCGCAGCGCGACGCCGATCATGCCGGGCATCGCCAGCGGTGGTGCATGGCTGGGCGTGATCGTGCCGCAGTTGCCATGCGAACTGCCGCAGCCGGGCGTGCCTTGCTCCAGGACGCGCACGCTGGCACCCGCATTCAGCAGGTACAGCGCGCAGGCCAGGCCGATCACTCCGCCGCCAAGAACCAGTACATCGTCATGAGTGGATTCCATCCTTTCAGTGTAGCCGCCTCGCGAGATGCCACAGCGATCCGTTTCGAAACGGCCGATGCTCGACCCGGCTCAAATGGGCGCTGCAGCATCAGCATCCCCCAGCCTCGGCGGGTGGCTTCGACAAATATATGAATACTTTGCTGCAAGCCATTGATTTGATAACCTTGACCCAGCCGAAGCCGAGGTTGCACCATGCCACTGGATCCGATCGCGCAACGCATCACGCCGGTACCCCGGTCCAGGGTCGCGAGGTTGCTGCTGCCCGGCGCGATGCTGCTGTTGCTGGCTGCCTGCGCCAGCGCACCGCACCGGCGCGAGCCGACCTACAAGCCCTCTCGCTCCGCTCTCGCCGAATTGCCGCCGCGGGCGCCCTCGGCGGCCAGCGCCGGCGAAGCGAACGACATCCTGTTCCGCGCCATCGCCCTGGTCGGCACGCCCTACCGCTGGGGCGGCAACACCCCCAGCGGCGGCTTCGATTGCAGCGGGCTGGTGGACTACATCTATCGCACCGCCGCCGGCATCGCGCTGCCGCACAGCTCGCACGAGTTGGCCTCGATGCATGGCCGCAAGGTGCGCCGGATGACCCAGCTGGCCAGTGGCGACCTGGTGTTCTTCGACATCGGCGGTCGCATCAGCCACGTCGGTGTCTACGTCGGCAAGGGCCGCTTCGTGCACGCACCGAACAGCGGCGGCACGGTGCGACTGGACGATATCGACGGACCATACTGGGGCGATCACTTTGCCTATGCCAAGCGCGTACTGGACTGAGAATCCGGCGATCGTGCGGCGAGACGAAAAAACGGCGCCCATGGGCGCCGTTTCTGCTTGACGTCGAACCACTGCTCAGTGGGCAGCAGCGCCTGGCGGATGGGCGTGGCCATGCTTGAGTTCTTCCTCGGTCGCCTCGCGCACTTCGCCGATGGCCACGTCGAAATGCAGGGTCTTGCCGGCCATCGGATGATTCAGGTCGACGTCGATCGCACTCATGCCGACCTTGTGCACGGTTACCGCGCGCTGACCGCCTTCCTTCAGTTGCAGCACCGTGACCATGCCCGGTTTGAGCCGGTTGGCCTGCGGGAAGTATTTCTTGGACATGCGCTGGATCTGGCCTTCCTCGCGCTCGCCGTAGCCGTCCGCGGCAGCCACATCCACCTGCAGAGTTTCGCCAGCCTCGTGACCCTCCAGTGCCGTCTCGAGGCCGGGAGTCAACTGACCGTGACCAAGCAGCACCCACAGCTGCTCGTCGCGATCATGCGAGCTCTCGACCTTTTCGCCATCCACGCTCAGCGTGTAGTGAAGGGAAACCACCTTGTCCTTGCCAGCTTTCATCATGCGTCTCGTGAGGGTGTGCAAAACGGCGATTCTATCAGGAGCCCGCCTCACCGAAGCCGATGCCGCGCACCTCAGGCCCCAGCCAGGCGAGCAGGGCCAGCAGCAGGGCGACCCCCGCCATCCACGACGCCATCACCAGCGCATAGTTGCCGCCGTGCTGTTCGGCCAGCCACGACTGCGCGGTGGCGGTGCTGGCGGCCAGCAGGTTGCCCAACTGGTAGGCAAACCCCGGCAAGGTGCCGCGCACCTCATCCGGCGACAGCTCGTTGAGAAAAGCCGGCACCACACCCCAGGCACCCTGCACCATCACCTGGATCAGGAAGGCGCCGAGCCCCAGCAGAACCAGTGCACCGCCGTACGTCCACAACGGAATGCAGGGCAAGGCCAGCAAGGCCGCGACGATCATCGCGCGGCGCCGGCCAATGCGCTCGGACCAGGTGCCGAAACCGAGGCCGCCGACGATCGCTCCGGCGTTGAGCAGCATGGTCAGGATCGTCACGGCGCCTACCGACAGATGCAGCTGCGACTGCAGGAAGGTCGGGTACATGTCCTGCGAGCCATGGCTGAACATGTTGAACGCCATCATCAGCAGCATCATGTACAGCAGCCGTTTCCACTGCCCCTGCATCGACACCCACATGCTGCGATGTTGCCGGCCGGCACGACCGGCTTTCCATACCGGCGACTCGGGTACCTTGTTGCGCACATACAGCACCAGCAATGCCGGCAGCACACCCACCACGAACATGGCGCGCCAGCCCAGTCCGAACACGTCGAAGACCACCCAGTAGGCGATGGCACCCAGGAAATAGCCGCAGGGGTAACCGCTCTGCAGCAGACCCGAGACCAGTCCGCGCGCCTTCACCGGCACGCTCTCCAGTGCCAGCGAAGCACCGATGCCCCATTCGCCGCCCATCGCGATGCCAAAAGCGAAGCGCAGCAGCAGCAACACGGTCAGCGATGGCGCAAAAGCACAGGCCAGCTCCAGCGCCGAGAACAACAGCACGTCAACCATCAGCACCGGACGCCGGCCGTAGCGGTCGGCCAGCCGTCCGAACAGCAGTGCACCGAGCGGGCGCGCCGCCAGAGTCAGCAAGATCGCCACACTGACTTCGGTCTTGTGCACATGGAAGTCGGCGGCGATGTTGCCAAGCACGAACACCAGCAGGAAAAAATCGAAAGCGTCCAACGTCCAGCCGAGAAAGCTGGCCAGCACCGTGTGCCGCTGGCCGGAATCAAGTTCACGCAGGGGAGCAAGCCATGTCATCGCAGGGTTCCTGGCCGCAGCGGGTTGGCGGCCGTACCCACGGTATGCAACATCGGCGCGCCGTGCGCAACTTCGACATGCCGGGGATTTCCTGCAAGCTGCTAGGCTGAGCGCATCGTCGGCATGCAGGACGTGCATGGATCGTCGCTCCCGCCAGGATATCGCCAGCCGCTACGACGGCCACTTGCAGCGCTGCTACGTACTGGGCAAGCTCGCCAGCGACCCGGTGTATGCCGCCACGGCTGCGCTGCTTGCGGGCAGCCCGCTGCCGCTGCTGGACATCGGCTGCGGCATCGGCCTGCTCGGACAGTATCTGCATGTTTGTGGCCATCAGGCGAGCTACTTCGGCCTCGATCACGACCCGCGCAAGGTCGCCGCGGGACAGCACGCCGCCCGGCTTGCGGGCTTGCAGGAGGCGATCGAGCTGCGCTGTGCAGACGCCAGCGATCTGCCATCGATGCAGGGCCATGTTTTGCTGCTCGATGTGCTGCATTACCTGCCCGCAGCCGCCCAGCAGGCGCTGCTGCGGCAAGCCAGCCGGCATCTGGCGCCGACTGGCCAGCTGATCATCCGCAACGTACTGCGCGAGCCGAACTGGCGCTTTCATGCCACCCGCATCGAGGAGTTCTTCCTGCATGCCTCGGGCTGGATCCGCGGCGGGCCGCAGCACTATCCGGACGAAACCGAACTGCGCGCACCGCTGGAAAGTGCCGGACTGCGGGTGCGGGTCGAATCGCTGCGCGGGCGCACGCCGTTCAACAGCTACCTGCTCGTGGCGCAGCGAGCAGGCTGAAGCGATAGCAGCGATCCATTCAGCTCCGCTGCCATGTGGCCAAGCGCAATGCCTCCGCTTCGGCTATACTGGGCGCCGCAGTCACCTCCTGACTGCATGGCGGCATGCCGCCACCCCCCTTTCCCTTGATCTGCAACACGGTATGAACACTCCGGGTTGCTCAGGAGTGTTACATGTCTTTTGATTCGCTGGGCCTTGCGCCCGCGTTGCTGCGTGCGCTTGCCGATTACGGCTACACGCAGCCCACCCCGATCCAGTCCGCGGCGATTCCGCCGGCGCTGGAAGGGCACGATCTGCTCGCCGCCGCCCAGACCGGCACCGGCAAGACCGCAGCGTTTGCGCTGCCGCTGCTGCATAAGCTGTCGAGCAGCGGCCAGACCATGACCCGCCGGCCCCGTGCACTGGTGCTGACCCCGACCCGCGAACTGGCCGCCCAGGTGCACGAAAACCTGCGAGATTACGGCAAGCACATGCATGTCAGTGCCGCCACGATCTTCGGCGGCGTCAGCATGGGCCCGCAGATCAACGCGCTGCGTCGTGGCGTGGACATCGTCATCGCCACGCCGGGCCGTCTGATCGATCACATGCAGCAGCGCACGCTGGATCTGTCCGCGGTGGAAACGCTGGTGCTGGACGAGGCCGACCGCATGCTCGACATGGGTTTCCTGCCCGCGTTGAAGCGCATCCTGCAGTCGGTACCGAAGAAGCGCCAGACACTGTTGTTCTCGGCCACGTTCGCCCCGGCGATCAAGACGCTGGCGCTGGAGTTCATGCACAACCCGCGCGAGATCTCGGTCTCGGCGCCAAACACCGTCACCACCCTGGTCAGCCACCAGGTGCATCCGGTCGATGTCTCGCGCAAGCGCGACCTGCTGCTGCACGTGCTGTCGCAGGACAGCCGTCGCCAGTCGCTGGTGTTCAGCCGCACCAAGCATGGCGCCGACAAGCTGGTGACCTATCTCAATGCCTCCGGCATGCGTACCGCCGCGATCCACGGCAACAAGAGCCAGAACGCACGCACCCGCGCACTGAGTGATTTCAAGAGCGCCCGCGTCACCGTGCTGGTGGCCACCGACATCGCCGCGCGCGGCATCGATATCGAGCAGTTGCCGATGGTGATCAACTTCGACCTGCCTTCGGTGGCCGAAGACTACGTGCATCGCATCGGCCGTACCGGTCGTGCCGGCATGGAAGGTCTTGCCCTGTCCCTGGTCAGCCATGACGAGAGCGGTCTGTTGCACGACATCCGCAAGCTGCTCAAGCAGGACATCGCGATCACGCCGGTGGCCGGCTTTGAACCGTCGGCACCGCTGCGGCTGGATGCCGGCGCGCCGCGTCCGAAGCAGGGTGGCGGTGGCCAGCGCCAGCCGCGCCAGGGCAAGCCGTTCAACTCGCCGCGACCGAACGGATCGTCCACGCAAGGTCGTGGTGAGCGCGCCGCCGGCAACCAGCGCCGCCGCTCGAATCACCGCCCGGCCGCCAAGGCCTGAGCTTCGCTGCAATGACACCCGATGTGGCGGCCTGATGGCCGCCACATTGTCATGCGCGAATGGATTTCGCACCCCGGCGTGAAGATCAGCCGTCCGGCCGGATCTTCGCCGTGAGCGCATGGTCTTCCCACTGCCCGTCGATCTGCAGATAGCGCCGGGCATACCCTTCGCGCTCGAAGCCAAGCCGTTCCAGCAGGTGCGCGCTGCGCTCATTGCGTGGCATGTAGTTTGCCATCACCCGATGCAGCCCCAGATCGCCGAACGCCCACGCCAGGCCAGCCTGCAGCGCCTCGTGCATCAGTCCACGCCCCTGCTGGGCGGCGGCAATGCCGTAGCCGAGCAGGCAGGCCTGGAACGGCCCGCGCACCACATTGGACAGGGTGAAGCTGGCGAGGATGTCCTGTTCGTGTGGCGCCAACACCACGAACGCATAGGCACGATCCTGCCGCGCAGCCTCGATGCCGTCGATGATCGTCCGACGACAGTTTTCCAGCGTGAAGTAGTCCGGCTCGCGTCGCGGTTCCCACGGCGCCAGATGCGCTCGATTGTCGACGCGGTAACGCCGCAGCATCGCTGCATCGTCCGGCGTCGGCAGACGCAGGCGTACTCGCCCGAGCTGCAGCACGCCTGGATTCATGACAGATCCAGGGCCTTGGCATGATGACGCAGATGGTCGTCGATGAAGCTGCTGATGAACCAGTAGCTGTGGTCGTAACCGGCTTGGCGGCGCAGCAACAGTGGCTGCCCTGCCTCGGCACAGGCCTGCTCGAACAGCTCCGGCTTCAACTGGGTGTCGAGAAACTGATCGGCCTGGCCCTGGTCGATCAGGATGGTGCCGGAAAAGGTCTGTCTGCGTACCAGCTCGCAAGCGTCGTAACGGGCCCATGTGGCAGCCTCCTGACCCAGGTAGCGCGGCAATGCCTTGCGACCCCATGGCACCCGGGTCGGTGCCACGATCGGCGCGAACGCCGACACCGAGCGATAGCGATGCGGATGATTCAGGGCGATCGTCAAGGCGCCGTGTCCACCCATCGAATGACCACAGATTGCGCTGCGCGAGACATCGGCCGGAAACCGCGCCGCAATCAGTGCCGGCAATTCGTCGACCACGTAGCTGTGCATGCGGAAACGGCTCGACCATGGCGCGGCCGTGGCGTCGACATAGAAACCGGCACCCTCGCCAAACTCCCAGTCGCCGGTGGCGCCGTCGAAACCGGTGGCGCGCGGGCTGGTATCGGGCATCACCAGGATCAGCCCCAGCTCGGCTGCCAGGCGCTGCGCACCGGCCTTGATCGTGGCGGTTTCCTCGCTGCAGGTCAGTCCGGCCAGGAAATACAGCAGCGGACAGCGCTGGCTCGTCGCCTGCGGTGGCTGGTACAGCGCGAAACGCATCGGCCCGGCGCAGGCCGTCGACGGGTGTCGATAGAAGCCCTGTATGCCACCATGCAGCCGTTGTTCGGAAATCGTCTCGAGCATGTCCGTCGCCTTTGCTTGAATGCACCAGCATAACGGCACGCGTGGCCCGTTCAGCCGGCACGAGGACGGCTGCCCCCGCAGGCTGGTAGAATGCGCGCCTTGCGCGCCGCAACCCGGTGCCGCTTTTCGTTTCGAGGTTCCCCCATGTCATCCCCCGTTTCCGACAACGCCCCGGTTCCGTCCGGTTTTGGCGCACTCGCGCTGCATCCCGACGTTCTGCGTGTCCTGGCCGATGTCGGCTATGAATCGCCATCGCCGATCCAGGCCGCCACCATCCCGCCGCTGCTCGAAGGGCGCGATGTCCTTGGCCAGGCGCAGACCGGCACCGGCAAGACCGCCGCGTTCGCGCTGCCCATCCTGTCGCGGATGGCCGCGAAGCCCGGCAAGCCGCAGGCGCTGGTGCTGGCGCCCACGCGCGAACTGGCCATCCAGGTCGCCGAAGCATTCCAGCGCTACGCCGCGCACATCCCCGGCTTCCACGTGCTGCCGATCTACGGCGGCCAGAGCTACGGTCCGCAGCTGCATGCGCTCAAGCGCGGCGTGCACGTGGTGGTAGGTACGCCCGGTCGCGTCATCGATCACCTGGACAAGGGCACGCTTGACCTGTCCGAGCTGAAATATCTGGTGCTCGACGAAGCCGACGAGATGTTGCGCATGGGCTTCATCGACGACGTCGAGAAGGTGCTGCAGGCGACTCCGCCGCAGCGCCAGGTCGCGCTGTTCTCGGCGACCATGCCCTCGGTGATCCGCAAGATCGCGCAACGTCACCTGAAAGACCCGGTCGAAGTCACCATCAAGACCTCCACCAGCACCGCGCCAAACATCCGCCAGCGCTACTGGTTCGTCAGCGGCATGCACAAGCTCGATGCGCTGACCCGCATTCTCGAGGCCGAACCGTTCGACGCGATGATCATCTTCGCGCGCACCAAGCAGGCCACCGAGGAGCTGGCCGGCAAGCTGCAGGCGCGCGGTCTGGCGGCCGCCGCCATCAACGGCGACATCGCCCAGCCGCAACGCGAACGGGTGATCCAGCAGCTCAAGGACGGCAAGCTGGACATCCTGGTAGCCACCGACGTGGCAGCGCGCGGTCTCGACGTCGAACGCATCAGCCACGTGTTCAATTACGACATTCCTTACGACACCGAGAGCTATGTGCACCGAATAGGCCGCACCGGCCGTGCCGGTCGCAGCGGCGAGGCCATCCTGTTCGTCAGCCCACGCGAGCGCGGCATGCTGGGTGCGATCGAACGCGCCACGCGGCAGCCGATCGAGCAGATGCAGCTGCCGTCGGTCGAGGTGGTCAACGACGTGCGCATCGGCAAGTTCAAGCAGCGCATCAGCGACACGCTGGCACAGGACGACCTGGGTCAGTTCCAGCAACTGATCGAGCAGTACGAACAGGAACACAACGTACCGGCGGTCGAGATCGCTGCCGCGCTGGCACGCATCGCCCAGGGCGACCAGCCACTGCTGCTGGCGCCGCCGCCGAAGCGCGAGAAATACGAGTCTGCCAGCCGCGAACGCCACGATCGTGCACCGCGCGAACGCAGCGCCAACGAGCGGCACGTGCCGGGTCGCGATGCAGCAGCCAGCCGCGCGCCGCGCGAGTCCAGGCCGCATGAATCGCAAGCACGCGAGCATGGCGCGCATGAGAACCCGCCGCCGCGCGAGCACGGCCATCGTCCGGTACGCGCGCATGCCACCGAAGAAGGCAAGCGCACCTACCGCATCGAGGTTGGCCACGAGCATGGCGTCAAGCCGGGCAACATTGTCGGTGCCATCGCCAACGAGGCCGGCCTGGAGAGTCAGTTCATCGGCCGCCTCAGCATTCGCGACCACTACAGCCTGATCGACCTGCCCGACGGCATGCCCAAGGAAGTGTTCGAGCACCTGAAGAAGGTCTGGGTGGTGCAGCAGCAGTTGCGCATCCACGAGTGGGATGGCACTGACACCGGCAGCAGTGCGCCACCTGCGCACAAGCCGGGTGGTTTCAAGAAGCCCGGTGGGTTCAAGCCGCGCCCCGGCGGCGGCAAGCCCCCACGTCGGAAGTAACCGGCCCGGTCGCGTCGCTCGATAAGCCGCGGCGCCACCGCGTACCATCGCGGGATTGTCACCGCCGCGAAACAAGCCGATGCCCAGCAGTGTCCCCGAACCGCAGCCATCGGATCACGCCGGGCCACGCCTCGCCGGCTTGTCGACGGCCGCCATGGCGCAGTTGCAGGTAGCGGCGCGGGCGATCCGCGATGGCGCCGAGGCTGACGCGCGAAGCGCACTCGATGCCGCCCTCGAACTCGCACCAGCCCACCCGGAGGCACTGCGCCTGTATGCCTTGCTGCATGGCCGCGCCCGGCGGCATGAGCAGGCACGAGCCGCGCTGGATCGAGCCATCGCGCAATGGCCGGACTACGCGCTCGCCCATTCCGACCTCGGCAACGCCTTGCAGGCTCTCGGCGAGCTGGAGGCCGCCTTTGTCAGCTGGCGGCAGGCCTGCTCGCTGGCGCCCGCCGCGCCGATGCCGTGGTTCAACCTGGGCCGCAACCTGCAGCAACACGGTGATACCGATGCGGCGATCGTCGCGCTGCAGAATGCCCGGGCGCTGGCGCCGGACTTCCTGCCCGCGCGAATCCTGCTCGGCGATGCACTGGTGCATGCGGGTCGCCTCGATGAGGCTGCTGACCAGTATCGCGCAGCGATCGCGCTGCATCCGGGCTGCGGCGATGCCTGGCGCGGACTGGCCAACATCAAGACGCGGCCGCTTGCGCTTTCCGACCGCGACGCACTGGCCCGGGCGCTGCGCGCGCCCGGGCTGAATCCGCCGGATCGCATCGCGATGGGCTTCGCGCTGGGCAAGGTCTGTGAAGATCAGGGCTGCCACGAGCAGGCGTTCACCGCGATCAACCAGGCCAACGCCGAAATGCACCGGATCCATCCGTGGAACGCCAGCGCCTTCCACGCTCACGCCGATGCACTGCTGCAGGCTTCGACCAGGCTGCCGATCGCGCCGGACGCCACCCTCGGCCAGGAAGTGATTTTCATCGTCGGTCTGCCGCGCTCCGGTTCGACCCTGTTCGAGCAGATCCTCGCCGCTCATCCCCGGGTCGAAGGCGCCAGCGAACTGCCCGACCTGGAACAGGTGCTTGGCGAAGAGTCGATCCGCCGCCAGCAACCCTTGCTGCAATGGATGAACGCGGCCAGCGCGCACGACTGGCAGCGGCTGGGGCGGCGCTATCTGGAGCGCACCGCGCGCTGGCGTCGCGCCAAGCCGCAACATACCGACAAACTGCCGTCGAACTGGCTGCTCAGCGCAGTCATCGGCGCGATGCTGCCGGGCGCGCGCATCATCGATGCCCGCCGCGATGCGCTGGAGGCCGGCTGGTCCTGCTACAAGCAGCAGTTCTACCGTCTGCCGCATTTCGCCTGCACGCTGACCGATCTGGCCGCCTACATCCGCGACTACCAGCAGCTGATGGACGTATGGCAGGGCGCCGCGCCGCAGCGCATCCGCACCCAGCGCTACGAGGCCCTGCTGGCCGCACCCGCGTCGGAAATCCGCGATCTGCTGGCGTTCTGCGACTTGCCCTTCGATGCAGCCTGCCTGGAATTTCAGCACGCCGGACGCAGCGTGCGCACGGCCAGCGCCGCCCAGGTGCGCCAGCCGCTGCAGCACGACACGGCCCGGGCCGCACGTTAC
>JAJXYE010000293.1 GCA_021780735.1 Pseudomonadota bacterium | reverse complement strand
GGCGCTGGCGCAGCGTTACCACTGGAAGGTGGGTGACAGGATTCCGCTGCAATCGACCATATTCCCACAGAAGAACGGCAGCAAGACCTGGCCGTTCGAGATCGTCGGCATCTTCAAGGCCGGGCCAGGCGCGCCGAACGGGGTCGACCAGGTGTTCTACCTGCACTGGAAGTATTTCTACGAGGCCAACGCGTTCGGTGGTGGCGACGTCGGCTGGTACGTGGTGAAGGTGGCCGATCCATCGCAGTCCGATCGGGTGGCCAGGGCCATCGATGCGATCTCGGCCAATTCCGATCACGAGACCAAGACCCAGACCGAAAGCGCGTTCAACGCCTCCTTCGCCAAGCAGCTGGGCAATATCGGCCTCATCGTGAGCGCCATCATGGTGGCCGTGTTCTTCACCCTGATCCTGCTCACCGGCAACACCATGGCGCAGGCGGTGCGTGAGCGCATCCCCGAACTGGCGGTGTTGAAGACCATCGGCTTTTCCAGTCGCAGCGTGCTGGCGCTGGTGCTGGGCGAATCGGTGCTGCTGCTGCTGATCGGTGGCGTCATCGGCATGGTGCTGGCGACGGTGATTGCTCCCGTGGTCAGCAAGGGCAGTGGCGGCATGGTGCAGCTGCCTTCCATCGGTGCCGACAACTGGATCGAAGGCGTCATTGCCATGGTGCTGATCGGTGCACTGGTTGGGCTATTCCCCGCACTGCGCGGCATGCGTCTGAAGATCGTCGACGCGCTGGCCGGCCGCTGAGGAGCATGTCATGAAGAATTTTCTGTCTGGTCTGGGCCTGTTCGCCATCGTCGTGGCCTGGCTGGTGGTGTGGACGATGCTGCCGTGGCCGGTGATTCTCGTGCTGGCGATTGCGCTGCTGCTGTGGCTTCTGCTGACCCGGCGAGGGCGGCAGACGTTGTCGGTGACCGGCGTCGGGTTGAGCACGTTGACGCAGCGGCTGGCATCGTCGGCGGTGATCGTGATCGGCATTGCCGGTGTGGTCGGCGTGCTGGTGGCGATGCTGGCGATGGGTGACGGCTTTCAGGCAACCCTGCAGCAGACCGGCAGCGACGATAGCGCCATCGTCCTGCGCGGTGGCTCCCAGGCCGAGCTCAATTCCGTGTTGTCACGCGACAACATCAACACCATCGAGCAGGCGCCGGGTATCGCCAGGGATGCCTCTGGCAAGCCGATTGCCTCGGCCGAGCTGGTGGTGGTGGCCAACCTGCCGAAGAAGAGCGATGCCAGCGTCGATGCCAACGTGCCCATTCGCGGCATTGACGACGCGGCGTGGGCCTTGCGCCCCAAGGTCAGGATCATCGCCGGGCGCAAGTTCAAGCCCGGTTTGCGCGAACTCGATGTCGGCCAGGGCGCGCTGGGTCAGTTCGCCGGACTCGAGCTCGGTCGCGAGCTGCGCCTGGCCGGGCAGACCTGGACGGTGGTCGGCGTGTTTGCGTCGGGCGATTCGTTCGACTCGGAGTTGTGGGGCGATGCCAATTCCGTGGCCTCGGCCTACCGTCGCGGCAGCAGCGCCGAATCGGTCACGGTACGCCTGACCAACCCGGCTGCGCTGGACACCTTCAAGGCGGCGCTGATGAGCGACCCCACCCTCAAGGTCGATGTCAGCACCACCCGTGAATACTTCAGCAAGCAGTCCGAGCGGCTGACCAAGGTGATCCGCGCAGTAGGCATCACGGTCGGCGTGATCATGGCAATAGGCGCCATCTTCGGTGCACTCAACACCATGTTCGCCGCCGTGGCTGCACGCTCGCGCGAAATCGCCACGCTGCGCGCGCTGGGCTTCCGCGGCGTGCCGGTGGTCGTGTCGGTACTGCTGGAAACGATGTTGCTGGCCCTGCTTGGCGGCGTGCTCGGCGCCTTCGTGGTGTGGCTGGTGTTCAACGGCTACACCGCCTCCACCCTGGGGTCCAACTTCAGCCAGGTGGTGTTCCAGTTCAAGGTGTCGCCACTGCTGTTGTGGAGCGGCCTGAAGTGGGCACTGGCGATCGGCTTCATCGGCGGTCTGTTTCCCGCCGTGCGCGCGGCGCGGTTGCCGGTGAGCACGGCGCTGCGCGAGCTATGATCGAACCGGACTGACGGCGCGCGGAGAGGGCATGCGTTACGGACGATGGCTGCCGGGCTTGCTTGCGGCAACGTGCCTCGGCGGCTGTACCGCCTTCGTGACGCGGCAGATCGAGCATCCGGGTCATGCCTCGTCGCATTCGGTGCAAGGGTTTCTGGCGCGGGCAGGATTCCGGCACGACATGCTGCGCACCGGCCAGGGCGTGCGCATCGCCTACTGGATCGCCGCGCCGCGGGCCTATCGCGTCAGGGACACGTTTCAGGTGCGACGCGAGGGCGCACAGTCCCGCTTCTCGTTCAACCTGGGTTTCGACGGTGATCCGACCAGGGCGCCGCTGCTGTCGCCGAAGGGCAGTGTGCTGCTGCTGCATCCGTGGGGCATGAATGGCGCGGCGATGATGATGTGGGGCCTTCATTTCGCCGCGGCGGGCTATCAGGTGGTGATGCCGGATCTGCGCAGTCAGGGTGATTCCTCCGACGCGCCGGTCGGTTACGGGCCGCGCGAGGCGGGCGATATGGTGCAGCTGGTGCAGCAGCTGCAGATACAGCATCGCTTGCCCGGGCCGCTGTACCTGCTGGGCGCATCCTATGGCGCCACGGTGGCTTTGTTCGCGGCGCCGCAGCTGCCCGACCTGCGCGGTGTGATGGCGCTGGAGCCGTATGCGGATGCTGCCGACGTGATTCGCCGCGCGCCACGCAGCGACCTGTTCGGTTACCGCTGGCTGGCGCACTGGATCACCCCGCACGAAGTCGACACGGCGATTGCACGCGCCAGCCGCACTCTGGGGGTGGATCTGCAGCATGTCGATCCCGGCACTGCGCTGGCGCAAACCCCGGCCTGCACGTTGATCCTGCGGGGCGGCCGCGACGTGTTGATTTCAGGCGACGCGCTGGCTGCCTTGAGCCGTCGTTCGTCGCGGGCCAGTTACGTGGAAATTTCCGGGGAAGGGCACTTGACCCTGCCGCTGCGCACCGACCGGTTGTTCTCGCCACTGCTGGCGTGGATGCAGGCGCTGCCCGCTGCAGCCGGACCGTGCCCGGCCTTCTCTTTGCCGTCGCCGCAGCAGGCGGCGCAGCCAGCGTCAGCGCGCGCCGCCACCAAAGCGCAGTCGCGGCGATGAAGGCGCAGCGGAGCCACGTCCCTTCGCCAGCGTGATCACCATCACGCCGAGCAGAATCACCGCCATTCCGGCCAGGTCGTAGCTGCCCAGGTGTTCGCCCGCCAGCAAGATGCCGAGCAGCACGGCCACCGGCGGGTTCACATAGGCATAGCTGGTGGCCAGCGCCGGGCGGGCATGCTTGAGCACGTACAGGTAGGCGGTGAAGGCGATGATCGAGCCGAACACGGCCAGGTAGATCAGCGCCAGCGTGGCGTGCAGGCTCGGGTGTGCCGGCATGCGTTCGCCGCTGAAAAAGCCGAACAGCAGCAACGCCACGCTGGCGCAGAGCATCTGCGCGGCGGTATTCATCGGCCCTTGCGGCATGTCGTGGCGCCGGCTCCAGGCCGAGCCGAACGCCCAGCACATCGCCGCCACCAGCAGCGCCAGCGCGCCCAGTCGCGAGCCGGACAGGCTTGCGCCCAGGTTGAGCACGATCACCCCGGCGAAGCCGATCGCCAGGCCGGCACTTTCGCGCCGATTCGGCCATTGCCCGTACAAGCCGGTGAACAGCGCGGCGAACAGCGGCATGCTGGCCACCGCCACCGCGGCGATACCCGAACCCACCCGTTGCTCGGCATAGCAGACCAGGCCGTTGCCCATGCCCAGCAACAGCAGGCCGGTGAACGCTGCATAGCGCCATTGCAGTGCGGTCGGCGCCGCCATCCCGCGCCAGCGCAGAAAGCCGTACAGCGCGATACCGGCACCGAGAAAACGGGTGCCGGCGAGCAGAAACGGTGGATAGCTTTCCAGCGCGAAGTGGATGCCCAGATAGGTCGAGCCCCAGATCACGTACAGCGCCAGCAGCGCCAGCGGAATCAGCAGACGGGGATCATGCAGGGGCCGCAGCGGCGCGGTCGCCGCCGTGGTGCTGGCAGGGGATTCGGACATGAGTCAGCGATCGATGGGGAACGGCGCATTATCCCCGAAGGCGGCAGGGGCGTGGCGTCCCGTGTCGAACCTGGCGCGGCGATGCCGCCTGCGCCCATTTGCCGCGCGTGGGCAGCTGTGCCGTCAATGCGTTACCGGTCGTCCCTGGCGGATCACCACGAACTCGCCTTCCAGCACGTCGGGCTGATGCGCCGCGTTTGCCGCGCTGCGCCGGGCCGGATGGCTGCCCTGCTTCCACTGCCGTACCGCCAGCAGCACGACGCCGCCGACCAGCAACACCCCGGCCACGACCAGCCCGAATACCAGCAGCACGCCGAGCACGGCCATGCCGAGCAGCAGGGACAGCAGGCGCGCCAACGGGTGGCGCGGACGACGCATGGAGTTGAGGAAAACGCGCATGTGTTAAAAATCCGTGTGTTAAAATCAACGACTTACGCAGCAACGATGGGGCCTCGCGGCCCGTGAGGCAAGTGCCGATGGATACATCCAACCCCGCCTCGTCGCGATCAGCGCCGCCCTTGTGTCGACTGGACGACATTCCCGATGGCGGCGCCCGCGCCGTCGACGCGGTGCTGCCCGAGGGCGCCGCGAACCTGATGCTGTTGCGCCGGGGCGGGCAGGTGCAGGCGTATCTCAATATCTGTCCGCATACCGGTCGCCAGCTCGACTACGCCCCCGGCAAGTTTCTGCTGAAGGGCAACACCGTGATCTGCGCCGTGCATGGCGCCACCTTCAACCAGGCCGATGGCCTGTGCATCGCCGGGCCGTGTCGTGGCGAGCATCTGCGTGAAGTGGCCGTGCTGCTGGAAGATGGCGAAGTCAGGCTGGCTTAGGAGCCCGGCCGACCAAAGCCCGACAGGCTCCTGGACTTCCGCGATCCAGGTCAGCGCGCACGGTTACCGGGTGATCATCTGCAGGTTGTCGTTGAACCGGCCGCTGTCGCGATGGCTGGTCATGTCGTACAGGCTGTAGCGCTTGTTGAGGCGGGCGCCACCCTTGCGCAGCAGGGGTGGCCACAGGATGTTGGCGCTGCGCACGTGCGAGCTCGGCAGCATCAGGTCGAATGGATTCGACACGAAGATGCCCTTGTCGTAACTGCCTTCGCCGAACTGCGCCGCCGTATAGGCTCTCCGGCATGCCCACGTCGGCCTGGCCATCCAGGTTGGAGCCCGGGCGCCGGCTCGCGCTCAGCTGAAACAGCGGCAGGGTCGTGCTTTCATCGCTGCGAGCGCGATGACGTGTACGCGGCGGATTGGGGTGTGGTGGAGCCGGGTAGTCCGCCCACGACCGGGTTTGGCGAGTAGGGGTTTGGACGAAAAGGCCGGCGGGCATGGCCCGGCCTGCACGATGGGTCAGAGGTTGATGAGGGCGCTGATTTCGGCGGTGTGCAGTTTGAGGCCGACGGGGTCGGCGCGGGTTTCGACGTTGAGTCGCAGCAGGGGTTCGGTGTTGGAGCGGCGCAGGTTGAAGCGCCAGTCGCCGAAGTCGGCGCTGATGCCGTCGGTGTGGTCGAGCTCGGGGGATTGGGCGGCGTAGTGCGCCATCACGCGTGAGGTGGCGGCAGCGGCATCGCTTACGGTGAAGTTGATTTCGCCGCTGCAGGGGAAGGCGCGCATGCGCTCCTCGACCATGTCGGCCAGTGACTGGCCGGTGCTGGACATCAGGTCGGCGATGAGCAGCCAGGGGATCATGCCGGAGTCGCAGTAGGCGAAATCACGGAAGTAATGGTGCGCACTCATCTCGCCGCCGTAGACGGCGTCTTCGGCGCGCATGCGCTCCTTGATGAAGGCGTGGCCGGTCTTGCACAGCACCGGCACGCCGCCCGCCTCGCGCACCATCTCCTGCGTGTTCCACAGCAGTCGCGGGTCGTGGATGATCTTGCCGCCCGGCTGGCGCACCAGCAGTGCCTTGGCCAGCAGGCCGACCAGGTAGTAGCCCTCGATGAAGCGGCCGTGCGCATCGAAGAAGAAGCAGCGGTCGAAGTCGCCGTCCCAGGCCACGCCGAAATCGGCGCCGTGTTCGATCACCGCGGCGGCGGTGGCGGCGCGGCATTCGGGCAGCAGCGGATTGGGGATGCCATGGGGAAACGTGCCGTCCGCTTCGTGCTGGATGCGAACGAAGCGGAACGGCAGGTGCGGCGCCAACTCGTCGACCACCAGGCCGGCCGCGCCATTGCCGGCGTTGACCACGATGGTCAGCGGCTTGAGCAGATCGACGTCGATGTAGCTGAGCAGGTGGTCGACGTAGGCGGACTTGTCTTCCATCACGCGGATGCCGGCGCGCGGGGCGGGAATCGCAACGCGGCTGTCGGCGGCGAGGTCGCGGATGGCGTCGAGGCCGCTGTCGCCACTGATCGGGCGCGAGCCTTCGCGTACCAGCTTCATGCCGTTGTAGTCGATCGGGTTGTGGCTTGCGGTGACCATCACACCGCCGGCGGCGCCGAGGTGGCTGGTCTGGAAGTAGACCTCCTCGGTGCCACCCAGGCCGATGTCGATCACTTCGCGTCCGGCACCGCGGAAGCCGTCGGCCAGCGCGGACTGCAGGGCCAGGCTGCTCAGCCGCACGTCCCTGCCCAGCACCACCGCGCCGGGCTTGAGCACACTTGCCATGGCAAAGCCGATGCGCCGCGCCAGATCCTCGTTGAGTTCGTCCGGCACCCGACCGCGAATGTCGTAGGCCTTGAAGCAGGGCAGAGAGTTCATCCGGGTTACTCCAGTGGTTGCAGCCGGTGGCGATGGATCACGGGCGCCGCGCCATGCGCGCCCCGATCCCGTTGCGCCCGGCTCAGTGGAACATGAGGTTGATCCCGATCAGGGTCACCACCAGCACCACGCCGGTCAGCGGCGCGCCGACGCGCAGGAAGTCCTTGCCGCGATAGCCGCCAGGGCCGGTGACCATCATCAGCGCCGGGTGGCCGGAGCTGAGCAGGAAGGTATTGGACGAGGACACCGCCACGATCAGCGCATAGGCCGACGGATTGCCGCCGGTGGCCACCGCCACGCTGATGGCGATGGGCACCATCATCACCGTGGCACCGACGTTGGACATCACCTGCGAGAACAGCAGGGTGAGCACCGCCAGGCACAGTTGCAGCACCCACGGTGCCGCGCCGCCGAGATGCTGCAGCACTTCCTGCGCGACCCAGGCGGCGGTGCCGGTGCTGTCCATCGACCAGCCCAGCGGAATCAGGCAGGCGGTGACGAAGATGGTTTTCCAGTTGATCGCCTTGTACGCCTCGTCCATGTTCAGCACGCCGGTGAGCAGCATGCCGATGGCGCCGGTCATCATCGCCACCGACAGGTCGAGGTTGGTGAACAGCGCCAGGCACTTGGCCATGACGAAGAAGCCGACCGCCTGCCAGATCTTGCCGGGGCGCTGCTCTTCCTTGGGGATGTCGGTGACGACGACCAGGTCCTTGTCTTCCGCGGCCAGCGCCAGGTCGCGCCAGTTGCTGTGCAGTACCACCGTGTCGCCGGCGCGCAAATTGACCGCGCGCACGTCGTCGCGAAACACCTGGTCGCCGCGGGTCACCGCCAGCACCGAGATGCCGAAGCGCTTGCGCAGCCGCAGCTCGGCCACGGTGTGCTTGATGAAGCGCGACACCGGCGGAATCACCACCTCGGAGATGCCGGCGCGGGTCGGATTGAACAGCTCGCCCAGCTGCCGCATGCGGGTGGACAGCCGGCACAGCTGGTTGTTGGCGAACTGGCTCAGCTGCTCGCGCGGGCCGAGCACGCCGAGGATCGAGCCGACCCAGATCACGTGATCGGCTGGCGGTGCCATGCGCGCATCGTTGCCGCTCTTGATCGCCAGGATCAGTGGCGCCTGGTACAGCGATTCGGCCTCGCCGATGCTCATGCCCACCAGCGGGCTTTCCGCGGTAACGGTCAGCTCGGCGGTCTCGCCGCCGATGCCGTAGGTTTCGGCGAAGTAGCTCTCGGTGCGCCCGGGGGTTACCTTCAGCCGTTCGTCCTCGTGGCCAGGCAACAGCTTGCGACCGAACAGGTAGAAATAGAGCACGCCCACCAGGGCCAGGGTGAGGCCGATCGGGGTGACGCTGAACAGGCCGAACTTCGGGATCGTGTGTGCGCCCGGCGGCAAGTTCACGTTGGCGCTGGCGATCAGGTCGTTGAGGACGATCAGCGGCGAGTTCGCGATCAGTGTGGTGTTGGTGGCGGTGAGAATGCAGAACGCCATCGGCAGCAGCAGTCGCGAGATCGGCACGCCGGTGCGCGCGGACAGCCGGCTGCTGACCGGAATCATCAACGCCGCCAGAGCCTGACTCGGGATCACCGCGCTGAACAGGCTGGCCACCAGGTTGATCACCACGCCCAGGCGCGATTCCATGCCACGCGCCATGCGCATCACGAAACGCGCGGTGAGGTTGAGTACGCCGGCGCGATCGAGTCCCTCGCCCATGATCATGATCGCGATGATCGCGATCACCGCGTTGCCGGCGAAGCCGTTGAACACGCGGTCGGACGGGATCAACCCGGTCAGGCCAATCGCCACCACCACCAGCAGCGCGACCATGTCGGCGCGGATCCATTCCAGCACCAGCATCAGCATGGTGAAGGCGACCAGGCCCAGCACCAGAACCATTTCGGGTGAAAGCGACAGTCCCATCAGCCAGGGCCCCTGCGGGACAGCCGATGATGGTGTAACCAGTTTTGCAGTGGAGGCCTCACGCTGCTGCCGAATTGTCCCTGTGTGGGAGCGAGTATAAGCGCGCGGGCGCGCGCACTGGTGAACGGCAAGGCGCTCAACGCTTGCGGTACAGCAGATCCCACACGCCATGACCGAGCTTCAGACCGCGCCGTTCGAAATGGGTCTCGATGCGCCAGTCGGGTTTCTCGGCGTATTGCCCCGCGCCGACCTGGTTGCTCCAGTCGGGCGCGGCATCCATCACCTCGAGCATGTGTTCGGCATAGGCCTGCCAGTCGGTGGCCAGGTGCAGCAGGCCACCGGCTGCCATGCGCGACGCCAGCATTGCCACGAATTCGGGCTGGATGATGCGGCGCTTGTTGTGGCGTTTCTTGTGCCATGGGTCGGGAAACCAGATGCGCACCTCGGCCAGGCTACCCGCCGCGATCTCCTGCTCGAGCACTTCCACCGCGTCGTGCTTGTACAGGCGCACGTTGCTGGCGTCGCGCGCGGCCAGCGCATTCATCAGCCGGCCCACGCCGGGGCCGTGCACTTCCACGCCGAGGTAGTCGCGCGCCGGATCGTGCTCGCTGGCCCAGGCCAGCGCTTCGCCATTGCCGAAACCGATCTCCAGCACCAGCGGCGCCCGGCGCGCGAACTCGGCGGCGAAGTCTCGCAGTTCACCGCGAAAGTCCAGACCGAAGCGCGACCACAAAGTGTCGAAGGCACGCTGCTGCGCCGGGGTCATGCGGCCTTCGCGCAGCACGAAGCTGCGAATGCGTCGCAGATAGGCCGGTGCGGGGGGCGGGTTGCTGTCGGTCATGCTCGGTTCCGGGATCTCGACGTCCGCGCAGGGAGCCGGCGCGGCGCGCAAATCCGTGCAGTGTACCGAGTGAATCGCCGTCCGCGTGGCGCTCCGCACAAGCCGGAGCGCCACGCGTGAAGGAGCCGACGCCAGCGGACTCACTCAGCGTTGATGGCCGTCGTCGTGCTTGCGCGGTTCCTCCCTGGCCGGTGGCGCCTGGCGCGGTTGCGGCCGCGGTGCCTCGGCGCGCACCGGCGGAGCGTAGCTGCGCGGCGGCGGCGAGTAGCGCGGCGCCTGCATCACCTGGCGCGGCGCTTCATTGCGCGACGGCATCGGTCGGGGCTGCTGCACAACCGGGCTGCGTTGCACCGGTTCGACGCGTGGAAGCGGCTCGACGGCGCGGGGACGGTAGTTGTCCTGCCGGGGCGCGTTGTAGATCGGTTGCCGTCCCGTCTCGCGCGGAACGCCGCGGTTGACCGGTGCCGCCGGCTCGATCCGCGGCGCCCGCGGCAGGCGCGCATCAGGCTGGTTGGCGGCCGGCCGGTTGCGGTTGTCCGGCGCGATGAAGCTCACGCCGGGACGCGGTTGCCGACTGACGCGCTCCGGCCCGCCATTGCCGGACGGATGGGCGAAGCGGGCCGAGGGCAGCTCGTTGGAGCGCGATGGGGCCGGCCCGGTAGGGGTCTCGTTGCGACGCTGCAGCACCGGAGCGTTCGGGATCACGTTGGAGCCGCGCGGCAGGTTCGGTCGATTCCCTGTCGGCGCGCCATGGTCGGACGGATGGGCGAAGCGGGCCGACGGCAGTTCGTTGGAACCCGGCTGCGGGGTCGGCCCGCTGCCGCCATCGGTACGACGTTGCAGGATCGGTGCGTTCGGAATCACGTTGGAACCGCGCGGCAGGTTTGGTCGAGTGCCTGCCGGTGCGTTGCGATTGTCGGGCCCGTTACGGCCGGGCCCGCCCGGACGAGCGGGCACGGGGTTGAGCACCCGCACATGCGCCACCGGCAACACCACGCGGGTGGAGACACCGCTGCGATCGATGCGTTCCACACGACGCTGGGGTGGCGCGTGACGCGCGACGACCTCACGCCGGAATCCATTCAGTGGCAGGTTGCGAACATGCGCGCTGCGCACCGCCGTCGGCTTGCCCAGCGGGCGCAGCTCGGCGCCGCGGGCCCTGATCGGCGCCGACGCCAGCTGCCGGTCGTCGCGCAGCCGATGGTGCTGCACCGCCTGGCCCTCGGCAAAATCGCGCCCGGACATGGCGGTCAGGCCGTGAGGAGCATCACGATTGATGTAGCGATCTCCGTGCATTGGCCGGTTGTCGCGAAAGCTGGCGTAGTGTTCGTCGATGCGCCTGGAGAAGGAGCGTTCGTCGTGCCGCCGGTCGCGGCGCATGTTGTTCCGGTTGACGCGGGCGTAGTAGTCGCGATCGCAGTGGTACCACGGGTTGTAGATTTCGTCCGGGCCCAGCGGAAACCAGCCCACCGGGCCACCGAAGCCGATCGACACGTTGCCGCCTACAAACACCACCAGCGCCGGCGCGTAGACCGGAATCACGTCGCGCGGCCCCGGAATCCAGCCCCAGCCACGGTCGGTGTGTGCCCAGCGGCCGTAGTGGTAGGGCGCATAACCCCACGGCATGTCATCGATCCAGGTCCAGCCCCACGGGGCGATATAGGCCCAGTGACCGGTGCGGTAGGGCGCCCAGTCGGGGCCGACGTCATTCGGATACCACACCGCGCCGTAGTCGCTGCTGTCGTCCCATGAGCCGTATTCGCGCAGGTCCGGCGTGCCCACCATGTCGTCGGGTACGTACTGGTTGCTGTCGCCCCGGGCGTAGCGCTGGTCGCGCGCATTGACCCAGGCGTCGAAGCTGTCGCCGCCGCCGATGTCGCTGATGGCCACGGCGGACAGGCTGGAGTCGACAAAGCGATAGCTGCGCCCGGCGTACACCGGGCGTTGCGTGTTGTTTTCGCCGTAGACGGTGGCATCGCCATTGAAGGCAGTGACGCGGGTGCTGCTGCTGCCGCCTTCGTCGTTGATGTCGACCCGGAACGTGCCCGGCTGGTCGATCACCAGGGCCACGGTCGGGGTGTCGATCTCGTAGGTCTGGCCGGCATCGAGGTGCAGCACGCTGAGGCTCAGCGTGCCTTCGCTCAGCTCGACCTGCGCCATCTTCTCATTGAGGTCGAGCAGGGTGACGTCGGTCCGGTTGTCCATGCGCAGCACGGCGCCGCCGAATTCCAGTTCGGCGCGGCCGTTGTGGCTGCTCGACAGGCGATCGCCGGTGGTCAGCGGGCGGTTCACGTCGGCATCGCTCCAGTCCTGCGCACCGGCGGGCAGAAAGCCGATATCGCCGGAGAGGTAGGACAGCCGCGCCACCCGGCTCGGCGGATCGGCGCTGTCAGCGTTTGCCGTGGCTTGGGCATGCAGCGCGCCGAGGCTGGTGCACAGCAGCGCGATGGCCAGCGCGCGCCAATGTCGTTGCAGCGAAGAAAACAGTCTGGAAAATAAACGCATGGCAGTCCCCATGTGAGCTGATCGCGTTGGTGTCATCTTGCGTCATTGCCTTGATGACGGGCCGATTATGCGCACGGCTGAAGTTAGCGCGGCCTTAGTTCGGCTCGCCCGCGTCGTCGCCGGTTCAGTTTGCCGCCATGCTCGATTCAGCTGGGATTGGGCCGGGACGAACCCCGCTGGCGGTTGCCATGGGTTGTTGCGGGGAGTTCCAACCGCCACCGTCCCGGGTTACCATCCGCCGGCCAGCGCGGGTGTAGCTCAATGGTAGAGCTGTAGCTTCCCAAGCTACTGACGAGGGTTCGATTCCCTTCACCCGCTCCACTCTTCCGTCCTCTCCGATCCCCGAGCTGCAATCTTCTATGGCGGATCCGATCAGCGCGCCGATGGTGACCCTGGGTTGGCGCGAACGCGTGGCGTTGCCGCAGCTCGGCATCGACCTGCTCAAGGCGAAGCTCGATACCGGTGCGCGCAGCAGTTCGCTGCATGTCGACTCGCTGCAGGAGTTCCAGCGCGATGGTGCGACCTGGCTGCGCTTCACCATGCACCTGGGCCGGCGCGAGCCGTCGGCGATATGTTGCGAGGCGCCGGCACTGGATCGGCGCGCGGTAACGGACACCGGTGGGCGCCGCACCGAACGCTGGTTCATCCGCAGCCAGCTGCAGCTGGCCGGGCAGAGCTTCAGCGTTGACATCAATCTGACCGACCGCCGACATATGCTGTTTCCGCTTTTGCTCGGCCGTACCGCACTGAGCGGACGTTTTGCGGTGGATCCGGCTCGCTCCTATACCCAGTTACGACTGCCGATGGCGGCTGTCGAAACCCGATGACGGCTACCTCATGAAAGTTGCGATCCTGTCGCGAAACACCCGCCTGTATTCGACCAAGCGCCTGGTGGAGGCTGCGCGCGAGCGCGGTCACGTGGTGCGCGTGCTCGATCCGTTCCGCTGCTATGTGCGGATTGCGCCGGGGGCGGTGGCGATCCGCTACAACGGCAAGCCGGTGCGCGATGTCGACGCGGTGATTCCACGCATCGGCACCTCCAGCACGTTCTACGGCACTGCGGTGCTGCGCCAGCTGGAGATGATGGGCGTCTATACGCCGAATTCGTCCGACGCGGTGCTGCGCGCCCGCGACAAGCTGCGTTGCCTGCAGATTCTCTCCGCGCAGGGCATCGACATGCCGGTGACGGTGTTCGGCGACAATCCCGACGACAGCGCCGACGTGCTGGCCTTGCTGGGCGAGCCGCCGCATGTGATCAAGCTCAACGAAGGCAGTCAGGGCACCGGTGTGGTGCTGGCCGAAAAGCGCAGTGCCTCGCAAAGCGTGATCGAGGCGTTTCGCGGGCTGTACGCGAATTTTCTGGTGCAGGAGTTCATCGCCGAGGCCAACGGCAGCGACATCCGCTGTTTCGTGGTCGGCGGCAAGGTGGTGGCGGCGATGCAGCGCGACGCCAGCCCCGGTGAGTTCCGCGCCAACCTTCATCGTGGTGGCAGTGCCGGTCCGGCCACCCTGAGCGCGGCGGAAAAGCGCATCGCGGTGCGCGCTGCCGGTGCCCTCGGCCTGGGAGTCGCCGGAGTCGATCTGTTGCGCTCCAAGCGCGGCCCGCTGTTGCTGGAGGTCAACGCCTCGCCCGGGCTGGAGGGCATCGAGGCCGCTACCGGTGTCGATGTGGCCGGCGCCATCATCAACTTGCTGCAGTCCAAGGCGGGCTAGCCGCCAGCAGGCATCCGGACGCTCTGCGGCACGCTGCGAAAATGTAGTACGACGAGTTTCGTTTACAGTACCGAAAGCTCTCTTCTATGCTCGGCTGCACGCAGATATTGCGACGGGCAGCCCGCAATGGGTGTGCGGCTTGATCGGGAGAGCGCGCATGAAACGGAAGGTCGGTTTGATCGGTTCAGTCGCCGTCACGGTGATGCTGCAGATGGGCCTGCTCCATGCCCAGACGCCCTTGCCCAAGCTCGCGGTCAATGCGAAGAACAAGGCCGACTTCACCGCGGTTGTCGTCGCGGTACACAAGGAATCGCTGCCGGATGCCTTTTGCGCTGCGGTCAGGTGATGCCTGCGACGATGCACCAGCGCCGCAACACGCTACGAAAGATCTAGTACGACGTCCTTCGTTGACAGGTTCAAAAACTCTCTTTTATGATCGGTTCCCGAGCGATCTGGCGACGGGCAGCCCACGACGGGTGTGCGGCTTGATCGGGAGAGCGTGCATGAAACTGAAGGGCAGTTTGATCGGCATCTTTGCCGTCACGGTGATGCTGCAGATGGGGGCCGTCCAGGCGTTCAAGGCCAAGCCCGTGGTCAATGCGAAGAACAAGGCCGACTTCACGGCGGTCGTCGCCGCGGTCCATCAGCAAATGCTGCCGGGTGGCCGCTATGACCTGATCGACAAGAGAGAGCGTAGCGACGTGGACAGCCATCTGGCGGACATGCAGTCGTTGTTCGACAAGTACGATACGGTTGACAAGATGGCCCCGAACGACAAGATCCGCCTCTTCAACGATCAGGAGGCGGTCAATGCCACGTTGACGCGCCGCGACAACAAGCGTCTGATCTGCGAATCAATTGCGCCGGTGGGGTCGCATATTCCGCGCACGACGTGCATCACCTATGGTCAGAAGATGCAGAACGAGCGGCAGAAGGTGGAATTCATGGATCAAATGAAGCACGTGCAGAATGGCCGGCCCGGTGGTGGCTGAGCAGAGCCGGTTCAGCGCAGAATGGCGATCAGCCGGGCAACGGATGCCCGGCCCGCTACAGAGGATGATTTCCCATGAAGAAGCCCAGGGCGGGTTTGCCCAAGCCAACTGAAGGTGAGCTGGAAATCCTTCATGTGCTGTGGTCGCGCGACGCCTGTACGGTGCGCGAAGTACATGATGTGCTGCGCCCGAGCGACAGTACCGGGTACACCACGGCGTTGAAGCTGCTGCAGGTCATGCATGCCAAGGGACTGGTGAAGCGCGACGACTCCCAGCGCGCGCACGTCTATCGCGCTGCGGTGAGCAAGGAGCGCACGCAAAAGCGGTTCATGCTCGATCTGGTACAGCGTGTGTTCGAAGGGTCTTCCTCGCAGCTGGTGTTGCATGCGCTGGGTAGCCAGGACACCAGTCCGGAAGAGTTGCGCGAGATCCGCAGCCTGTTGAACAAACTCGACGCGGATCAGCAGTGATGGGCCCGCTGTCGATGACCAGCGTGGGCATCATGATCATCGGCTGGATCCTGCTGCATTTCGTGTGGCAGGGAGCGGCGCTCGGCGCCGTCTACGCCGTGGGCCGATCCATCCTGCCACGCGGCCGATCGCGTTATCGCTTCGGCATGCTGATGCTGGGTGCGCTGGGGATGATGCCCTTGCTCACCGCCCGCTGGCTGCTGCTCCAGACTCCGGTGGTTGCCGCTGCCGCCATGGATGTGGTGACTGCGGGAGCGCCACTGCAGCCGACCACGATCGATGCGGGAATGACCTGGGGCGCAGCACTGGATGCGCTCATGCCATGGTTGGTGCTGGCATGGATGGCTGGGGTACTGCTGCTGTCGTTCCGCGCCTGGCGCCAGTGGCGCAGGTTGAAAATTCTGGTGCGTGCGGCCGCGGTCGCTCCGCTGTGGCAGCAACGCCTCAACGACATGGTCGCCCGATTCGGCCTGCGCCTTCGCGTGGTCGTGCTGTGCAGCAAGCGGGTTACCGCACCGATCCTGGTGGGCTGGATCCGGCCGGTGATCCTGTTGCCGCTGGCGGTTGTCTGCGATTTTCCGGTGCTTCAGGTGGAGTTGATCCTTGCTCACGAGCTGGCCCATCTGCGTCGCTGGGACCCGCTGGTGAACCTGTTCCAGGTGGTGCTGGAGACGCTGTATTTCTACCACCCGGTGGTGCACTGGATTTCGCGGGACGTGCGCAACGAACGGGAAATCTGCTGCGATCAGCTGGCGTTGTCGATGACCGGCGCCAGCCGGCGTGTCTTCGCCACCACCCTGGCCGAGCTCGGTGAGTTGCACGAGCGCGGCGGCTCGTTGCTGCTTGCCGCCAATGGTGGCGTGTTGCTCGATCGCGTGCAGTACATGGTCATGGCGCCCGCGCAGCGCGGTGCACGCAAGACGCCGGCCCGCTTCGTCGCGGTGCTGCTTGGTGCGGTGCTGATGGCCCTCGTCCTGCGCCTGGAGTGGAAGCAGGTGCACCGGCAGGAAGTGCTGGCCGATGCCTCCCTGCAACTGTCGCCGACACTCGCGCCGCTGTTGGTGGCGATCAACAGCCAGGTGGTTCCGGCATGGCACGTCACCCCCACGGCGTTCCTGCCGCATCTGACAGCGCTGCCCCCAACGCGGGCGACGCCGGTCCGGATTGAACCGGTCAGGCCGGCTGTCGAAGCGTCGCTGCCACTGGCACCAATCGCAATGATGCCGGCAGCGGCGCAGCCGAGGGCGATGCCGCTGCTACCACCGGTGGCGGTGCCGAAGGTGGCACCGGCAGCGCCGAGGGTGGAGCGCGAGTCGACACCGTCGGTGATGTCGACGACCGGATTGACACCCACCCGCATCCGCCAGCCGATCTATCCGCGCATGGCGTTGTTGCACGGCATCGAGGGGAAGGTGGAAATTGAATTCGGCCTTGCCCCCGATGGAGGTCTGCGGGATCTGCGAGTGGTTCGCTCCGAGCCTGCGGGAGTATTCGATCAGGCTGCCCTGCGCGCGATGCAGGGCTGGAGATATCCGGTGCCTCCGGCCTCGGCCACACAACGTCGGTATCGTCAGACCATGATGTTCGTGCTGAATGCGGCGATGGCCAACAGCCACGCCTCGTCCGGCGCCAGTGCGGACGGCGAGGAGATCCGTGGCCGGGCGAATTGTCAGGTGGCCACCGGCACGCATATCTGCCGCTGGCCCGGCGACGATGGCGGAGTCCTCGGCAGCTCGCGCTGAGCAGGGCGACAGCGTTGCCATTGGTAACGCACGCGCCCCGTCGCGACAAGGATTTGCCAAGCCATCGAGAGCGGATTAACCACGCCATAACCCGCCGGCCTTTATAAAGCAGGTACTGTTTTTTGCCGGTTGC
>JAJXYE010000207.1 GCA_021780735.1 Pseudomonadota bacterium | reverse complement strand
ACCCGCGGCGGACAGCCCGCCGATCACCCGCCTGGTGCTGGGCCAGCTCGGCATGGTGCTGACGCAGCGCGAACGGCTTGCGGCACTGGGCACGCAGATCAACGCCAACGGCTGAGCACGCACCCCCGCCAGGGCAGCGGTCCGGGCGTCGCGCTATCATTCAGCGGCTTGATCAACCCCGGAGTTCCAGCGCATGCGCCCGTTTCCCCTCGGAGAAGACATCGACCTGCTGCGCGACTCGGTGCATGCGTTCGCGGAAAAGGAGATCGCCCCGCGCGCCGACCGCATCGACCGCGACAACCTGTTTCCCGCCGACCTGTGGCAGAAGTTCGGCGAGATGGGCCTGCTCGGAGTCACCATTCCCGTCGAGTACGGCGGCAGCGGCATGGGCTTCCTGGCGCACATGGTGGCGATGGAAGAGATATCGCGCGCCTCGGGTTCGGTCGGCCTGTCCTATGGCGCGCACTCCAACCTGGCGGTGCAGAACATCTTTCACAACGGCAACGAGGCGCAGCGGCGCAAGTACATTCCGAAGATGTGCTCGGGCGAATACGTCGGCGCGCTGGCGATGAGCGAGCCGGGTGCGGGTTCCGACGTGGTCGGCTCGATGTCGTGCAAGGCCGAGAAGAAGGGCGACGTGTGGGTCGCCAACGGCAACAAGATGTGGATCACCAACGGCCCGGACGCCGACGTGCTGCTGGTCTACATGCGCACCGCGCCACGCGTGGCCGGCAGCCGCTGCATGACCGCCTTCATCGTCGAAAAAGGCATGAAGGGTTTCTCCACCGCGCAGAAGCTGGACAAGCTCGGCATGCGTGGCTCGAACACCTGCGAGCTGGTGTTCGAGAACTGCGAGATTCCCGAGGAGAACATCGTCGGCGAGGTCAACGAGGGCGTGCGCGTGCTGATGAGCGGCCTGGACACCGAGCGGCTGGTGCTGTCCGGCGGACCGCTGGGCCTGATGCAGGCCGCGCTGGATCTGACCCTGCCCTATGTGCGCGAACGCAAGCAGTTCAACGCACCGATCGGCACCTTCGGCGTGATGCAGGCGAAGGTCGCCGACATGTACACCGCGCTGCAGTCATCGCGTGGTTTTGCCTACATGGTGGCGCAGCAGTTCGACCACGGCGTGAAGTCGCGCATCGACCCGGCTGCCTGCCTGCTCAATGCCTCGGTCAACGCGGTGAAAGTGTCGCTGGAGGCCATCCAGGCGCTGGGCGGCAACGGCTACATCAACGAGTTCCCCGCCGGCCGCCTGCTGCGCGACGCCAAGCTGTACGAGATCGGCGCCGGCACCAACGAGATCCGGCGCATGCTGATCGGCCGCGAGCTGTTCCACGGCAAGGCCTGAATCCGCCGCACAGGACGCTCGATGGTTGGTTGCGGGATTGTCAGAACCTCCAGTTGAACGCCAACGTGCCCATCTGCGCGCGCTGCTGGCGCTGACCGAAATACAGGTCGTAGCCGAGCTGCAGGCTGGCATGCGGTGTCATGCCCCAATCCAGCGTGGTGCCGGCGACGCCGCCGTAACGCGACAGGCCGACACCGCCGACCGGGGCGAACTGGTTGAGCCCGCTGAAGCTGGCGTCGAACACGTCGCCGCGCACGCCGAACGACTGCTGCCACAGCATGCGCGTCTGCAGGCTCAGCGAGCCGCCGCCGGCCAGGCGCCATTGCCGCGTGGCGCGCAGGCCGGCGCCGGCCTGCCAGCGGGCGGCGGTTTGCGCCGCGGATTTCAGGCCGAAGCCATACGCGCCCAGCTCGTCGAAGCCGCTGCGCTGCAGCTGCGCGTATTGCAGGTTGAGGTAAGGCGTCAGCCGGATGCGGCCCAGGCTCAGGCGATAACCGCTTTCGCCGTAGGCGATCGCGTAGCGGCCGTTCGCATCGCTGGCCACCCCGGCCAGCTGGTTGCCGAGCTGCAACTGGCGGCGCATGTTTTCGCGGTAGCTGCCCACGCCGAGACGACCCATGCCGTACCACGAGCCGTTGATCACGCCGCCGTACAACATCCCCTCCAGCGCATGGCTGCGGCCCTGGTCGGCACTGCCGGCAAGCCGGCCCAGGCCCTGGCTCTGGCTGATCGCATAGCCGGCGATGCCGTTGCCGGCGACGCGGAAGTCCTGGCCGACCAGCAGACCACCGAGGTCGACGCCCACATCACTGTAGCCGCTGCGCGACAGGTCGCCGTGGTAGGCCAGGTTCCGCGTCCAGCCGCCGACCCGCGAATGGTCGAGCAGGTTGTCGAAACGATCGGAGAGCGCGCGGGTACCGGCGTCGATCGCCTCGAAGGTCATCGCCGCACTCGCCGCATGCAACTGGCCGGACAGGCTTTGCAGCGAACTCTGCACCGTGGCGACGCTGGACGCGTGCTGCAGGCTGCCCGCGCCACGGATGAAATTCGCCGAGGCCGGCACGATGCCTGCCGGCGCCGCCGGGCCGAGCTGGCTGTTGAGCTGGTCGAACGCCGCCTGCACGCGCTGGGCCGCGCTGTAGGTGACGGCGGAATAGTTCAGGCCCTGCACCGCGGTGACATTGACCTGCTGCACGTCGAGCCAGGCATTGTTGGCGTCGTAGTTGATCGTGGCGTTGAGCAAGGTGACGTTGCCGGCCTTGTCCAGCGCACTGAAGGTGCCGCTCAGGCCAGCGCCGGCGCTGAGCACGTCGGTATGAGAATTGACCACGTAGCCACTGTCGGTGCCGGTCACGTAGAGGTCACCGCCGTTGAGGCTGGCCGTGCCGGTCACGCGCAGCGCCGAGCCGAGCGACAGGGCCAGCCGGCCATTGCCCTGCTGCGTGTAGTTGCCGGCCACGGTGACATCGCCACCGGCGACATCGAGGACACCGGCATTGATCACATTGCCGCCAACCTGCGGCGTGCCGCTGAGCGTGCCCTGGGTGCCGATATTGACGTTGGCCGCCAGCGACTTCGCGGTCAGCGTGCCGCCCTGCACCTGGGTCACGCCGGTGTAGCTCGACGGCGCGGTCAGGTTGAGCGTGCCGCTGCCCTGCTTGATCAGGCCGCCGGCGCCGGAAATCGGATTGTTCCAGTTCGAGCTGCCGCTGAAGTTGACGGTGACGTCGCCCCAGTTGAACTGCTCCGGCCCGTTGACCGCCTTGCCCACATCCAGCTCGCCATAGCCGAACACCGGATCCACCCCAGGCGCACCGAGATCGTCGGCGGTGCCGAGCAGGGTCTGCCGCACCAGGTCGTTGTTGAAATACGGATACGCCTGCCAGACGAGGGCGGCGGCACCGGAGACCTGCGGCGCCGCGAACGAAGTGCCCTGCACGATGTAGTAGCTCGGGTTGGTGGTATCGGCGGTGGTGCTCTTGTCCAGCACGATCACGTCACCCGGCGCCGCCAGGCAGTAGTTCATCGCGATGCCGCAGGCGTTCGAGTAACTGGCCAGCTGGCCCGGGTGGTTGCTGTCCACCGCCACCGCGACCAGCCAGCCCTTCTCCAACTGCGATGCCGAGCCGGAGGGCGCCACGCTGGGCAGGGCCGCGATGTCGCTGGGGTTGCTGCCCGAATCGTTGCCCGCGGCGAATACCACCAGGCCACCGTGCTGGGCCACGAACGGCACGTAGGCGTCGGCAAAGGCCTGGTTGATCGACGCATTGGTGGTGTCCCAGTAGATGCCGCCCCAGGAGTTGTTCATCACCTGCACACCGGCATTGATCAGCGCCGGATTGAGGGTCTGGGCGAAGAACGTCGCATCCGCCGCGGTGACCTGGTTGCCCTGCCCGGATCCGTCGTCCTTCGGCGCCACGTCGCTGATGATGCGTGCCGAGACCAGGGTGGCGCCCGGCGCGATGCCGCCCGGGAATTGGTCGAACGCGGTGCCCGCGGCGATGCCGGCCACCCAGGTGCCGTGCCCGACCACATCGTCGATCGCGGTGTTGTTGACGCTGGGGTCGACGTAGATCAGTTCCTGCGACACCCGTCCGGCCACGGTCGGATTGCTGCGCATGATGCCGCTGTCGACGATGCCGATGGTCACGCCGGCGCCGTTGTAGCCCTGGCTGTGCGCCGCATAGGTGTTGGTGATGGCCAGTTGCGCATCGATCGGCGGCTGGTCGGTGGGCGTGGTCGGCGGCGGCTGCGCCGGTGTGACCGGTGTCGGCTTGACGTTGCCGCCACCGCCGCAACCGCCCAGTGCCAGCGCGAGGGCCGACAGCAACAGCAACTGGCCGCGGCGAAATGCCGCTCCCCTGTCGCCGGCTTCGATCACGCATGATTCGATCCCTTCCGACC
>JAJXYE010000411.1 GCA_021780735.1 Pseudomonadota bacterium | reverse complement strand
TCCGGCTGGATGTCGAACAGCGCCAGTACCTGATCCAGCAGATCGCGATGTTGCGCCGTCGCCAGCACGGTCACCCGCGCCCACGGCTCGCGCTTCAGCGCCAGAATCAATGGCGCCATCTTGATACCCTCAGGGCGGGTACCGACGATGCAAAGGATATGTTTCAGTGGTGTCATCATGCAGATTCACTCGGTCGATCATGAATGGCCGTCGCGGCGGACAAGTGAAGGAGTGGCGCGCCCTAATCGGAGGCAGCGCACCTGGACAACATGACATGTATCGGCTGTCTCGGTTCTGCCGCCACGTCGAAGTTCAGCCACGACAACAACAGCTGCGTCCCCAGGATCAATGGCAGTGCAGCCAACATGACGGTACCTGCGGTCGCCGGCACATGCGTGACCATCGATGCTACCCAATGCCATCCGCCAAACAGCAGCCCGAACATGAACAATGGCAACCCGATCAGCAACTCCAGCGAAGCGGCGGAGAAGGCACGAAGGAAATAGCTGTATAGCAGCCGCCTGTAGAAGTTGCGCAGATGGCCACGCAGGAACGGACCAATCATGCGCATCGGGCGCAGACTGGAAGGTTCGTCGGCATAGCTGGCCTGCATCGGCATCTCAACCACGACTGCACGAATCTGGTTCAGGTGATAAAGCATGTCCGATTCGAAAAAATAGCGCTTGGCAATGTGTGGAAGATCCAGATTCGCGAGCACCACGCGATGGATGGCGGTAAAGCCGTTGGTCGGATCGAACAACTGCCAATACCCGGAGGAAAGCTTGGTCAGGAAGGACAGCACCGCGTTGCCGAACAGGCGCAGCACCGGCATGCCGGATACATCCGATACCCGATGGAAACGATTGCCCTTGACGTAGTCCGCCCGACCAGCCAGCAGCGCTGCCGCCAGGTTGGAAATCAGCGCCGGATCCATTTGCCCATCGCCATCCAGCTTCACTACGGCCGTGGCCGGAAGCGACATGGCCGCGGCATAGCCGGTCATCACCGCACCACCCACACCCTGGTTTTCGACGTGGCGCAACACTGTTACGCGCGGGTCGCGACAGCGCTGCTCGATCAGATCACCACTGTGTTCGGGGCAGGCATCATCCACGGCGAGAATCCAGCCCACCTCGGGTCCGATCCGGGCAATCACGTCGAGCACCCGTGTCGCCACGCGATAGCAGGGAATCACCACGGCAATGGCCGGAATGGGAGTGGCACTCATGTCAACGATAGACCCAGTGGCGGGAAACGATGAAGCTCAAGAGGGAAAGGCAGCCCTCGACCAGCGGCTTGGCCAGCCACGCCATTTGCAGGCCGAGGTGATTGGCCACCACCGTCACCAGATAAGTGCTGAGCATGGTCAGGATCAACCACAGCAAGGCAAAGCGAAAGAACCGGTGACGCCCGAGCGCCGAGCCAAAGGTGACTCGCCCATTTGCCCAGAATCCGAGCAGGGCTCCCACGACGCGCCCGGCGACGTTTGCCGCAGGCGCGGGCACGCCGAGCGCGGTGAGCATCACGAATACCGCCCAGTCGGCAAGTACCAGGCCGCCGCCAATCAGCAAAAAACTGAAACCTTGCCGGGCGAGATTCACGGTTCCATCCTTTTCACCCGGTTGTGCGGTCTGAGCGATCCGGACAATTTGATGCGCTTGCGGTTGACGATGCCCATGATGCCGGCGTTGGTGAGGTAGCCGGCTCGCGCACGTACCAGTTGCAAGTCCATATCCACCGATTGCGATGGCATGACCAACGCCCTGAAGGAGGAGATGTGAGTCCGCGTTCTGGCATCGAATGACGCGTGCACAAGTCCATCACTTCCGCAGAGAGCCCATTCGTGTTTGGTCTGCAAGCCCGAGCCCTGCGCTCCGATCTCCCATTCGATCACGATCGGAACCGCCCGGTTGCGACAGGCGAGTTGCAGATCCGCGTGGACGAAGCTGGCCTTCGGCGGGGCCCGCGTGGTGTCGAAGTCAACCACCAGGTTGTCTTTCCGGGACGTGGCCGAGACGCTGGCGCCGCCAAGCTCCTGTCCCGTCCATGGGCCGATCCAGCGCGCCATGGTGTTCAGCCAGCCTTGTCGCATTCTGGTTGCCAGGTCGCGCTGTGCACTCAGATCCCGACGCACCTCCAATGCCGAGGAATCGAGTGCGAGTTCCATCGGAACCTTTTTGAGCGGCACGGCGGTTACATTGAAACGAATGATCTGCTGCGGCACCGCGACACCGAATTCGGCGATGGCCCGACCATTCGCCAGGCAGTTCGTCCAGTCGCTGTATGACCAGGGCTTGCCATTTTCGACTGCGATATTCCATGTCAAAACAATCTTCCGACCCGGCGCTGCACAGTGAAGAACGAGCTTCGCATGTGCCAGCGTTGCCCGGGCGGGCAGCGACGATGTATCGAACCGGACATCTACCGACCCTTCTGCGCTGGCCTCACTGACCCCGGCAAGCTCATGCCGTACCTCCCATAACTGAAGCGCGCCATTTTGCGACACAAGGCTGGCATGCGAGCCGTTCAGGACGGCTGCCAGACCCACCCCCACATGATCGGATTGCACCACCAGCAGGTTCACGCCAGCATGGTCGATCAGCTTGTTCCAGGCAGCTCCGCTCGAATCGTGATTGGCGCGGGCCGACAAGGCATCCAGCTCCGGGTCGTACCAATCCGTAACGAACGCTTGGCCGCCGAATCCGGCAGCAAACGGATTGCTGCCAGAGTTGATCAAGACGCGGGCGCTGCTTCCAAAACGTTCCTGTACCAGTTCGAGTATCTGACGAATCGGAGCATAGCGGCTCATGAACTGGCGCGGAGTGTCGGCCAGATAGGTTCCCAAGGCACCGTTTCGCCGTTGCCAGTCTGTCGCAGAGATGAAGGCCAATTGCCCGATCACCAACACAACCAGCATGATGATCACCGCCCGCAAGCGGGTTGATCCATCAGCAAGCACGGGAACGCCGCACAGCATCGCCGGGATCAGCAAGGCGAAGGCGGGATGCGTATAGCGCACGTACTGGATCTGGGTAAGCGGCAGCACGAATGCAGACAACGCCACCCAGGCCAGCGGCCTGGCGCGACGATGGAACAACGCTACCAGCAAACTGCCACCCAGGCCGATCAGCACGAAGCCGGCGCCTCCGTTGCCGCCTTCCATATACCGCGACGTGTGGAATACCAGCTTCCAGACAATGTTCCAGCAAAAGCCACTGTCCCAGTGATCGTCGTGAAAGTTGACCGGCGCGAAATAGGGCGAGTGAAAAATGCCATTGAATACCGGCAATACCGGATTCCCGGTCAGTCCCCACGCGTAGGCGTAGCTTGAACCGCCCACCAGCAACGTGAGCATCAGACAAGACGGCAGGGCTTTCCACGGCAGGCGAACACGCCAGCGCAGCAACAGCCACAAACCCAGCGGGCCGGCGATCATCAGGTTGCTTATCTTCAGTGCCAGCAACAGACCGAACAGCACGGCCATCGCGGTCAACTGACGTCGATCAGGGCCGGGTGAGCGCTGTATCAGCCAGGCGATAGCCACGGCTGTCGCGGCAGTGGGCCCTTCGGTCTGCATGCCGGTCAATGTTCCGACCGTGAGCGGAAGACTTGCGTACAGGGCCAAGGCCATCCAGCGAGCCCACGGTGGCAGTTCCAGCGCCGCGCAGAGCTGCCACATGAGGACAAGGGTCAGCAGCAGCCACAATCCATCCACTGCCCCCCTCGATTCCTGGCCGGCAATCAGCCACGTGATGCCCTGCAGTACATCGGCCGCCCATGGGGCAACCGCCCACACATTGGAACCCGCGTTCATCTGGTAGTAACCCAGACTGATCAGCTGCGACGGAAGTCCGAGGTGATATGAAAGATCGTCGTAATGGATCGTGGGCATCCACAGGCTGGTCGAGATCAGCCCAACCACCATCACCCCCAGGCAGGCTGCTCGCGGCGACAAAGCCACGGCGTTGCTCCAGCGTGAGGCGAGCGGGTGCAGCATTTCGCCGACGGCGCGCCACCGCAACACCAGCATGGCCAACAGCAAAACCACGTAAACCGCGCGGTAGTGAACCGGAAACGGCAGCAGCCAACCCGCCACACCGACAATCAACGCCAGACCGACCAGTGTGGAAACGGCCCCACGTGCGCCCCAGCCCGATGGAATGACCATGCTGCCGAGCGCCATGGATGCCAGGGCAAGCAAGGCGACCGCGAAGCACGAGGCGATGCCGCCAAAGTACACCAGCGCGATAAGCCAGACGATG
>JAJXYE010000310.1 GCA_021780735.1 Pseudomonadota bacterium | reverse complement strand
GGCGACACCGCAATCGCGCCAAAACGCGCGCGCAGCGCGTCCAGCGCCGCATGCAGGTACGTCTGCGGTTCAACGTTGGAGCCCAGGCTCAGATAGACCCGCGCCATCGTTCAGCTGCCACTCGCAGCAGGAGCCAGCGACAGGCTCGCTGACGCCACGTGCAACAGCCCGGCACGCAGATCATGCCCGGATGGCTGCTGGAAGAGCGCCAGCCCGAACTCCGGCAGCAAGGCAATCAGGTGATCGAAGATGTCAGCCTGGATGTCTTCATATTCGGCCCACGCGGTGGTCGTTGTGAAGCAGTACAACTCCAGCGGCATACCCTGCGGCGAACTGGCCAGCTGACGCACCATGCGGGTCATCTGGCGATGAATCTTCGGGTGCTGGGCGAGATACGCGCTGACGTAGGCGCGGAAGCTGCCGAGGTTGGTCAGTCGGCGACGGTTGACCGGCTGCTCGCCGGCCTCGCCGAGCTGGCGATTCCACGCACTCAATTCGTCCTGCTTGTGGCCGAGATACTCATGCAGCAGACGAAAGCGCGACAGGCGCGACAGCTCGTCGGCATCGAGGAAATGCGCGGTGGCCGCGTCCAGGCAGATCGCGCGCTTGATCCTTCGGCCGCCGGACTCGGCCATGCCGCGCCAGTTCTGGTAGCTCTCCGAGATCAGTTTCCAGGTCGGCACGGTGACGATGGTCTGGTCGAAGTTGCGCACCTTGACCGTATACAGGGTGATGTCGATCACGTCGCCATCAGCGCCGGCGCGGGGCACCGTAATCCAGTCGCCGACCCGCAGCATGTCGTTGGAAGCCAGTTGCACCCCGGCGACGAAACCCGGGATGGTGTCCTTGAAAATCAGGATCAGCACCGCCGACATCGCGCCCAGGCCGGACAGCAGCAGGCCCACCTGCTGATCGGTGAGGGTGCCGATGATCAGCAGTAGCCCGATGATGAACAACGCCAGCCTGACCAGCTGCAACAGGCCCTTGATCGGCCGCTGGCTGCTGGTGGGTGTCTGCTGGTACAGCGACTGCAGCGCGCTGTTGATCGCCATCACCACGCACAGCACCAGCAGCGACTGCGCCAGGTTGCCGATCAGCCGTTGGGCAGGCTCCGACAAACCGGGTACCAGCCCCACGCCGAACTGGATCACCGCCATCGGCACCAGCCGCCCCAGCCAGCGGAACACACCGTGCACAAACAGCGCATCGTCCCACTGCCAGGTGGTTCGCCTGGCAAGCCGGCGGATCACCCGCAACAGCACCAGCCGGGTCAGCGCACCCGTCAGCCACGCCAGCAACAGCAGAACCAGCAAGCCGGTCGCGCTCGTGAGCCACGGCTGCTTCATCACCTCAGCCAACATGCCGACCCTGCCCGCGGCCGCCATCATTGCGGCCGCTGGCCACGCTCGATGCACACGCCGACCGCGCGTGCGCCGCGCACGGCACCAGGTTTTGACAGCTTCAGGCGCACCCAGCCGACGCCGAACTCGTCGCGAATGATTGCCGCACAGCGCTCGGCCAGGGTTTCGACCAGGCCGAAGCTCGACCCGCCGACGTAGTCGATCAGGCGCTTCGAAACGTCCTTGTAGTTCAGCGTCAGCGCGATGTCGTCGCTGGCCGCCGGCACGGTGTTGTCGAACGCCATCTCGATGTCGAACGCCAGCGTCTGGCGCACACGGCGCTCCCAGTCGTAGATGCCGATGACGGCATCGATGCGCAGGTCTTCGATGAAAACGGTATCCATGGCGGATTTCAGTGATGCGGAGCTGTACAGGGTCGATGAGAGGGCGCCGCGATGCAAGTCGGAGCGCGCGCAGCGCCTGAATGGCACGCTCATGCGATCATGTCGCATGACTTCATTCGCCACCCTTCCCCTCAAGCCCGCCCTGCTCGCCAGCGTCGAGACGCTCGGTTACACCACGATGACCCCGGTGCAGGCGCAGAGCCTGCCACCGATGCTGCAGGGGCGCGACGTGATCGCCCAGGCACAGACCGGCAGCGGCAAGACGGCCGCGTTCGGACTGAGTCTGCTGCAGACACTGGATCCGGACACGATCCGGCTGCAGGCGCTGGTGCTGTGCCCCACGCGCGAGCTGGCCGACCAGGTCAGCAAGGCGATCCGCAAGCTGGCGGCCAACATCCCCAACGTGAAACTGCTGACCCTGTGCGGTGGCATGCCGCTGGGGCCGCAGCTGGCCTCGCTCACGCATGACCCGCACATCGTGGTGGGTACGCCTGGCCGGGTACAGGAGCATCTGAAGCGCGGCAGCCTGCACGGCGGAGGTATCAAGGTGCTGGTGCTGGACGAGGCCGACCGCATGCTCGACATGGGCTTCACCGAAGCCATCGAAGACATCATCGGGCGCATCGCCAGGCATCATCAGACCTTGCTGTTCTCCGCAACCTACCCGGACGAGATCCGCGCGGTCAGCCAGCGCGTCCAGCACAATCCGTTGCAGATCACCGTGGATGCGCCGGCGGATGAAAGGCCGGCGATCGAACAATGCTTCCACGAAGTGGATCCGGCGCAGAAGGTCGATGCGCTGGCGCAGTTGCTCGCCGGTGACCGCGGCCAGCACGCCCTGGTGTTCTGCAACATGCGCAAGGATGTCGATGCGCTTGCGCAGGAGCTCGACCGTCGCGGCTTCTCCGCGCTGGCCCTGCACGGCGACATGGAGCAGCGCGACCGCGACGAGGTGCTGGTGCGCTTCGCCAACCGCAGCTGCGCCGTGCTGGTGGCCACCGACGTGGCCGCGCGCGGCCTGGACATCGTCGCGCTGCCGCTGGTGGTGAGTTACGACATGGCGCACGACCCGGAAACCCACACACACCGCATCGGCCGCACCGGTCGTGCTGGCGAGGCCGGCCTGGCGATTACCCTGTGCACCCCACGCGAACGACCGAAGGCGGCCAACATCGAGGAGATCAGCGGCACGCCGTTGCCGTGGCGGCCACTGAAAATCAGCCCATCCCGCGGCAAGACCCTGCATCTGGCGCCGATGAAAACCCTGGTAATCGATGCCGGCAGGCAGGACAAGCTGCGCCCCGGCGACATTCTCGGGGCGCTGACAGGCGAGGCAGGGCTGGCGGCGAAGGAGATCGGCAAGATCGATGTGTTCGCCACCCGCGCCTACGTCGCGATCAGCCGCGCGCTGGCCAACAAGGCGCTGGAACGGCTGCGTGCCGGTCGCATCAAGGGCCGCAACTTTCGCGTGCGACCGCTTGCCTGAGCGAACTCCGTCTCACGTCCACGACTTCAACCTGCCTGGTAGCGCCATGCACCGTCTGATTACCGCCGTCGCCCTGCTGATGTTCGCCGCTGCCGCATCTGCGGCGATACCGGTGTACGGCTTCCGCGTCGTCCACAGCTACCCGCACGACACCTCGGCCTATACCGAGGGCCTGTTCTACAAGGACGGTTATCTCTACGAAAGCACTGGCGAATGGAGCGAATCCACGGTGCGCAAGGTACAGCTTGAAACCGGCAAGGTGCTGCAGCGGCATGACCTGCCGTCGAAGTATTTTGGCGAGGGCATCGTCAACTGGAAGGATCGGCTGATCCAGCTCACCTGGAAGAGCCAGACCGGCTTCGTCTACGACCTCGGCAACTTCAAGCTGCGGCACATCTTCAGCTACCCCGGCGAAGGCTGGGCGCTGACCCGCGACAGCAAGCACTTGTACATGAGCGACGGCTCGTCGGTGCTGCGCATCCTGGATCCGGACACGCTCACTGAGACCGGCAGCATCAAGGTGATGGCCGACGGCGTGCCGGTAACACGACTCAACGAGCTGGAATGGGTCAGGGGCGAAATCTACGCCAATATCTGGCTGACCAACCGGATCGCGCGCATCGACCCGGTCACCGGCAAGGTAGTGGGCTGGATTGATCTGGACGGCCTGCTCGACACCAGCAAGCTGGCCGACCCCGATGACGTGCTCAATGGCATTGCCTACGACGCCGTGCACGACCGCCTGTTTGTCACCGGCAAGCGCTGGCCCAGGCTATTCGAGATCAAGCTGGTCAGACCGCCGGGCGGATGAATCCGCCACGGGGCGCGATCATCGTTGCCGCAACCAGCTTGCGGCACCGTCGCCAGCCAGCCGGCCGCTGGCGAAGCAGGCACTCAGCAGGTAGCCACCGGTGGGCGCTTCCCAGTCGAGCATTTCGCCAGCGCAGAACACACCGGGCAAGTCGCGCAGCATCAGCTGTTCGTCCAGCGCTTCCAGACGCACGCCACCGGCCGTACTGATCGCCTCGGCAACC
>JAJXYE010000318.1 GCA_021780735.1 Pseudomonadota bacterium | reverse complement strand
CGCCACGCTGCCGGACGGCCAGGGTCAGGTGTCACAGTTCAACCTGGACTCCGCCGACCGGGTGGAGGTGCTGCGCGGGCCGTTTTCGGTGCTGTACGGCAATGCCGCCGGTGGCGTGGTGCAGTTGTGGAGTGCGGACGGCACATCGACTCCACTGACCACGCTGGGCGTGTACGCTGGCAGCAACGACACCTTCCGTTTTGGCGTGGACACGCGCGGCACGGTGGGCCGGATCGACTACAACATTGCCGCCGCGCAATTCCTTTCCGGCGGCTACCGCCAGCACAGCCGCGTGCGGCGACAGTCGGCCAATGCCAAGTTCAACATGGATCTGGGCAAGCAGCGCAAGCTCACCGTGGTGCTGAACCGGTTTGACCAGCCGGTCGCGCAGGATCCGCTGGGTCTGAGCCGCACCCAGGTCGACGCCGATCCGCGCCAGGCGACCGCCGTGGCCAGCCAGTACAACACGCGCAAGAGCACGCGGCAGAACCAGCTCGGCCTCATCTACGAGCAGCAACTGGGCAGCGCCGACCAGCTGCGCGCGATGGCTTACCACGGCCAGCGCAGCATCATGCAGTTCCTGTCGATTCCTCCGGGGGCGCAGAAAAACCCGTTGCAGTCGGGCGGCGTGATCGCACCCGACACTGGCTATGGCGGTGCGGACATGCGCTGGACCCATCGCGGCGAACTGGCGTCACGTGGGTACGAGATGGTGCTCGGCGCCAGCGGTGATTATCAGCGCCAGCATCGCCTGGGCTACGAGAACTTCGTCGGCAGCACGCTGGGCGTGGTCGGTGCGCTGCGTCGCAACGAGAACGACAACGTCAACAACGTGGCGCAGTACGCCCAGTGGTACTGGCACTTCAGCCCGCGCTGGTCGCTGTTGCTGGGGCTGCGGCATGACGACGTGCGCTTCACCGAGCACGATTTCTACATCACCGCGAGCAACCCGAATGACAGCGGCCACGTCAACTATGCCGCAACCACACCGGTGGCCGGGCTGCTGTTCCGCCCGGCCGCCAACCTGCGGCTGTACGCCAGCTTCGGCCAGGGCTTCGAGACGCCGAGCTACAACGAGCTGGGTTATCGCAGCGACGGCCAGGCCGGGCTCGCCTTCAACCTGCGGCCGTCGCGCAGCCGTCACCTGGAAGTGGGTGCCAAGTGGAAGATCACCCCGGCGCTGGAGTTCGACAGTGCCGCATTCCGCGCGGACACCAGCAACGAACTGGCCGTGGCCACCAACCAGAACGGCAGGGCTACCTACCAGAACGTGGGCAGCGCGCGTCGGCAGGGACTGGAGTTTTCGCTGTCTGGCGAGCTGGCCGACAACTGGCGCATCGCGGCTGACTTCACCCATCTGCAGGCGCGCTTTCGCAGCGCCTTCAGTACCTGCACCGGCACACCTTGCGCTGCCGCAGCCACGCCGGTGGCCGCCGGTGCGCGGATTCCCGGCGTACCGGACAACTACGGCTCGTTGCGCGTCGAGCATGGCCGCGATCCGGGCTGGCGCGAGGGGCTGACGCTCACCGGTGTCGGCGCCGTCATGGTCAACGACACCAACACGCAGCATGCGGCCGGCTATGGATTGATCGGTCTGGACACGAGCTACACCTTCGCGTTGGGCGCCAGCACGCAACTGCAGCTCAGCGCGCGAGTGGACAACCTGGCTGACCGTCGCTACATCGGTTCGGTGATTGTCAATGACGGCAATGGCCGCTACTTCGAGCCCGGGCCTGCGCGCAGCTATATGCTCGGCGCACGCCTGACCTTCTAGGCAGGCGGCAGGTGCCGTCAAGGAACTTCCGATGTCCCAACCCGCCAATGTCGACAAGGTGATTGCCACGGCCAGTGCCGATGCGCTGATCGAGCGCCTGCGCCAGCAGCACGGTCCGCTGCTGTTTCACCAGTCCGGCGGCTGCTGCGACGGCTCCTCGCCGATGTGCTACCCGCAAGACGGTTTCATCGTCGGCGACCGCGACGTCAAGCTGGGCGAGATCGCCGGCGCCCCGTTCTACATGAGCCCGTCGCAGTACGAATACTGGAAGCACACCCAGCTGATCATCGACGTGGTCGAAGGCCGTGGTGGCATGTTTTCGCTGGAGAACGGGCAGGGCGTGCGCTTCCTCACCCGTTCGCGCCTGTTCACCGATGAGGAGATCGAGCAGCTCAAGCAAGACGGCCGCTTCTGAGCGAAGCGGCCGTGTGTGGCGCTTGCATTGATGGGCGTTATTTCAGATGCTGGTTCATCCAGCCGACCCAGCGCCGGTACACGTCGGTGGTGCGCACGATGTCCTTCGGGAAATGGGTGTCGACCGGGTAGGCGTAAAACGCCACTTCCACACCGTTGTCGCGCAGTGCGTGGTACCACTCGTAACTGTTCACCAGCGGCACATTGGGGTCGCCCACGTCGCCCATGATCAGGGTCGGCGCGGTGACGTTGCGGGCGGCGGCGATCGGTGACTGCTCGCGCCAGATGGCCTGATCCTTCGCGATCCACGGCGAACCGCCGAAGAAATAGGTGTCGCCGGTCTGGTAGTAGGCGATGGTGTAGTCCATGACCCAGTCGGTCAGCGCGGCACCGGAGACGGCGGCCTTCCAGGCCGACGGATAGTGGCCGGTCAGCCAGGTGGTCATGTAACCGCCGTACGACCAGCCGGTGACGCCGATGCGGCTGCTGTCGACGATGCCCAGTTTCTGCACCGCCGCCACGCCGGCCATCACGTCCTTGCCCGGGCCTGCACCGGTATCGCGGTAGACCGCATGCTGGTAGGCGTCGCCCAGGTTGGTGCTGCCGCGGTAGTTCGGTTGGAATACCACGAAACCTTCTGCCGCCAGCAACTGCGGCAGGGGCGAGAACCTCACCGTGGATGCGGCCTCCGGGCCGCCGTGGATCACCAGTACCAGCGGATATTTCTGGCCGCGCTGGTAGCCGACCGGGTAGGTAAGCACCCCATCCTCGTGGAAGCCGTCCGGCCCCTGCCAGTTGATCGCTTCGGTCCGGCCCAGCGCGAGCTTGTCGACGAAGGCATTGAGGTTGGTCAGGCGGCGTGGCCTGGCATTCACCGAATCCATCACGTAAAGCTCGCCCGGATGACTCACGGTGCTGCCAATGAAAGTCAGCGCGCCGGTGCTGGCCACGCTCATCTCGTTGCCGGCCTCCACCTCGCCCAGATCCAGTTTCCTCGCCTGGCCCGACAGCGGTTGTTGCCACAGCACCGAATGGGTGCCGTCCTCGGCGGCCAGCAGCAGGGCCTTGCCGTGCGGCAGCCACGCATAGCTGTCGAGGTTGCGCGCCAGCGCCCGGGTGGCGTCGCGGGTCTGCCCGTTCACCGTGACGTACACGGCATTGCCGTTGTTCTGGTCACCTTGGCGCGGGCGCATGAAGGCGAAGGTGCGGCTGTCCGGTGCATAGCGGCCGTCCATCGCTCCCTCGTCCGCCACCAGGGTGCCGGGCTTGCCGCCGCCGACCCCGACCGAGTCGATCACCGAGTGGAACGACGGCCCCCAGTACGGCCCGGGAAAACGGGTGAACGCAAGGCTGCGGCCGTCGCGGCTCCATGCCGGTTCCGGTGCGCTGTCCTGCTGGTCGGTCTGCAGGCTGAAGCTGCCTTCGGTCAGTCGCTTCGGTGTGCCACCGGCGCTGGGCACCAGCCACAGGTGCCACGGGGTCAATGCGGCGCGGGTGAGAAAGTGGTTGTCGGTAACCTGGAATGCATCGTCATGCGCCTTGATGGCCTTGGCATTGGCCGCTTCATCCGCGCTGACGAACGCGATCTGCTTGCCATCCGGACTCCAGCTGTAGGAGTCGACACCCTGCCTGGCCTCGGTAAGGCGCATGGCATCCCCGCCATCCATCGGCATCACGTAGAGCTGATTCTTTTTGCTCTGCGCATCCTTGGCGATGAAGGCCAGCCGGGTGCCATCCGGCGACCAGCGCGGCGAGGAAAGATCCTCGCGCTTCCAGGTCAACGCGCGCCGCGTACCGCTGGCGACATCCACCAGGTCGATCTCCTGCTGGCTCTTGTCGGTCTTGAAATCCGGTGTGGAGACGATCACCGCGATGCGCCTGCCGTCGGGCGAAATCTGCGGATCGCCCAGGCTCACGATCTTCTGCAGGTCGCTCAGCTGGAACGATGGCGCGCCGCTGGCGGCACGCGTGGACAGCGGCAGCGCCAGCAGGCTGCATGCCGCAAGCGCGGCAAATCCGATGGACTTCATCACAACCCCCTTCTGGACAATCAATGGACTCGTCGGCACGCGAGCCGTGCG
>JAJXYE010000395.1 GCA_021780735.1 Pseudomonadota bacterium | reverse complement strand
CTCGATCAGCAGCTCGGCAATCTGCACCGCATTCAACGCCGCGCCCTTGCGGATGTTGTCCGAGACGATCCACAGGTCGAGCCCACGCTCATGCGAGATATCCTCGCGGATGCGCCCGACATAGACTGCATCATTGCCGGCCGCCTCGCCGACCGCGGTCGGATACCCACCCGGCTGACGCTCGTCGACCAGAACCACGCCAGGCGCCTGGTGCAACAGCTCGCGAGCCTGCTCGGCGCTGATTTTCTCGCTCGTCTCGATGTGCACTGCCTCGGAATGGCCATAGAACACCGGCACGCGCACTGCGGTCGGGTTCACCTGGATCGACTCGTCCTCCAGAATCTTGCGGGTCTCCCACACCAGCTTCATCTCTTCCTTGGTGTAACCGTTGGGCTGGAAATCGTCGATCTGCGGAATCACATTGAACGCGATCTGGGCCGGGAATTTCTTGCCCGGTTCCACGCTTTGGAAATTCAGCAAGGCTGCCGTCTGCCGGCCCAGCTCCTCCATCCCGCTGCGGCCGGCGCCGGAAACCGACTGATAGGTGGCCACGTTGATCCGCTCGATCTGCGCCGCCCGGTGGATGGGCGCCAGCGCGACCAGCATCTGCATGGTCGAGCAGTTCGGGTTGGCGATGATGCCGCGCTGGGTGTACTGCGCGATCGCATGCGGGTTGACCTCGCTGATCACCAGCGGGATGTCGTCCTGATAACGGAACTCCGAGGTATTGTCGATGACCACCGCGCCGGCTGCCGCCGCCCGCGGTGCGTGCTCGCGGCTGACCGAACCGCCGGCCGAGAAGAACGCGATGTCGACCCCGGCGAAGTCATAGGTGTCCAGCAACTGGACGACCAGCTCCTTGCCGGCGAACATCAGCTTGCCTCCGGCGGAACGCTCGCTGGCCAGCGGCACCAGCTCGCTTACCGGGAAATCTCGCTCGGCGAGGATCGCCAGCAAGGTCTCGCCGACCGCGCCGGTGGCGCCGACCATGGCGACCTTGTAACTGCTCTTCTGACTCATGATCTGGGTTTGCTCTGCAGGTGGGGCGTGCCGCTCAAAGCACGTTCGGGTTGAGGATATTGGGTGGCTTGCCGGCGTGCGGCCCGTGGCCGAACAACGCCAGCACATTGTCGACTGCCACGGCGGTCATCGCACGGCGGGTTCCCTGACTGGCGCTGGCGATATGCGGACTGAGCACGGCGTTGTCGAGCTGGAGCAGTCCCGGATGCAGCGCCGGCTCGCCTTCGAACACGTCCAGCGCGGCACCGGCCAGGCGCCTTTCACGCAAGGCCGCCACCAGGGCGGCGTCATCGACGATACCGCCACGCGCGACGTTGACCAGCATCGCGCTGGGCTTCATCAGAGCCAGCTCGGCTGCGCCGATTGCATGTCGGGTCTGCGCCGTCAAGGGCAGGGTCAGAATCAGGAAATCCGACTCGCGCAGCAATTGTGCCTTGTCGACATGACGCGCATGACAGGCCAGCTCGACCGCTTCGGGCAGCTGCGACCGGTTGTGATAAAGCACAGGCATGCCGAATCCCACGGCGCGCCTGGCGATCGCCTGGCCGATACGCCCCATGCCGAGAATGCCCAGCGTACAGCCACCCACGTCGGTACCCAGCCAGGCCTTGAACTCGGTGGCCTGCCAGTGCCCGGCACGCAGCCAGCGCTCCGCCGCACCCAGCCGCCGGGCGGCGCCGAGCATCAGCGCCCAGGCGAAGTCGGCCACGCTTTCGTTGAGCACGTCGGCGGTGTTGGATACCGCGATACCGGCAGCGCTCAGCGCATCCAGGTCGATATTGTCGTACCCGACTGCCAGGTTGGCGACGATACGCAGGCGTTCGGCACGGGCGATTTCCGCCGCACCGATGCGATCCTTCAAACCCACGATGACCGCATCCTGCCCAGCCAGCTTCGCCGCCAGCTCGCTGCGGTTGAAAGCGCGCTCCTCGCTTTCCGCGACCACCTCGAAGTGAGGCTCCAGCCGGGCAACTATCCCCGGAAAGGTCGGTCGCGAAATCCACACACGTGGCTTGTCAGTCATCGCCGTGTTTCCTGCCGCATCGGGCTGTCATGGAATCCGCGGCGCCACCACCCCGACGTCACCGCACTGCGCACGATGGCGCAGCGCATGGTCGATCAGCACCAGTGCCACCATCGCCTCGGCGATCGGGGTGGCACGGATGCCGACGCAGGGATCATGACGACCCTTGGTCACCACCTGCACCGGCTCGCCGGCCAGGTTCACGCTGTGGCCGGGAATCAGGATGCTGGAGGTGGGTTTCAGCACGATCGAGGCGACAACCGGCTGACCACTACTGATGCCACCGAGGATACCGCCGGCATGATTGGACGTAAAGCCGTCCAAATGCATTTCGTCCCGATGCTCGCTTCCGCGCTGGCGAACTGCGGCAAAACCATCGCCGATCTCGACACCCTTGACGGCGTTGATCGACATCAGCGCCGCGGCAAGATCGCCGTCGAGCTTGCCGTAGATCGGCTCGCCCCAGCCCGGTGGCACACCTTCGGCGACCACGTTGACCCGCGCACCAACCGAATCGCCGGCCTTGCGCAGCAAGTTGACATAGGCCTCCAGCGCCGGCACCTGTGCCGCCGCAGGCCAGAAAAACGGGTTGTCCTCGACGGCCGTCCAGTCGAACCCTTCCGGGCTGAGCTCGCCGATCTGCGCCAGGTAGCCGCGCACGCGAACACCATGGTGTTCGGCCAGCCACTTCTTGGCAACCACGCCTGCCGCCACGCGCATGGTGGTCTCACGTGCGGAAGAGCGCCCGCCACCACGCGGGTCGCGGATGCCGTATTTCTGCCAGTAGGTGTAGTCGGCGTGACCGGGACGGAAGGTCGAGACGATCTCGCCATAGTCCTTGCTGCGCTGATCGGTATTGCGGATCACCAGCGCGATCGGCGTGCCGGTGGTCCTGCCCTCGTAGACGCCGGAGAGGATTTCCACCTCATCCGCTTCGTGCCGCTGCGAGGTATAGCGGCTGCGGCCGGTGGCGCGCCGTTCGAGATCGCCGCGGAACTCCTCTGCCGCCAACGGCATGCCCGGCGGGCAGCCGTCGATGACGCAGCCGATGGCCGGCCCGTGGCTCTCGCCGAACGTGGTGACAGTGAAAAGCTTGCCAAAGGAATTGCTGGACACGGAGTTTGGACGTCCATCGGGGATGTCGCCACAGCTTACCCGCGTTGGCGCCCCGCTGCCTGCTGCGCTCGCCATTCGTGCTCGAGCATGGCAAAGATCAGGTCGTCAACCCACTCGCCGGCCAGCCACAGGCTCTCGCGGTGATGCGCTTCCTGGCGCATGCCCAGCGAGCGGAGCATGGCGACGCTGGCCGCATTGCGTGGATCGACCGAGGCGTGAATGCGGTGCCCGCGATGTTGGTCGAAAACCCATCCGAACAAGGCACGCAGAGCCTCGCCGGCAAAACCCCGACCCTGCCAGGCTGGCGCGATGCTGATGCCGAATTCAACCGATCCCCTGCCATCCGCAGGCAAGTGGATGCCGATGTCGCCGATCAGCTCGCCCGTCTCGCGCCGGCGGATGGCGCGCTGGAACCAGCTGTCAGGCACCCCTGCCGGAGCGGCGGCCTGGCGTTCGATGAAACCGGCCGCCTCGGCCAGATCGGCAGGGCACCAGCCCTGGAAGCGCGCCACCGCCGGATCGGCGCGGCAGGCATACAGTGCCTGCGCATCATCCGCTCGCAAGGCATCCAGGCACAATCGTGGTGTTTGCAGCTGCATGGAAGTTTCAGGCAGTGCGACGCGCCGCGGCGACCGCACGAATCACCGCGGCGTGCTCAATCAGATCCCGTCGCTCCAGCGCGAAAACACCCATCTGGCCGACCTTGAACTCGATCCAGATGAACGGCAGCTGCGGCAGCAGCGCCGCCAGCGCATGCTCGCTCTCGCCAACCTCGACGATCAGCAGGCCGTCCTCGCTGAGGTGATCGGCGGCTTCGTCCAGCAGGCGCAGGCACAGATCCAGCCCGTCAGCGCCGGATGTCAGCCCGAGTTTCGGCTCGTGCGCGTACTCGCCCGGCAAGGCCGCGTATTCGTCCTCGGTGACGTACGGCGGATTGGAGACGATCAGGTCGTAGCGACGCCCCTGCACCGCGGCGAACAGATCGGACCGGATCGCCTCGACGCGGCCCTCGACATGCTGGAACACGATGTTTTCGCGCGCCAGCGACAATGCCTCGTCGCTGATGTCGACGATATCCACCTGCCACGTGGGGTTGTATTCAGCCATCGCGATG
>JAJXYE010000400.1 GCA_021780735.1 Pseudomonadota bacterium | reverse complement strand
GGCGACCACGACCAGCAGATCCGCCTGGTAGCCAGCCAGCTTCCGTCGCGCCTCGGCCGATCTCAGCGATTCGGGTTGTTCGACCGCGATGCCGGCGGCGATGGCGGCCTGCTTGACCGGGCTTGGTGAGAGCTTGCGCCCGCGGCCGGCCGGGCGATCGGGCTGCGTATAGACCGCCACCACCTCGGCGCCGCTGGCGCGGCAGGCCGCGAGGCAGGGCACGGCGAACTCGGGCGTACCGGCAAAGACCAGCCGCAGAGGGTTCAAGCCGTCGCCGCCTGCTTGCGCTGCTTGTCCAGCCGCTTCAGCAGCAGGCTGCGCTTGAGTGGCGACAGGTAGTCGACGAAGACCTTGCCATCCAGGTGATCCATTTCGTGCTGGATGCAAACCGCCAGCGGACCCTCGACCTCGACGACGAGTTCCTTGCCGTCCACGTCACGAGCCCTGACCTTGACCCGCAGCGCACGGGTGACGTCGGCATACAGGCCCGGAAACGACAGGCAGCCTTCCTGATAGACCTGCGAACCGTTCCTTTCGAGGATTTCGGGGTTGATCAGCGCCAGTGGCTGCTTGCGGTCTTCGCTCATGTCGGCTACCAGCACGCGCTGGTGCACATTGACCTGGGTCGCGGCCAAGCCGACGCCGTTGGCGGCGTACATGGTTTCGTACAGGTCGCCAACGAGCTGCCCGAGCTTCGCGTCGAACACGGTCACGGGCGTGGCGCGGGTGCGCAGCCGGGGATCGGGGAATTCAAGAATGGACAGGACGGACATGCAATTTCACCTTGGCGCCGGAAATGCGGGCGATTTGGTAAAAAGCCACCCCGGCGCGAACTAGAATGTGCATCATTGTACGTCGGCAAGCACGCGAGCGCAGACGATTTTTGCCAATTCGCACCTGTTGCGTGCGTTAACCATTCGGTTACACTCGACCGAGCACCTGGGGAAGGGGGATTCCCGCAAATGATCAGAAAAATTATCGTGTTGCTGGCCGGCATGCTGGTCACCCTGGCAGTCTATGCGGCTGGCGCCCAGTTGCGACCCAATCACCCGGACAGCTACACCGTGCGCCGGGGCGATACCCTGTGGGATATCTCCGCCAGGTTCCTGACCAAGCCCTGGCTGTGGCCGGAAATCTGGCAAGCCAATCCGCAGGTGCGCAATCCCCATCTGATCTACCCGGGCGATGTGCTCAACCTGTCGTTCATCAACGGTCCGCATCTGCGGCTTGAGCCGAAGGTGCATGCCGAGGGCGACGCGATCCCGGCGATCCCGCTGGATCAGCTGAGGATGTTCCTGAAAGACATGCGGGTGATGGACTCCAATGCGGTCAGTTCCGCGCCCTACGTGGTGGGCCTGGAGGAGAACCGCCTGCGCGGCGCGGTCGGCCAGAACATCTACGTGAGAGGCCTGCAGGGCGAGCCGGGGCAGCGCTGGGCGATTGTGCGGCCGACGCATGTGTTCCGCGGGTTCGATCAGAGCAATCCGGAGCAGGCCGAACTGGTCGCGCATGGTCTGGACAGCAATGCGGCCATGGTCAATGCGCCGTGGCGCGAGGACACCCGTCATGACGGCCGCTACGGCAAGGGCGACGATCTGGGCGTCGAAGTCACCGTGATCGGCACCGCCGAGACCCTGCGCATGGGCGATCCGGCGACCCTGCTGTTGCTGAACGCGACCAAGGAAATCCGCAGCGGCGATCGCATCATGCCGGTCGACGACACGCCCTACGATGCGTACTACTACCCGCATGCGGCAAAGTCGATTCCGGCCGATGCCGAGGTGATCGGGCTTGCCGACGCGATGGATGCGGCTGGTCCACGCCAGGTGGTTTCGTTGTCGATCGGCGCCAGGGACGGGGTCACCAACGGCGAAACCTTCGCGATGTTCGAGCCGGGCGAAACCATCCACGACGATGTCGCCAGCAACAGCTGGAACCGCGGCGTCGGCAAGACGGTTACCCTGCCGGATGAATACGTCGGTCATGTGATGGTGTTCCGCACCTTCAACCGGGTCAGCTACGGCCTGGTGATGGACGGTTTGCGGCCGGTGCATGTCGGTGCCCGTCTGCGCGTACCGGAATAGCTTCCACCAGGCCGCCATCGGCATCTGCCTACAGAACGGCGCGGTCATCACCGCGCCGTTTCTGCATGGGGAGGTTCCGTACACTGCCACCCATGCGGATCGAAGACATGGACGAATGGCGCGCATGGATGCTGGCCTTGCGCACGCCGGGGCTGGGGCCCGGTGGCCTGCGTGAGCGGCTCGATGCCGCCGGCGGAGACATCAGCGGCGCCCTGGCGCACTTGCGGCGCGACGCGGCGACGCTTGGCGAGCCGGCCCGGGCATGGCTGGCACGGCCCGATCAGGTGCGGCTGGATGCCGACCTGGCGTGGCTGGCCGAACCCGGGCATCGATTGCTGCGCTGCACCGATGCGGACTTTCCGCCACAACTGGAAAACATCCCGCAGCCTCCCGTCGTGCTGTTTGTCGTCGGCGATGCCAGCCTGCTGCTCTATCCGCAGGTGGCGATCGTTGGCGCGCGGGCGGCCAGCGCGGCCGGACTGGCCCATGCGCGTGCGTTTGCACGCAGTCTTGCCGAGTCGGGCTTTGCCATCACCAGCGGCATGGCCGACGGTATCGACGGCGCGGCGCATGTTGCGGCGCTGGACGCTGCCGCGCCAACGTTGGCGGTGATCGGCACCGGCCCGGATCGGGTCTATCCACGCAAGCACCATGAGCTGGCCAGGCGGCTGGCCAGCCACGGTGCGCTGGTCAGCGAGTTCCCGCCGGGCACGGCGCCACATGCCGATCACTTTCCACGCCGTAACCGTATAATCGCCGGCCTTTCGCTGGGCACGCTGGTGATCGAGGCGGGTCTGCGCTCGGGTTCGCTGATCACGGCGCGGCTGGCGGCCGAACAGGGGCGTGAGGTGTTTGCCTTGCCGGGATCCATCCATCATCCGCTGGCGCGAGGTTGCCATCGGCTGATTCGTGACGGCGCGCGCCTGGTGGAGAGCGCATCGGAAATTATCGAGACATTGGCGCCCGCTGCGTGCATGCTTGGCGGCGAACTGGCGGCCCGGTTGCAGCAGGATCATGCCGAAGGGGTGCCGTCGACCCCCGGCAAGCGTGCCAGGAGCCAGGGTTTCAGTCAGGTGGTTGATCCCGAGTATCGTCGACTTTTGGATGAACTTGGTCACGAATCGGCGACGATGGACGAACTTGTCCAGCGTACCGGATTGTCGGCGGCGGCATTGTCGTCAATGCTGCTGATGCTTGAGCTGGAGTCCGTGGTCGAGAGTCTGCCGGGCAATCGATACCAGCAACTGCCGGTCGCGGCGGATCGCCAGGTCGGCGACTGAGTGCCGCCCGGCCCGTTGCTGGCCGGTGCCGGCTTGACAGCCGCGGCCGCGGCATGGTTTCAACTATATATACGTCCGGCACGGAAGCGCCGGTGGTTCACTCGCGGATATCCAGCTTCATGGCAAAAAACCTGCTCATCGTCGAATCACCGGCCAAGGCCAAGACGATCAACAAATACCTCGGCAAGGACTTTCATGTGCTCGCCTCGTACGGTCACGTCCGCGACCTGAAGCCGAAGGAGGGGGCGGTTGACACCGAGCATGGCTTCACCATGGCGTACGAGGTGATCGAGCGCAACGAAAAGCACGTCGACGCGATTGCCAAGGCCGCCAAGCTGGCCGACCACATCTATCTCGCGACCGACTTGGATCGCGAAGGCGAGGCGATCAGCTGGCACATCAGCGAAATCCTCAAGGAACGCAGCCTGACCAAGGGCAAGCAGCTGCATCGGGTGGTGTTTTCGGAGATCACGCCGAAGGCGATCAAGGCGGCCGTGGCGGCACCGCGCCAGCTGTCGCACGATCTGGTCGACGCGCAGCAGGCGCGTCGCGCGCTGGACTACCTGGTCGGCTTCAACCTGTCGCCGGTGTTGTGGCGCAAGGTGCAGCGCGGTCTGTCGGCCGGACGGGTGCAGTCGCCGGCGTTGCGCATGATTGTCGAACGCGAGGAGGAGATCGAGGCGTTCCAGGCCCGCGAATACTGGACGATCGAGGCACAACTCAAGCATGTCGAGGGCGATTTCACGGCGCGGCTGAGCAAGCTCAATGGCAAGAAGTTCGAGCAGTTCGATCTCGTCAACGAGGCCGACGCCGAGGCTGCGCGCGCCGCACTGAAGCGGGCCGCGGATGGCCACCTCACGGTCAGCGACGTCAGCTCGAAGGAGCGCAAGCGCCGCCCGGCGGCACCGTTCAC
>JAJXYE010000146.1 GCA_021780735.1 Pseudomonadota bacterium | reverse complement strand
GTGGTTCAACGACGCCAAGGGTTTTGGCTTCATCACGCCGGAAAGCGGTGATGACCTGTTCGTGCATTTCCGCGCGATCCAGGGCACGGGCTTCAAGTCCCTGCAGGAAGGTCAGCGCGTCACGTTCGTGGTCACCAAGGGCCAGAAAGGCCTGCAGGCTGAAGAAGTCCAGGTTGCCTGAGTCCATCGGACTCGCGTGATCTTGAAAAGCCCGCTTCGGCGGGCTTTTTTTTGCCCGATGCCGGCAACGCCGCGGCATCTCCCTGACGTTGCCGGCATGGCAGGCCGTTCACTGAATGGCCGCCTCGACATGCCGCATCGGTCGGCTCGCCGCATCAGGCCAGGCCGTGACTGCGCAACAGCGCCTCCGGCTGCGGCTTGCGGCCGCGGAAGGCGATGAAACTCTCCAGCGCCGGACGACTGGCGCCGACGGCCAGGATTTCGCGGCGGAAACGCTCGCCGCTGGCGCGGTCGATGACATGGCCGTTTTCCCCGGCATGCTCCTCGAATGCGCCGAACGCGTCGGCACTCAACAGTTCGGCCCACAGATAGCTGTAGTAACCGGCTGCATAGCCGCCGGCAAAGACATGGCTGAACGCATGCGGGAACCGCTGCCATGCCGGTGGATGCAGCACGGCAACCTGCTTGCGCACCTCCTCCAGCACGGCCAGCGTGCGCGCACCCCGGGCCGGGTCGTATTCCAGGTGCAGCAGGAAATCGAACAGCGCGAACTCGAGCTGGCGCACCAGAAACAGACCGGCGTGAAAGTGGCGTGCCGCCAGCATCCGCTCGAACAGCTCGTCGGGCAGGCGCTCGCCGGTTTCGTAGTGGCGTGCGAACAGATCCAGCGCCTGGCGGTTCCAGCCGAAGTTCTCCATGAACTGGCTGGGCAGCTCCACCGCGTCCCACTCGACGCCATCGATGCCGCCGACCGATGGCAGGCTGATCGCGGTCAGCAGGTGGTGCAGGCCATGGCCAAATTCGTGGAACAGGGTCAGCACGTCGTCGTGGGTGAGCAGCGCCGGCTTGCCTTCGGTGGGCGGTGCGAAATTGCAGGTGAGGAAGGCCACCGGCAACTGCCGCTGTTCGCCATCGTCGAAGCGGGCGCGGCAGACGTCCATCCAGGCGCCACCGCGCTTGCCGTTGCGCGCATACAGATCGACATACGCACCCGCGAACACGCGCCCATCGGCGTCGCGCACATCGTAGTAGCGCACATCCGGGTGCCAGACGTCGACGCCCTCGCGCAAGGCCAGGCTGATGCCGTACAGCTGGGTGGTGACGTCGAACAGGCCGTCGATCACCGCTGGCAGCGGGAAGTACGGCTTGAGCTGCTCTTCGTCCAGCGCGTACTGCTGCTGGCGCAGCTTCTCCGAGGCGTAGCCGATGTCCCACGACTCGAGGTTGTCCAGCTTCAGCTCGCTGCCGGCAAACGCGCGCAAGGTCGCCAGCTCCTGCTGCGCCACCGGTCTGGCCCGGCTGGCCAGGTCGTGCAGGAACTCCAGCACCTCGGTCGGCGAGGAGGCCATCTTGGTTGCCAGCGATTCCTCTGCTGCATTGGCAAAGCCAAGCAGCTGGGCGGCCTCGTGCCGCAGCGCCATGATCTGTTCGATGCGCGCACTGTTGTCGAACTTGCCCGGGTTCGGGCCCTGCTCGGAGGCGCGGGTCTGGTAGGCCCAGTACACGCGCTCGCGCAGGCCGCGATTGTCGGCGTAGGTCAGCACGGCCTGCACGCTCGGCTGTTTCAGCGTTACCAGATAGCCGTCCAGGTCCTGCTCCTGCGCGTACTGGCGCAGCACCGCAAGGCCGGATTCGGGGATGCCGGCGAGGTCGCGTTCGTCGGTGACGTGCTCGTGCCATGCCTCGCTGGCGTCGAGCACCGCATTGGAGAATTCGGTGGACAGCCTGGACAGCGTGACGCCGATTTCGCGGAAGCGCGAACGCGCCGGCTCTTCCAGCGCCACGCCGGAAAGTCGGAAATCGCGCAAGGCATGCTCCACCAGGGCGCGCTCGGGCCGTGGCAGGCCAGCGAAGTCCGGCGCATCGGCCAGCGCCTGCACGGCGGCGTACAGCTCGCGATTCTGGCCCAGCTCGATGGCGTGCTCGGTCAGTTTTTCCTCGGCCGCGCCGTAGACCTTGCGCAGCGCTTCGTTGTCGGCCACCGAGTGCAGATGGGATACCGGTGCCCAGGCGCGCGCGAGCCGCTGCTCCAACCGCTCCTGGGTCAGCATCACGCTGGCGAAATCGCGCGGCGATGCGGGTGCCACCATCGCGTCGATGCCGGCGCGGTAGTCGGCCAGGATCGTATCGATCGCCGGCTCGACCTGGTCGGGGCGGATCTGCGAAAACGCCGGCAGGGTGTCGTCGGCGAGCAGCGGGTTGTGGGGATTCATGCAGGCTCCTGGTCAGACCGACAGCGTGGCGACCACGCCGGGCGAAATCAAGCACGGTCATGTGACAATCTCGTCGCGCCGCTAGAATGTGCGGATGAATTCCCTGCGCAGCTACAAGGGCATCGCGCCCACCCTCGGTCAGCGCGTCTACGTCGATCCCGCGGCCAGCGTGATCGGCGACGTGGTGCTGGGCGACGACGTCTCGATCTGGCCCGGTGCCGTGCTGCGCGGCGACGTCAACTTCATCCGCGTCGGCGCACGCAGCAGTATCCAGGACGGCAGCATCGTCCACGTCGCCCATGCCGGCCCGTATGGCCCGGGCTTTCCCTGCCTGATTGGCGAGGGTGTCACCATCGGCCATGCCGCCGTGGTTCATGCCTGCAGCATCGGCGACTATTGCCTGATCGGCATGCACGCCACCGTGATGGATGGGGCCGTGGTGCACGATTACGGCTTCGTCGGTGCCGGCAGCCTGATCCCGCCCGGCAAGGTCGTTGGCGAACGCGAGCTGTGGCTGGGTAACCCGGCGAAGTTCGTGCGCCGGCTCAGCGATGCCCAGGTCGAACAACTGCGCTATTCGGCCGACCACTACGTGCGGCTGAAGGACAGCTACCTGGCGGCGGGCTGATGCCACGGCGGGTGCTGTTCCTGTGCAGCCGCAATCGGCTGCGCAGCCCCACCGCGGCGCATGTGTTCGCTCGCTGGCCCGGGTGGGAGGTCGACTCGGCGGGGCTGGCCGAGGATGCCGAGGTGGTGCTGTCCGTCGAGCAGTTGGACTGGGCCGAACTGATCGTGGTGATGGAGGCCGCGCATCGGCGTCGGCTGCAGTCACGCCATCGCCGTCGGCTCAAGGGCAAGCGCGTGGTCTGCCTGGATATTCCCGACCACTACGAATACATGCAGGCGGAACTGGTGGCGCTGTTGCTGAAGCGTGCCGGGCCACTGCTGCGCTGAAATCCCGCCGCGCTCTCACGAGCCCGCGGCCATCCTGGCGGCGTGCGCCTGCTCGATGCGCTCGGCTTCGGCTTCGTGCTGCTTTCTGACGATATTGCTGGCGGCGGAGAGCTTGCCGCCGAGCAGGGCAAGGGTGAAGTTGTTGCGGTCGAACTCGCGCAGCAGGTCGATTTCGCGACGCGCCTGCTCCAGCTGCTTCTTGTTGATGGTGCCTTCGATCTGTTTCGCGGCGATCGGAAAGGATTCGCGCAGTGCTTCCTGCGCGGTACGGTTGCCCGGGTCGAGTTGCAGTGCACTGAGATAGAACTCGTAGGCATTGCTGCCGGCCGGCGCGACCAGTCGTCCGTCACGCATCGCGTCGCGAGCCAGTCCAAGCAGGATCTGCGTGCCACGGCGTGCGCCCTCGTCCGGCGAGATAGAAGCCTCCACCGCGACCGTGTCGACGCCGCTCGGCGACGCCGTGGTGACCGGCTGGCTGTACCAGAGGATGCCGCCGGCCAACAGGATCAGAGCCAGCAGCGCCGAAACGGCAACCAGTGGCTTGCGGCGGGCCGTGGCGGAAAGTGCATGAAACATGCTGCTGCCTGCAGAAGTTCGCACGCAGAAACGGCCACCATCGGCGCTCCCGGCGAAGCTCGCCACGGTAACCTTGCTCTGTGTCAGTCACGTGGCGGCCGGGGATCAGCCGGTGACCTGCTCCAGATGGGTCAGCCAGCGCAGCGCATGCTCGCGATCCGCGCCGCACATCAGCGTTTCAGGGCGCAGCCGGACGCACACCACCGGGCGATCCGGCTGACCGAAGATCGCGCAACGGTTGTCGGCCGTCAGTTGCACGCAGCGCACCCCGGCCGGCTTGCCATGGGGCATGCCCGGAATCGGCGTGGATATCGACGGTGCGATGCAGCAGGCGCCGCAGCCGACCCGGCAGGCCAGCTCGCTCACGCGGTCT
>JAJXYE010000305.1 GCA_021780735.1 Pseudomonadota bacterium | reverse complement strand
CGATCTGAGGCAAGCAACATGTCGCTTGCCCGGATCAAGGCGCGCAGCAACTGATCGACTTTGAGCAGCGCGTCCTCGGAATGTCGCCGAGAAACGATTTCCCGCTTGAGCCGCACGTTGAGTGCGTGCAGGTCGAAGGTCCGCGCACCTACCTGATTGTAGAGGTCGCTGACGACATGGGTCATTTCGTCGCGGATGGCATGCGCCTGCACCGAATCACCCGCCGCCACCGCACCTGCCTGATGCAACCGGATTTCGCGGGTCATCCGCACATCCATGCCCATGATGTGGTGCAGCAGCCACTCGCTCAGGAACAGCACGAGGTTGTCAATCCCGTCGGCCACGTTGTCGTCGAGCATCGCCAAGGTGCGCTGCAGGAATGTCACGAAGCTCTGGTGCGCGGCAAGGTGGGCACGCTGATGCACCTGGTCGACGCACCACCTGCGCATCTGCCCAGCTTCGTCATCGAAGTGGTACCGGCTGTAATCGAGCAGTTCGCTCAATATCGGCACGACAACATCACGCTCAATGTCGCCCGCGCGCATGACGGCCAGCCGGTTGAACAACTCGATCAGCCGCTGATGCTGCGTGTCGACCAGATCATTGCCGGTGCGCAGCTCGTCCGACCATGGAATGGAAATGTCGCGGGAGTGAGGCACGTCAGAGGCCCTGAAAAATGCCGCTCGCTTTTGGAGTGGTCTGTCCACATCGCATGGTCAATACGATGCATCGATCATACGGAAGTAGCCTGCGGATGACATCCGTGTCGCGCGGACACCGAACCGCCCTGCCTTTTCTCTATCGGATGCCCGGCGGGTTTCTTGAACTGTCGAGCCACCTAAAGGTATCGGCGCCACCGCCGCTATCGAGTTCGCACCAAGCGGTGGCCGGTATCGCTGATGCTGCATGCCTTTGCGAATGGAAGGCTCGTTTCTTGATCCAGATCAGGAAATCAACGGTTCCCTTTTCCGAAACAGGGAATTTGGCCGGCGCCCCATCACTTGCCAAGGAATCGAGATGTCCAGAATTCTCAATCGCCTGTTGCTCTGGCAGAAATTTGCCGTGCTCGCCGCAATGCTTTCCGTCATGGTGGCCGCCCCTCTGGTGATCTATCTGCAGGCATCGAACAAGGCCATCGCCCAGTCACGGACCCAGGTCACCGGGGTCCTTCAGCTGGATCAGCTGCTGAAGGTCGTGTCCGATCTGCAGATGCATCGAGGCCTTTCCGCGATCATGCTGGGCGGCAATGCTTCGGTCAGTGCTCAGCTGAGCGGGAAGACCACCGATGCCAACGCCGCCATCGCCCAGTGCGGCAACCTGTTCAAGCGCGCCGGCAAGACGGAGGTTCTCGCCAGCTGGCAGCAGATAACGAAGGAATGGGCGGCCCTGCTCGAGCAGATGGCGCAATCGAAGCTCACCGCCAAGCAGAGCTTCACCGCGCATACGGCACTGATCGCGCGCCTGTTCGCGCTCAAACTCCAGCTCATGCGGGACTATGGCCTGGATCTCGCTGACACGAATCTGTCCCATGACATGATGGTCTCCACGTTCACCTACTCACCCGCGCTCGCGGAAGACCTTGGCCGCATGCGCGCCCTTGGCAGTGGCGCGCTGGCTTCCGGCCAGCTGGATGACACGGCGCGGGCCAACCTGGGCACTCTGGTAGCCAACGCGAACGCGACGCTGGGGGACTACCTGCACGCCATGGACCAAATCGGTGCATCCAGTGACGCGCTCAAGGCGACCTACGCCGCCCCCTTGAACGAGGCCGCCCGACTCGTCAAGGCCGCGCTGGCGGCGACTCGGCAAGAGGTGCTGACACCCGCCAAGTTGACGTACAAGGCGACCGACTTCTTTGCCCTCATGACCCGGGCGATCGATGCGCAGTCCAGGCTCAACTCGGTGGCTTCCGCCCAAACCATAGCCATGGTCAAAAGCACCGCATCGGCACTTCGGCTGCGCCGGATGCAGATGCTGGCACTGCTGGCCGTGTTGGGCAGCCTTGTCGGCGCCTTGACCCATGTCGTGATCCGCACGCTGACCCGTGCCATGCAGCAGGCTGTCAGCCTGACCGAACACATCGCCAAAGGCCATCTGGGCAACAGCATTGCCGTGCACGGCACCGACGAGGTCAGCCAGTTGCTGGCCGCGCTGCAACGCATGGACATCAGACTGGCCGACACCGTGAGCGAGGTGCGCAGAAGCGCCACCTCGGTCGGCAACGCCGCCAGGCAGATCGCGCAGGGCAACGATGACCTCAGCCAGCGCACCCAGGAACAGGCCTCCAGCCTGGAGGAGACCGCCGCGTCGATGGAGCAGATGACCTCGACCGTCAAGCAGAACGCGGAAAATGCCAGCCACGCCGACGAGCTGGCACGCAGTGCCACCGAACAGGCCGTGCTGGGCGGCGAAATCGCGGGCAAGGCAGCGCTGGCCATGGGTGAGGTCAGCGCGTCAAGCCGCAAGATTGCCGACATCGTGGGGCTGATCCAGGAGATCGCGTTCCAGACCAACCTGCTGGCGCTGAACGCCGCAGTGGAGGCGGCGCGCGCCGGCGAGCAGGGCCGCGGCTTCGCCGTGGTCGCCACCGAGGTGCGCAGCCTCGCCCAGCGCAGCGCGCTGGCGGCCAAGGAGATCAAGGCGCTGATCGAGGACAGCGCGGAGAAAGTCGACAACGGTTCGGCGCTGGTCGATCAGTCCGGCAAAGCCTTGGCCGAGATCGTCGGCAGCGTGAAAAAAGTCAGCGACATCGTGGCCGAGATCGCCGCGGCGAGCCAGGAGCAATCCTCCGGCATCGACCAGGTCAATTCCGCCGTGATGCAGATGGATGAGGTGACCCAGCAGAACGCGGCGCTGGTGGAGGAGGCTGCCGCCGCCAGCCGTGCCATGCAGGAGCAGGGTCACGAGCTGCTGCAGCAGGTGGCGTTCTTCCGCATTGGCGACGCGACCGCCAGCAGTGCCCAAGCGGAGCCGGCGGGTGCGGTCGATGATGACAAGACCTCGGTGCCCGCTCAGCTGATTCGTGCCGCCGAACGCGCCGGCCGCGCAGGGGCCCCATTGCCGCAAAAGACCGGGGAGTGGTCCGAGTTCTGATCATGCGCGGTTCCGTCGGTGACATGCGAGGGCAATTGGCGCTCTTTCATAGCTGGTACGGTCATTTGCCAGGCCGGTGTTTGCCAGCCGCCGGTTGATGGCGCACTGATGTCATGGGCACTGCGCCCACAAGCGTGGCGCCAGCGCATGCCACGCCGTGTAGCGCTTGTCCTGCTGGCAGGAGGCCGAAGTGAGAGTCCTGCCACTTCGCCATGCCTGTGCTGTCAGGCTCTGGTCTCCCGGCACCGAGGCATCCGCCGTCGCGCAGGTCGCAGGATCACTCAGGATCGCCGCCGCCTGCTTGCCGATGTCGCCGGCAAAGGCCTCGACCAGGAACACGTCGCTGCCATCCAGCCGCATCAATAAATGCCACCGCCTTCCGCCGGGCAAGCAGTTCAGGACCGCCATCTCCTGCTCGATGGCACCCATCCAGCGTGATCAGCGATTGCAGCGCATCGCGTTCACGCACCCCCAGCGTCGTCCGATCGAGCTGAGTGAAGAACAGTGTTCGACCAGATCATTGCCGGTGCGCAGTTCATCCGACCATGCATTCGAAACGCCGCGGGAGTGAGGCGCGTCAACGTCCGTGCAAAAAACAATGCCGCTCGTTTTTCGAGCAGATCTACCCACACCCGGTGTCAATGCAACGCATCGATCCTACGCATAGGAAGTATCCGGTAAATGGCATCCGTGCCGCGCGGAGACATGAGCCACGCTGGCTTTTCGGCATCGGATGCCCGGCGGGTTTCTTGCGCTGTCGAGCCGCTTGTGCCGCGGCATCCTGCCGGAACCAGACCCGAAAAAGATCGCCGTCCTGGTCGACAAAAATGCACGCTCGAGACAGCCTTCCCGGCGCGGAAATTGATCCAGGTCAATTTGGTCGCAGTGCGCGGTGATCCCCGCTCAAGTTGCTGCTCATATTTGCCGATGACCCTAACGTCAAGGGGCGAGGAGCCATTACAGCGGCTTCCCGGCTTTGACCCGGACATGGGCACGAGCCAGGTCGGCTCGCGATCCTGCCGGTTCACCAAAGACGGATGAACCATTGTCGGCTTCGAGCCTCGCTCTCCTCGTTTCCTGTCGGACGCCCAGAGCAGCCCCCCCCCGTAAGGTTCACCCATTCCACAGCGTGACTCACAACGATTAGGCGAGGCGACAATCATGGGCAAGGAAATACCGGACCTGCAGCTTGAACTGCAGCAGATGCAGGCAGTCAATAACGC
>JAJXYE010000386.1 GCA_021780735.1 Pseudomonadota bacterium | reverse complement strand
ACCGCGCGCTCTGCCGCTTCCAGTGCGCCCTCCAGGTAGCCGCCAAAATTGCTGGCGAACTCGCTGCCAGCCAGATGCACGCGGCCCTCCCATGGCGGCGCCAGCGCAGCGCAAGCATAAACTGGATGCCCGGCCGCCAGTGTCGCATCGGCGGGCGTGGCGGTGCATGCGTCCTCGCTCCAGTCCTTGAGGTGCACGGCCTGTGGCGTCGCTGCGCTCACTCCGAACAGGCGCTCCAGCTGCGCCAGCGCCAGCCGCACCAGGCCGTCGCGACCGAGCTGGCGGCGCCCGGCGTGAGGCACGCCGACGAAGCCGAACAGTGCCGCGTGCCGGCCGGCGGCATCGCTGGCGTCATGGATTTCAACCAGCGGCCCGCGCTGGCTCATCGCCATGCCGGACAGGCCGTCCGCGCGCCAGAAAGCATGGGCGTAGCTGGCCAGAAACTTCGCCTGCCCGGCCATCCAGGTTGGCGTCGCCCGCCGCGCCGCCTGCCAGTCCGCTGGCAGCGCCGGCACCCACAGCAACGTGTCGACCAGCAGACGCGGCGGCAAGCCGCTGATCACCTGGGTGGCATGCACCACCTCACCACCTGCCAGCGTCACTTCCACGGCCGCCTCATCGTGCCAACGCAAGCCCGTGGCACGCGAGCCCAGCCGGATCGTGGTTCGCTGCAAGGCGCCGCCCAGAGCCTGGACCAAAGCGGCCAGGCCCCCGACTACGCGCATCGAGGGCGGCTCCGTCGCCCAGGTGTGCGGCAGGCGCTGAACCCGACCACTGGTGTCCTCCATCAGCGCACCGCCGTCGACATGCTGCGGGTACAGCGCCAGTCCGAGCGCATCGACCAGCCGCGCCGCGCGCGGATTCATCGCCGGCCACAGCCAGGACGGGCCCAGATCCCAGCCATGCGCATTGTCGTCTGTCGCCACGCCGAAGATGCGCCCGCCTGCGCGCTCGCGCGCCTCGATCAACAGCACGTCGCGGCCACACTGCTCCAACAGGTGCGCGGCATACAGGCCGCTGAGGCCGGCACCAAGAACAATCGTGGGCAGGGACATGTCTGGTCTGCAAAAAAAAGGGGCCAAGTTCTTCACTTCAACCATGGCAAGGGAAACTGAGAGCACTTTCTCCGCGGCCCTGGTTCGAGGTTGTGCAGAATTATCGCGTGAAAGTGATCCGGATTGCCGCCGGGCATGACGTTTGCACTCCCGTCAGATCCGTTTCACGCTTGCTGGCGTCCGCAGTCGGTGTTTGTCAACGAAGTTGTCCGCTTGATCATGCTGCGAGTCGCGGCGGATTCGTCGTGCGGTGGTGCTTCACGATCGGGGTTGAGCCAGACGGTACCGATGGGCGTCCAGTTGCGGACAGGGCGTGTGCGCCAACGATCGGGGTGCGTGGACTTGGCTGTTTCGCAGGTCGTGGTGCGCGCCTCGAGTATGGCGCCGTCCCGTCCCTCGTGGCGTTCCTGGGGGTGACGAAGTGGATGGCGCTGTGGCGGTGCTGGGTGTTGTACCAAGTCACGAAGGCGTGCACCCATTGGCGTGCCTCCTCAGGACATCGGCCACTCACCCGAAGCCCTCCTCGACGTCGGCTCCGCCTTGTTGACAGGGTGAGACCTGCACCAGGCGCCTGACGGCTTGGCGCGAATGCGCGTCCGGCAACACCCGATTCACCACGATTTAGTCGCGGCACGCAGGGACCCGGCCCCGGATTCACCATCGCCTCTCAGCGCGCGGCAGCTTCCAGCGCAGCGAAATCCTCCTCGGCAAGCGTCAGCGAGGCGGCACCGACGTTTTGCTCAAGGTGCTCGACACTGGAGGTGCCGGGGATCGGCAGCATCACCGGCGATCGCCTGAGCAACCACGCCAGCGCCACCTGGCTGCTGCTGGCGCCAAGCCTGGTGGCGATCCTGTCAAGCACCGAGTCCGGCGTAGCCAGCTTGCCGGCAGCCAGCGGAAACCAGGGAATGAAGCCGATGCCGTTCGCCTCGCAATGGTTGAGCACCGCCTCGCTCTGGCGATTGGCAAGGTTGTACAGGTTCTGCACGGTCGCCACCGGAAAGTGGCTGCGCGCCGCCTCGATCTCCTCGACATTGACTTCGCTGAGGCCGACATGGCGAATCAGGCCTTCCTGCTGCATCGCGGCGATCGCCGCGAACTGCTCGTCGCGGGGAACCCTGGCGTCGATGCGGTGCAACTGCCACAGGTCGATACGCGCCACCCCCAGCCGGCGCAGGCTCATCAGCACACACTGACGAAGGTATTCCGGACGCCCCACCGGCGCCCAGATATCCGGCCCGTGACGGGTCAGACCACCCTTGGTCGCCACCAGCATGCCCGGGTACGGATGCAGCACCTCACGGATCAGGTTCTCGCTTACCTCCGGCCCGTAGCTGTCGGCGGTGTCGACCAGGTTCACACCCAGCTCGGGCAGTCGACGCAAGGTCGCGCGCACGCCCGCGGGATTGGCCGGATCCCCCCAGATGCCCTTGCCGGTGACGCGCATGGCACCGAAGCCCAATCGATGGACGGCGATATCGCCACCGACGAGAAACTGGCCGGAGCCGGCAGCTTGGATGGGGGTTGCCATGATCGAGAGGCCTGTACTGGTGGATAGCGTCTCGTTATGGGGCCAGGCGCGCGCGAACCAAGCGGCCACATCCCCCGATATTTCCTGCCTCCGGCCGGCTCCCCGGCACGTCGCGCCGCTGCCGGGCAACTGATCCGTGCCAGGCTCGCGGCGGCGTGCGGTGGCGATACGGCGGGTTGAACGTTCTGCACATGGATATCGTCACGCTCGGCCCGGCTCCGCGGTGCGAGGCCGCCGACCGTCTTCGCCCGGATCGGTCTCCATCCACGTCTGTCGATTTGCCGACTGGTCATTCGTCATTGATCCAGACACCCAACAAGCCTCCCAAGGAGATGCCCTCGTGAAACTCTACTGGTCGGACGTCCTGGCACCGCGCAAGACCTGCGCAGTCGCGAAATACCTGCAGTCGCCGGTGGATTACAGCTATCTCGACCTCGGCCGGGGCGAGCATAGAACCGCGGAATATCTCTCGCTCAATCCCAATGGCAAGGTGCCAACACTGGTGGACGGCGCGCGCGTGCTGTGGGAGGCCGATGCGATCATGTGCCACCTGGCCGCGCGTTGCGATTCGGAATTGTGGCCACAGGACGACCGCCAGATCGACGTGATCCGCTGGCTCAGCTGGAACGCGCAGCACTTCACCGCACATGCGGGCACACTGTATTTCGAGTACATCATCAAAGCCCGCTTCGGCCTGGGTGATGTCAACCAGGCCGAGACAAAGCGAGCCAGCGAGGAATGGCGCCGCCATGCCGCGATTCTGGACAGGCACCTGGAGGATCGCCGCTGGCTGGTCGGAAATGGCATCACCGTGGCCGACTTCGCGCTGGCCGTTACCCTGCCCTTTGCCGAACGCGCGCACATTCCACTGGGCGAATTCCCCGCCATCACCCGGTGGCACCAACGCCTGAACGAGCTCGACGCCTGGCGTGAGCCTTTCCCTGCGCTGGTTCTGGCGAATTGACCAAACGTGCATGCATGGGGACACCGCCTGTCGCGCTTCGGGCCCATGGCATCCACACCCGACAGTGTGGCAGCGCCATGCGTCCCTGGGGTGTCGCGGCCCATGCCGCGCGCAGCGCGCGACATTCCACTCAGTGCACGCGCGTTGGCTGGCAGCGATCGCCCTCGCCAGCTGGCTCGCCGGTTTGCCCAATGCCCGGGTCAGCAGCGGCAGGTTTCCAATTCGCGCTGGAATCGTGGGATCCGCGCACGCGCTGATGGCGCAGAGACGGCCCCTGACATCCCTCAGGCGAGCCCGTTACGTCCTAGACTCTGTCAAGCGCCTTCCGACGCGGTTTCATTTCGCGGCGGAGGTGGGCAAACTTTTCAATATCGTGATGGGAGTCGGGTGTCATGGCCATGCCGTTGCCGTGGAAAATCGGAGCCGTCGTGGCGGGCCTGATCGTTGCGGGGTTCGCCTGGAATGGACTTTCCCGATACATCGCGGCGCGGCAGGCCGACGAGATCATTCGCGAATCTGCGCGCAGCGCCGCGCTCGAAGCGCAACAGGCGAAGGCACATGCCCGGCAATTCCGTGAAAAACTTGCCGACGAACTGAAGCAGCAGCGCGAGGACATGTCCAATCTGCACCAGGAGGTCAATGAGCAGGCGCGGCAATACCAGGCGCAGCTGCGCGTCCGCATGGACCGGCAGCGCGAGGAAGAGCTTCGCCGACAGGCAAGCTACCGGCTGGATCGGAACCAGCAGTGCGCAGGTGGCATCGTCTTCAACCGCACCGGTTCCAGCTTCAAGCAAGTGATCGGCAAGGACGGCAGGCCGATTGCCTGCCAGGGTGACACGGCGAAGGAGCCGCTGCGCTAGGGATGCGCAGATTCAGCCGCTTGCCGACACCCTGCATCCGCTCGCCCCCTCGCCGATCCCGCCGCCTTCACGAAGACTCGCCCACAGTGCAGGGAGGCCGACAGCCGGCTCGCTCGCGGAAGACCCTTTCCCGAGGGTTCTGCGTCGCGCCGATTCGCCCGCGAACGGGAAGATTGATATGACAGGTACAAGAATCCTGATGCGACGCTTGATGGCCTGGATCGGATTGATCGGGCTCGGACTCGTCCTGGCGGCGTGCTCACCACCACGCCCAGGCATGGTGAAGCAGCCATCGACCGCCTTGCCGCCAGCGACGAATACGCCAGGTGCACGCTACGTGCACGCGGAAGTCGCCAGGCACAGCAACCAATCCGGTTTTCGCCTGCTTACGCGCAGCAGCAACGCACTGCTGAGCCGGATATCGCTGGCCGACCATGCACGGCATTCGATCGACCTGCAGTATTACATCTTCAACAACGACGCGACCGGGCGGCTGGTCGCGCAGCGGCTGCTGCTGGCGGCCGATCGCGGCGTGCGGGTGCGGCTGCTGCTGGACGACATCAACGTGGATGACTCCATCAACATGCTCGACGCGCTGGATGCGCACCCGAACATCGAAGTGCGGCTGTTCAATCCGTTTGCCACGCACAAGCCATCGATGCTGTCCAAGGCCACCCAGTTCCTGCTCGACGCCCACCGTCTCAATCGGCGCATGCACAACAAATCGTTCATCGTCGACGGCAACGTGGCGATCGTCGGCGGTCGCAATATCGGCAATGGCTACTTCGACGCGGGCCATGCCACCAACTTCCGTGACCTCGACCTGATTGCCATCGGGCCGGTGGTGAAACAGGCCTCGCTGGCATTCGACGAGTACTGGAATTGCGATGCCGCCTATCCGGTCACCGCGTTCGGCAAACATGCCGACCACTACGATCTGGCGCGGTTGCGCAAGGATCTGACGCACGACGCGCGAACGTTCGCGCAGTCCGACTACGCACAGGCAACCCTGGACGAGAATTTCAACGGTGCCACCGCCGACCGACCCGGCAAATGGTTCTGGGGTCCGGCCCGGCTGGTCGCCGACCAGCCGCAAAAGATCGAGGCCACGAAAGACCAGCCCGACCTGCGCATCGGCCCGGACATCAAGGCGATGACCGACAGCGCCCGGTACAGCGTGTTGCTCATATCGCCCTACTTCATCCCCGGCGACCGTGGCACCCGTTACCTCAGCCGCATCGCCCGGCGCGGCATCACGGTAAAGGTGCTGACCAACTCGCTGGCATCCAATGATGAGCCGGCGGTGTATTCCAGCTACGCCCGCTACCGCCGGCCACTGCTCGAGAGTGGCGTGCAGTTGTACGAACTGCAACCCGCCGCGGGTGCACCTCAGACAGCCTCGACCCACGGCACTTCATCCGGTGTCAGCCTGCATGCAAAGGCCATCGTGGTTGACGATCGGCAAGTCTTCATCGGGTCGTTGAACATGGACGAGCGATCCAGGCTGCTGAACACCGAAATGGGCATCATCGTCGACTCGGCACCGCTGGCCGAGGCGGTGACCCGCTTCTTCGACAACGCCACCTTGCCCGGCAGTGCCTTTCGGGTGGTGCTGATCCCGCAAGGCGCACCTCGCGCCGGGGATCTGCAATGGCAGGCGCGCAAGAACGGCAAACCGGTCAGCTACGACCACGAACCCGATGTCACCCCCGAACGGCGGGCGGAAGTGCAACTGCTCAAGCTGCTGCCGATCGAAGGCCTGCTGTAGCAGAGCTGGCCATGCATGGACATAATCACCACCGCCATGCGAACGACATTGCACGACGCAGCATGCAAGCACGGCATCGATGGTAACGGGCGCCGGCGCAGGCGCCTGCAGCAACTGCCCGGAGCGGGCTTGATGCCGCTCGCGCTGTTGCCGCCTGCCAGCGGCCAGCGAGTCACCGAGGCCCCAAACCAGGCACAGCGCCAGGTGTTTGAGGTGCGCGATATTGTTGCAGACCTTGCCCCTCAGACCTTATCTTTCTCCGTGCGAGGGCCGCGCCGAACCGCGCGGATCAGGGCGGTTCACCGAACCCTGCCGGAGACCGCCCCACCATGGCATCGATGTCCGCACCCGAGCTGACGCCGCCCCCGGCCTGCAGCAACTGCGGCGCACCGCTGTACGGAAAGTATTGCCACGCCTGCGGCCAACCGGTCGAAGGATTGGTTCGGCACTTCGGCAGTGTCCTTGGCGACGTGATGGACAGCGTGCTGAATATCGACGCGCGGATCGTGCACACGCTGCTGCCGCTGTACTTGCGGCCGGGAAAACTCACCCTGGATTACCTCGCCGGCAAACGCGCCCGCTACGTGACGCCATTCCGGCTGGTGTTCTTCCTGGCGATCATCGCGATCTTCGCGATCCAGCTGATGCTGCGCACCGGTGCCCAGCACTTGGTGCACTTCCAGACGCCACCGATTGCCGGTGTCTCGATCAGTTCGGCCCCTGTGACCGGCGAGCAGGACACGCATTTCTCCGATGGTGACATCCGCTTCAACGGCAAGATCGTGTGGAACCGCCAGAGCAAACCGTGGCGCGCCGACTGGCTGCCCGGGTTTGCCAACGACTGGCTCAACGACTCGATCGAGCACGCACGCCGCAACCTGCATCACATGAACTCGGGCAATGCCGCCGAGGCGAAGGCCACGGCGCAGCATCTGATGGGCGGGATGTTCGCCGTTGCGCCGCAGGTGCTGTTCATGCTGCTGCCGGTATTTGCGCTGCTGTTGAAGCTGTTCTACGTCTTCAAGCGCCGGCTGTACATGGAACATCTGATCGTGGCCATGCACAGTCACGCCTTCATCATGCTGTCGCTGCTGGTGCTGGTCGCGCTGGATCTGTTGCGCGGCTGGCTCGCGCCGCATGTCGCCGCACTCGGCGTCCTGCTTGGACTGCTGCACGCCGCGGCGTGGATCTGGCTGCTGGTCTACCTGTTCCTGATGCAGAAGCGGGTGTACCGGCAGGGCGTATTCATGACCACGCTGAAATTCTGCTGCGTCGGCATTTGCTACAGCATGCTGGTGGCGACGGGAATGGCGTTTGCCCTGCTGCTCAGCCTCGGCAGTACGTGATGTGGCGATGGACGCTGCCAGCGCGGCCAACGCGGCCGTGCCGTTTGCTCGCCGCATGTCACCATCCGTCTATTTCGACGCGTGCGCCGGCTCGGACGACGGAGCTTTCACGCGAATGAAGTGCGACGACAGCTCGGCGAGCGACAGTCTTGTCGGCTTGCCCAGGGCATCCACGTCGAACGTCGCGTAATCGGTGCCATGGAAGTGATAGCGCCAGGTCACGCGAAAGGTGCTGCCGTGCCAGGGCACAAGGTCGCCGGTGAAATCGGGGTTGCCGAGATGCAGAACCAGGTGGTCACGCTCCACGTTGACGTGGGCACTGCCATCCAGCGTGTCGGTGTAGATGCCCGCATAGGCCTTCAGTGGCAGCGGCGCCTTGCTGCCCGGCACCCGCGTGTCGGCAAGCTTGCGTTCCGCTGCGTCGGACTTGGCATGCTCCTTTTTTTCCGCGCTTAGCAGCGCGGGTTCGATATCGTGCAGGGGCTGCCCGGACATGCCTTGCAGTACCCTCGCCACCACCGCAAAGCGCGCGTTGCTCTGGTTCATGTTGCTCAACACCACGATGCCCAGATGCGCGTCGGGGACGAGCGCCACCGCCGAGGCCATGCCATCGATGTCGCCGGCGTGCCACACCAGCGGATGTCCGTGCCAGTCCTGCACGAACAGACCAAGACCGTAGGTGTAGAAATGCCCGCCAGGCATCCACGCACGGATTTCGTCGCCGACTTCGGTCCCCGGCTGTATGGTGATCTGCGGGGTTTCCATCGCATCAACCACGGCGGGATCGAGCACGGTCTTGTCGCGGTAACGTCCGTCCGCCAGCAGCATCTGCAGCCAGCGGCTCATGTCGTTGGCGCTGGACCAGATTCCGCCCACCGCGGCGAAGATGTCCATGTTGTGCGGCCAGTACCGATGCAGGATCCTGGCTTTGCCGTCCTCCATGCCGTGTGGCACCGCTACGTCGGACGACGACAAGACGCCGGCCTCGGTACTGACGGTACGGGTCATGTCCAGCGGCTGGAAAAGATGCGTGGCGACGTAGTCGTTCCAGCTCGTGCCGGTCAGCGCCGGAATGAAACGGCTGGCAGCGAGGTACTGCACGTTGTTGTAGCAAAACGTGGTGCGGAAGCCGTAGTCAGGTTTTTGATGGCCCACGCGCTGCAGGATGTCGCTTGCGTCGCTGGCGTACCACACGCCGGGATCACAATAGCCGCTGCGATGCGTCAGCAGGTCGCGCAGCGTGAGGTTCTGAGTGACGTACGCGCTGCCGAGCCGGAAGTGCCCCAGTTCGTCGACCACCGGCGTGTCCCAGCCGAGCTTGCCGGAAGCCACCAGCGTGCCGAGTGCGGCCACGGTGAACGCCTTGCTGTTGGAGCCGATGTCGAACAAGGTGTCCGCGTCGACCTTGCCGGTATTGCCCAGTTCGCGCACACCGTAGCCACGTGCCAGCAGCACCTTGCCGTCCTTGACCACGGCGACCGCCATGCCCGGCACGTGCCAGTCGCGCATGACCTGCCGGACATAGCCATCCAGGCCAGGCAAGGCTTGGTCGGCGGCCGATGGCGTCGTCGCTGCAAGCGCCAGCGGCGACCAAGCGAGCAGCAAACTCCAGCGTACAAGACGATTTATTCGCATGACTCCCCCGACCCGATCTGCGTTGGCCCGCGCATTGTTGCACGCGGATCGGGCCACCAGCTCGGGGTGGAAGAGGCCAAGCCGCTGCCGCGGTGACTGTTTGACGACCCCGCTTGCCGTCACTCCCGGCCGCGGCCTTTCAGTGCTGCCGTGCCGGTCGCAGTGCTGCTGGCAACGCCTGTTCGGATATGCCCAAGGTGTTCGCCGCCGCGGCCAGATCCGGCGGCGGTGGACCGAGCGCGCGGCGCAGGGCATCGGTTGAGACACCGAGTCTTGCAGCCGCTGCGAGCCGCCGCGATCCATCCCCGCGACGGCCCGTACCGCTTCCCGGACGCTGCCTGCGTGACCCCATCTCCTTGCGAATCACCTGCTCGGTGCCAGCCAGCAGATCGCCCGTGAAGCAGCCCAGGGTGTACGGATACTCACGCGTGAATCGATACGCGTAGTTGTACTGGTGACCGTTCACCCGCACCGGCTCCGCACGGCCGTGGCAAGCGTCGAGCTCCGCATGGGTCAGCCAGCGCCCCCGGGCATCCTTCAGGCCGAGGATCGGATAACCATCCAGCGCCCAGCCCACGACCTGATTCTTGTCGATGGCAGGAATGCACGGCGAGGCGCCGTGGTAGTGATCCTGGCCCCTGCCCCGCGGATGTCCGTCGCACAGATCCTGCACTTCGTGCGCCGCCGCGTCGCGCCCGGCATCATCGATCGCGCTGTATATCGCCACGCCGGTCACGGTAAAACCGATCATCCCCATCGGCAGGCAATGCGGCGTAGCAGCATGCTGCGGCGACACTGGAATTTCGGAGTCCAGGGCCTGTGCCCTGATCCGCTTGCGGTCCGCTGCAGCCTGGCGAGCCCTTGTTGTACAGTTTTGTCCATGATGCGACTCGACACTCTGGCAACTTCGCATCCAGGCAGTCACCAGGGGAAATCATGCGATCGCTATGGATGATCGTTGCACTGCTCGGCGCGCCATTTGCAGCGCATGCTCTTGACCATCGGCCGCTCGCCGCAGCTTCCGACAAGCTGTCGGCAGCGACCGAGGCGACCAGGCAAACCGTTCTTGCCGGCCTGCGCGACGCCGCGCAAGACAACACGGCGGACGCAAACGAAGAGCTGTACAAGGCCGTCTACGGCAGCCGTTTCGGCCAGCTTCCCGAAGATCTGCGCTACCGGACCTTGTTGGTGCTCGGCATGCTTGCGGGGCAAGATGCCGATCGCCAGGGCGAGGCGCACGGACTGCTGCTGCGCGCCACCGCGATGGATCAGGCCGATGGTGACGCCTGGCTCGCGCGATCCTCGACCGCGTATGCCCTTGGCGACTATGCCGACAGCGCGCGCTCAGTCACTGAGATCGCGCGACGCTGGCCCGATGTGCTGCACAGGATCTTCGATCAACCGATCTACATCATCGATACGAAACTCGCTGCGGATCCGGCGCAGACCGCAACCCGGCAGGCGATGCTGCAGGCACTGTTCGACGCCCGCTGGACCGATCGCGACGGCGAGCCCAGCACCCTGTGGCGCGAACTCAGCAACCTGCTTCTGGTGCAAGGCAAGACTGCGCAGGCTGCTGCCGTGGCATCGCGCATCACTTCAGCCCGGGTGATCCTGTCGATGCGCGTGGACAAGCGCTTCGATGCCCTTGTTCAACGCGACCCGCAGGCGTTCGATGTCGACCGCACCATGGCCGCCGAACTCGCCGCCGCCCGCGCCGCTGTCGTCGCCCATCCCGATCGGCTGCGCCCGCTGACCACGCTGCAGACCCTGATGCTGGACACCGGGCAAAACCGGCAGGTACTCGCCGTCACCGATGCCGTGATGGCAAATGTTCGCGCCGGCAAAGGCAAGTCCAGCTACAAGGATTTCGACGACCGCTACGTCTGGATCATCGATCAGCGCGCCCGCGCACTGGCGCGGCTCGGTCGCTGGGATGAGGCGGCCGAGCAATGGGCTGCCGCCACCCGTCAGCCGGAACAGGGCGGCATGAATGTCAGCCAGATCATCAATCTCGGCGATTACTACGCCGACCGCAGGGAACCGATCCGCGCGCTCGACATGGTGGCAGAACTGGGCAACATGAGCCCCTATGGCCGGATGAACCTGGAACTGGTGAAGCTCAAGGTCGCCGTGCAGCAGCATGACCAGGCAGGCACGGCCGAGCATCTGGCCTACATGCGCGCGCATCGGAACGATGCCATCGCCCTGTGGCAGCGCGCACTGCTGGTCAGCGGCGATCTCGATGGCGCCGCCGACCTGCTGCTGCAGCGCCTGCGCAACCCGGCCTGGCGCAGCAGCGCGCTGGTCGACATGCAGCACTACGCCGCGATTCGCATGACCCCTGTCGAAGCCGAAATCAGCACGCGCTGGACCAAGGTCGTCGCACAGCCCGCCGTGCAGAAAGCGCTGCAATCCGTGGGGAGGATCGAGTCGTTCCGGCTGGATCCCGATCAGCTGTGAAGGCATCCCCGGCGGGCGCTTGCGACCCGGCCGAAGTCCTGCGTTTGCCGCCTCTTGCCAGGTCAGTAAAAGAATCGCGCAATTGCTGGCGAAACGGGCAAATGTCCTTGCCTGGAGAGCTGTTCGTGCAAGGCATGGGCTTTGACCCAGTTTGCTTCCACTCAGCCTTGGTCGAGGTTGAACCAGCTTTCCACGCGGCGTCGGGTGCTGTCCTCGCCGACGCGGCGCGGGCTGAACTCGTTGCTGTGCGAGCAGTAGACATAGTCCTGCGCCCACACCTCGGCATGCGCGGCGATTTCGCGGACGGCGCGGATCGCGTGGTCGATGTCGGCCATGGTGGTGCTGGGATGGAACGATAGCCGCACCCAGCCGGGCTTTTCCGACAGATCGCCGTGGTCGATGCGATCGGTGATCGAGTGCGACAAGGTCGGATCCACGTGCAGCAGATAATGGCCATAGGTGCCGGCGCAGGAGCAGCCACCACGCGCCTGCACGCCGAAGCGGTCGTTCAGCAGTTGCACGATCAGGTTGTAGTGGATGCCCTCGATGTAGAACGACAGCATCGCCAGTCGCTCGCGTTGCTGCGGCGCAAGCAGTCGCACACCGGGGATCGCCTGCAGCGCGTCCATCGCGTAAGGCACGATCTGCTCCTCGCGCCGACGCATCGCGTCGACGCCCATCTGCTCCTTCAGCTTCACCGCGAGGGCGGCCTTGATGGTCTGCAGGAAGCCTGGCGTACCCGCATCCTCGCGCGCCTCGATGTCCTCCAGGAACGAATACTGGCCCCACGGGTTGGTCCAGTTCACCGTGCCACCACCGCAGTCGTCCGGCACCGTGTTGTGGTACAGCTGGCGGTTGAAAATCAGCGCACCGGACGAGCCCGGGCCGCCGAGGAACTTGTGCGGCGACCACAGCACGGCATCCAGATGCTCTTCGGGGTCGGCCGGGTGCATGTCCATGGCAACGTAGGGCGCGGAGGCGGCGAAGTCGATGAAGGCGACACCACCGGCGCGATGCATCAGCCTTGCCATGGCGTGATAAGGCGTGCACACGCCGGTGACGTTCGAGCAGGCGGTGAACGAGCCGATCTTCATCGGACGCTGGCGATACTCATGCAACAACGCCTGCAGCGCCTGCAGATCGACCAGCCCTTGCTGATCCGGCGGCACCACCACCACATCGGCGATGGTCTCGTACCAGGAAGTCTGGTTGGAGTGATGCTCCATGTGGGTGATGAAGACCACCGGGCGCTCGGCTTCGGGAATCCGGATGAAGTGGCGCAGCCCCTGCGGGGCCTTCAGGCCCAGGATGCGCTGGAACTTGTTGATCACTCCGGTCATGCCGGTGCCGGTAGTGATCAGCACGTCGTCCGGCCTGGCGTTGACGTGCGCCTTGAGGATGCGATGCGCCTCGTGATAAGCGAGCGTCATCGCCCGGCCGGTCTCACTGCTTTCGGAGTGGGTGTTGCCCACGTATGGTCCGAACCGCTCCAGCAGTGCCTGCTCGATCGGGCGGTAGAGACGTCCGCTGGCGGTCCAGTCGGCATAGACGATCCGCTGCTCGCCATACGGCGAGCGGAAAGTCTGCTCATGTCCCACCGTTTGGGCTCGGTAGCGGGCGAAATGATGCTCGAGGGAATCCATCGGCGATCCGGAAAATGGGGGCGGCGCCATTTTACTACTCCGCGCAAGCATCGACCGGGTCGCGGCACGCCTCACGCAGGCCCCGATCCGGCAATGGCTTGCGCTTCCGTCCGCATGGACTCGCCGTCCCTTGAATGGCCGACACATGCCTGCAGGCGGCCTGATGCAGCGCAAGCATCAGACCTTCCACGTGGCTCGCGACCATCGGCGGAAATTCACGATGCCGATTGCAACAGCGCCGCCATGCGCTGGTGGATCAGGTTGATCGCCTTCAACGGCCGCAGCATCACCTTGAACTCGATGATCTGGCCAGTATCGTTCCACTTGATCAGGTCCACCCCATTGACCAGCACGCCATCGATCTCGGTCTCGAACTCCAGCATCGCGTCGCGGTCACCGACGATCTCGCGCACGTAGCGAAACGTCGGATTGAAGAACACATGGAAGGCGGCCGCCAGGTACAGCGCCGTCAGCTTGTGACCACGTTGTGGCGTGTGCACGACTGGCGAGTGGAACACCGCGTCCTCGGCCAGCAGCGCTTCGATGCCGGAGGGATCGTTCTCACGCACGATCCGGTGCCAACTGGCGAGGGGATTGTTCGTCATGGGAGCCTCTGCTGTGGATGGTTCGGCAGGTTCGCTGCACATTACCAGTGTTTGGGTACGTCACGGCCAGACCGCTTCACCGATCAGCGCAGCCAGACTCCAGCCCACCCATGGCAAGCTGGCAAGCCGCCATGCATGGTTCACCTGCAAGATCCCAAGGATCGGCTGCACCAGCAAGAACGCATGCAACGCCAGGTGCAGGCCGTGTCCCAGGAAGGCGATGATGGCCTTCGAAGCCGGAACGATCGGTGGTGCCGGAGAGGTGATTTGCGCAAAGATTCGCGGCAGCAGCTGTACCAGTACCACGAACCCGGCCAGATAGTGCCCCTGCGGCATCAACGAAGGCGGCGAACCGCCTTCGAATCCCTCGTCATCGCCAGGATCAACCATCAAGCAGGCGATCTCCATGGCCAGCAGCGAGCCCGTGCGCGCAACGAAACGCCCAATCCTGGCGAGTGACCTTCCGATTCATGCGAGCGCGCGCTTTGCGCTACCTACGGCTTGGGCCTTGGCGTGGTCGTCACGCTGGGCGGCAGGATCGGCAGCGTGACGCGGGGCTGGTTGCCTGTCAGTGAGCCGAGGAAGGACTCGATCTGGCTGACTTCGGCGTCACTCAAGTTCGCGCCGAGCTGGCTGCTGCCCATGATTGCGACAGCCTGGCGCAAGTCCCACACCTTGCCGGTATGGAAGTACGGCGCGGTCAGCGCGATGTTGCGCAGCGAGGGCACACGAAAGACATACTCGTCACTGACGGTCTTGGTCACCGCGAAGCGGCCCTTGTCGCCCGGCGGCAGGATGTCGGCACCGGGACGCTCGACAAGGCCAAAGGGCGCATACATTCCTCCGCCGACGTTGATGCCGCTGTGACATGCCGCGCAGCCCTTGTTGATGAATATTGCCAGGCCTTCCTTCTGCTTCGCGTCGAGCGCCTTCTCGTTGCCCCTGAGGTAGCGATCGAACGGTGCGTTCGGCGTGATCAAGGTGGCCTCGAACACCGCGATGGCCTTGCGCACGTTGTCGAAGGTGATCGGGTCGGAAGCACCAGGGAAGGCTTTCGCGAACACCGCGGCGTAGCCCGGGATGCCCTTGAGCTGCTCGACGACATGGGCTTCGGTCGTGTCCATCTCGACCGGATTGACCAGTGGGCCACCGGCTTGTTGCTCGAGATCCTTGGCACGTCCGTCCCAGAACTGGGCGACATCGAACACGGCGTTGTAGACGGTCGGCGCGTTGCGGCCACCATGCTGCCAGCGATGGCCCAGCGAAGTCTCCTGCAGGTCAACGCCACCCATGCCCACCATGTGGCACGAGTTGCAGCTGATGGAATGGCTTTGGGACAACCGTGGATCGAAGTAGAGCATCTTGCCGAGATCCAGCTTGGCCGGCGTCGCGGCGTTGCCAGGCAGGCTTGGCGCAACCGCGGGAATCGGCTTGAACAGACCCTGCGCCTGCTTCATCAGGGCAGTCTGGGGCCACGCCTGACCGCTGGCCAGACACCCCATGACAATCAGGGATACAACCTTCATCTTGTACATGACTTCGTCCCTCGCATTGTGGGTTGATTGAGCTGCCACCCTCCGTACATGCCAGCCCTGCATGAAGATCGACGCTGCACTCCGCGCCGTGGCGTGAATGGAATTCGCTTCGATGGTCAAATCCGCGTACTCATGAGGAATACGCGCCGCACCTCCATGCAGTCAGCATGCCCCTCCCTTCGACGCAGCGCGGCCCTCGGGCCACACTGCGTCGCAGTACCTTCGGTCAGCGGTTGCCGTCATCCTTTGAAGTCTGGGTTTGCTGCTCCGTGCGCTGCTTCTGCTGGATCTTCTGATCCTGGCCCTGGTTCTTCTGCTGCTGGTTGATCTGCTGTTGGGTGCGTTGCTGCGTGCCATTGCCCGGACCCATGCCATTGCCTGGACCCATGCCATTGCCCGGACCCATGCCCGCGCCCGGCCCCATGCCCGCGCCCGGCCCCATGCCGGCGCCATTGCGCGGTGGCATGTCAGGCAAGGTCATGCCACGTTCGGTGGCCCGCTGCTGCATCTGTTCGTGATGCTGCTTGCGCAGCGTCTCGCGTTCCTGGGCGGTCTTCAGGCTGCGCATCTGGTTGCGATACGAGCGGCGCTCAGCCGGCGTCATCAACTGGGAGCCGTAGATCTGCGTGCGTGATTGCTGATTGAGGGCTGTCGACTGGCCACTTCGCTGTGCGCCACGCTGCGCGCCACCACCACCCTGATAGGCCAACGCCGGCAGTGCGGTGAGCAGGGAAACAGAGATGCCAAGCAGGAATATGCGTTTGATGCTCATGAGAATAACCTCGCCATCAGTGACAGGGGACGTCGCCGAGGGATTGGGCGACAGACGAATAATCGACCCGAGCAGACAGAGCCAACATGATCGAGGTCAACTTGGAGGTTGAAATCGCATCATGTTTCGCTCCGCGAAAAACCCACGCTCTGCACGCCCACATTTCCAGCAGCCAACCGCAAATACGCGACCTCAACGAATGGTCAAGGCCGCGCAAGCCCGTGGATCGCCGGGCTGTTGATCGTCAGCGCAGGAGGCCCGCGCGAGTTGTCATGGACTATTGATGCCCACCGCCGTCCTTGTTGCCGTCCTTGTGCTTGTTCCGGGTATCGCCGCGGGACTTGTTCGCGTCGGACTGGCCCTTGCCCGCCCTGCGCTCGACACCTCGTGCAGGTTGTGGTTGCTGCCGCGATCGCTGCTGCTGTTGCTGTTGCCTCTGGACATCCTGCTGCTGGCGGGCTCGCTGCTGCGGTTGCCTCTGCACCTCCTGCTGCTGCCGGGCACGCTGCTGCTGTTGCTTCCGGACATCCTGCTGCTGCCGAATCATCCGTTGCTGTTGTTGCTGCCGGTCGTTCTGTTGCCTCTGACGATTGTCCTGTTGTTGCCGCTGTTGCTGCCTGGCGCGCGAATCCACAGGCTGGCGACGCTGATCCCGAATCTGCCGGCTCACCGCTTCGCGCGACTGATAGCGATAGCTGCGCGACTCGATCGAGCGCTGTTGATCCATCCGGCGGGGATAGCGACTGCCGCTGTAATTTCTTTGATATGTGGGCAGCGGCGCGGCCCTGGGCACCGAGCTGCGATCCCAGCGATCCCAGCCACTGCGTTGCCGCTCCCAGTCATGACCCCAGTGCTGACCCCAGCGCGGAGCGGAATCGCGACTCCAGCCGCGAAAATACGCAGGGGGCCGACGGTAATAGCGCACCGGAACACGCAAGACGAACAGCGGCACGTAGCGCGGTGCGATCAGATCCCACGGACCGTTGTACCAGGAGCTCGAATACCAGTTGTCATCCAGATAGAGCCAGTACAGGCCATCGTAGAAGAAGTAGTTCGAGTCCACTCGCGGGTCGTAATAAACCGGATAGCCGGGAATGCGCACCAGGTTCGGGTATGTCGACATCTGGAATCCAAGGCTCAAGCCGCGGTGTCCGACGCTGATGCTGAGCTGGCTCTGCGCCTGAGCCTGGGTCGAGATTGCCGGATACAGCAGCATGACGATGGCAAACAACAGGTAACGCATGGCCTGACCTCCACGTTGATGAATCGTTGTCACCGTCGCTTCCCGTTACGGTCGCCACTGCCTGCACGTTCCTCCCGGTGCGCCGGAGACATGCACACCCGCCGCAGGTCGTGG
>JAJXYE010000068.1 GCA_021780735.1 Pseudomonadota bacterium | reverse complement strand
CACGATGCCGCCGTGATCGTTGCGGTTGTCGAAGATCAGCTGCGCACGATCGCCGGGGAAGGTGAAGCGGAACATCGCGGCGTGGTCGGTCGGCGCCAGCTCGGTGACGATGCCGTTGTCGAACGCGACCCGGTAAGTGTGCGCCCGCGCGATCTCGTTGACATGGCTGAAGCTCAGCGCCCGCGCCGCCCGGTGCACATCCGGTGCCCCGCGGCTCACTGCCGCCGGCATCAACTGAAAGGTCTGCCGGTCGCCCATCCACGGGCTCGGCTCATGCGACAGCGCGAACGCCTCCAGCCGCGGGCGATTGTCGGGCCCGTTGCGCTGCTGATACTGGTAGATCCAGTCCGAGCCCGCGTCGGTGACCGGCGTCCAGAAGTTGAAACCGTGCGGCAGCGCCACGGCGGGAAAGGTGTTGCCGCGCGAGAAGCGCCCATTCGAGTTGCTGCCGCGGCGGGTGTCGACGAAGTCGCTGGGACGACGTCGCGAATCGGCAGCCTGCGGCCCGATGCGCAGGTCGTCGAGGTAACCTTCGAAACGTGCGGCCGGACCGTCATGCTCAAGTACGATCCGGCGGATGGTGCGCCCGGCGGCGACCCGGCCGAGGTCGATCGATACATCGTTCCATTGATCCGGGTACAGCACGCGACCGTCGCCTTGTGCCCGTGCCGACGCACCGACGCGATGCTGGTCGATCGCGCCACGGGTGGACAGCCGGCTCCCGTCGTCGAAGAGCAGATCCACCGCCACGTAGTTGGCCGGATTGCGCAAGTCGCCGGGGTTGGCGCAGGGAAAGATCAGGTACGACAGCCGCGTGTGAGCATGCACCGGCAAGTCGACCATGAACAGATCCGCCTGCTGGCGACCGCCGGCATGGCCTTGATAGTGCAGCGAACGCGTTCCGCTGAAGCCGACGCCGGGCTTGGCGGTGAGCGCCGCCTGCATCGACGGACCAGCGGCCGGTTCCACCCGGAACGCCGCGTCGGCCGGCGAAGCGATCGGTGCCGGTTCAACCGACTCGAACGAGCGCTGGAAGCTGGCCCCCGGCGTGCTCGCGCAGAGCAGACAGGGCAGCAGCCAGAGCACCGGGCAGCCGCGCGCCAGCCAGCGCGCCGCCGACCGCTGAATGCCGCCCGTCGCTGTTTGCCCCATGCCGCTGCCCCCGTTCACCCGTCGCCATTGTGCATGCCGCGCGCACACGCGCCAATCCGCGTCGGCTCAACCGGACGGCGAGGCGCCATCGGCCAGCGCGTTGAAGCGCGCCGCAATGTAGTCGTCGGTGTAGCTGGTCATGCCCCAGTCGCGAATGAAGCCGCAGTGGCCACCATACGGCGCAATGTCGAGCTCGACACTGGCCGGCAGCCGCAGTCGTTCGAAACTGCTCACCGGGATGACGGGGTCGTCCCTCGCCGTCAGGACGGTTGCCGGAATCTGCATCGCCATCAAGGCATCCACCGCCACCGAATAGCCGTCCAGATACTGCTGCAGCGATTTGAAATCGGTATGCCTCAGCACCATGGCCTCGGTCAGTCCGCGCATGTTCTGCTTGAGCTCGGACATCTCGAAATACCGATGCTGCGGAAACGCCTTCTGCTTGGCCAGCAGCGAGTGACGCCACTTGCGCATGAAGTAGGCGTGATAGATCCACGGCGCCGTCTCTTCCAGCGCAAACAGTCCTTCACCGGGATCGATGATCGGACACACCGCCAGCACGTAATCCAGCGGGATGCCGAGCAGCGACGTCTGCATCGCCGCACGCAGGGCGAAATTGCCGCCCAGCGAAAAGCCGGCCAGTGCCATCGGCCGCGTCGGCCAGCGCTGCGCAATGTCGCCCAGCGCATGCACCACCTCGTCCAGCCGGCAGGAATGGAACAGCGCCTCGTTGAGTACGTGGCTGTCGCCATGATCGCGGAAGTTCAGCCGGAAGATGTCCCAGCCGTCGGCCAGCAGCCGGCTACCGGTCTGCAGCACATAGGTGGAATCCACGCTGCCCTCCCAGCCATGGAACAGCACGGCCAGGCCGCGCGATTGCGGCAGCACGCGCTGTGCGGTGTGGGCACCGGTCAGGCGCACACCGCCGCCGCCGTCGACCACCACCGGTTGGGCACCGGCAAGCACGGTCTTCGCCGCGTGGGGCAGCAGCAGCCGGCGCACGCCGCTGGAGGACAACATGGTCTGGATATGACCGCTGCGCAGGGGCCAGGGGGGGCGGAAATCCTTTCCGACAGGCAGGTTCATGCCGACTGATCTTCCAGCGCGGCAGCGATGCGCTCACGCGCGAGCTCGGCCATGCGCCGGCGGGCATCCGGACTGGCCGGCACCGGCGTCAGAAAATGTACCTCGGCATCCATCGGCGCCTCGCCGAGCAGGCGCAGGAAATTCGCCACGAAACTTTCTTCCTCGCGAAAGCCGGCATCGATCACCCGCCGCCCGTCCCGGGCGAAGCGCAGTGCCACCGGCTGCACCGCCACCTCGGCATCCAGCGCCGCCTGGAAGATGCGCGCATGGAATACCTTGAGCACGCCGTTGTAGCCGCTGCCGCCTTCCGGAAACACCGCTACCGAACGGCCGCCACGCATGCGCTCGACCATCACCTGCATCACCGAAGCCAGCGAGTGGTTGCTGCCGCGGCGGTGGAAGATGGTGCCGCCGCTCGCCGCGAGCCAGCCGACCAGCGGCCAGCCGGCAATCTCGGCCTTGGCCACGAAACAGGCCGCGCGCTGGCTGTGCAGCAGCTCGATGTCGATCCACGACGTGTGGTTGGCCACGAACAACACCGGATCGAGCAGCGGTTCGCCGACACGCACGGCACGCAGGCCGAAGATGCGCATGAGCCCGGTCGACCACCAGCGAATCATCCGGTGCGCGAATGGCTCGCGACCTTCAAGCATGACCCGATCGCGGTTCCAGCTCATCACCAGCAGTGCCACCACAATGGCCAGCATCGCATGCACCACCAGTAACGGCACCCGCCACAGGTAACGCAGCGGGCGCAACAGATCGCGATCGGGAACGGTGGCGGTATCGAGGCTCATCAGCGGGTTAGTTTAGCGTTAGTCGGCGGCGGCGCGGCCAATCGCACGCTGAACGGCGTCCACGCATTCAACGCTCCAACTGGTTCAGCGGCAACGACGGCGAGCGTTTCACCGTGCGCAACACGAAGCTGGAGTTGATGTCGGCCACCCCGGCCGCGTTCAGCAGATGGTCGAGCACGAAGCGCGAAAAATCCTGCAGGTCGGCCACATAGACATGCAGCAGGTAGTCCATGTCGCCGGTGAGCGCATGGCAGGCAACCACCTCGTCCCAGCCGTTGACGTGTTTGACGAACGCCTCGATCGCCGCGCTCTCGTGCTTGACCAGTTGTACCCGCACGAACGCCTGCAGCCCGAGGCCTACCGCCGCGGGATCGATCTGCGCGGCATAACCGGTGATGATCCGGTCCGCCTCCAGCCGCTGCAGACGGCGCAGGCACGCCGAAGCTGACAGGCTGACCCGCTCGGCCAGGTCGGCATTGCTGATGCGGCCCTCCCCCTGCAACACGCCGAGAATACGCAGGTCGGTGCGATCAAGCGTCGTCATATGCAACAAACCTCGCCCATCTGTGCCAGTGGCGCAAGAATAGTGCAATCCATCCTGCGGTGCGGGCAATAAAGCAAGCTTCGTGCGGGGCATCGGCCGTAAGCTGTGGGCATCTGTCCTCAACCCGCCGTTTCGCCCGGAGTTCACCCATGGAAAACCCTCAACCCCGCAAGGTCGAACACCAGCAGACCGACCGCGGCTATGTACCGGTGTACGCCACCGGTGTGGTCGAGCAACCCTGGGCCAGCTACAGCAAAACCGACCACCAGGTGTGGGGCACACTGTTCAAGCGCCAGCGTGAGCTGCTGCCCGGGCGCGCCTGCCGGGAGTTCATGCAGGGCATCGAGCGCTTCGGTCTGGGCGATGGCGGCATCCCGAAATTCAGCGAGCTCAATCAGGTACTCAAGGCCGCGACGGGCTGGCAGGTCGTGGCGGTGGAAGGCCTGCTGCCCGACGAGGTGTTCTTCGATCACCTGGCCAACCGCCGCTTCCCGGTCAGCTGGTGGATCCGCAAGCCCGACCAGCTCGACTACCTGAGCGAGCCGGACCTGTTCCACGACCTGTTCGGCCACGTGCCGCTGCTGCTCAACCCGGTGTTCGCCGACTACATGCAGGCCTATGGCCGCGGCGGCATGAAGGCGTTCGCCATCGGCCCCGACGCGCTGATGAACCTGACCCGCTTGTACTGGTACACGGTGGAATTCGGCCTGATGAACACGCCCGAAGGCATGCGCATCTACGGCGCCGGCATCGTCAGCTCCAAGGGCGAATCGATCTACTCGCTA
>JAJXYE010000145.1 GCA_021780735.1 Pseudomonadota bacterium | reverse complement strand
CGGGTCAACCGGAGCATCAAGGCCATCAACGAATGGTTGCCTGACCGACTGTCATTGCTGCTCTCTGCGCGCCAGGCCAGGCGTTATCGCAATACCGAACTGTAGCGCACACCAGCATGTCCGCTTGGGTTACCGTGGCGGCCTGCCCATCCCTGGTAGCTGTCCGGCATGACCCTGTTTCCGACCCAGATGCGTCCCCTGCCATATCGCAAGCCGGTGCAGGGCCGTGATTACTGGGTGGTGGACGATGTGCTGGCAAACGCGCAAGAAGTCCGTGCCCGCTGCCTGGCCAAGACCGACTGGGAGCTCGGTTACCCGTATACCGGCGAAGTGTGGCCAGGCATGCGAGCCATGCCGGCCCTGCTCGACGGCGAACTGGCCGCACTGGAGGCCACCGTGTGCCGGCTGACCGGCGCAAAAAGGGTCTGGGTCGAACAGACCGAAGCGGGAATGCGGCTCAGCCACAATTGCGTGCAGGTGGTCGGCTCGGTCGAGGGCGCGGTCAAGCCGCATACCGATTCGGTGAATCTGTGTCGCTATGCCGCCGTACTCTATTTGAATCCGGCCGTGCCCGATCATTGCGGTACCAGCTTCTATCGCCAGCGCATGCCCGGCGGCCAGCTCGGCGGCAACATCGTGCTGCCGCCGCATCGCAACCTGGTCGAGGCGCTCGGCAATCGCTTCGTGCAGCCCAATGCCTTCATCGAGGACGTGCGGGTAGCACACCGCTTCAACCGGCTGCTGCTGTACAAGGCCAACCTGATCCATGGCGCCAGCGCTTATTGGGGCCTTGATATGGCGACCAAGCGGATGACCGCCGTGTTCTTCTGGATGGCCTGAGCTAATCAGGTGATCAGCTTGATTTCGCGCAGTCGCTGCAGCAGGTACTGGTGCGAGCTGATCGAGCCGTCGTAGCGGCGCGGATTGTCCGGCGTGATGCACGAATCGAGCGGATCCAGCATCACATCCGGGTTCGGGTGCAGGAAGAACGGCACCGAGTAGCGCGGCTTGTGCGCATTCTCGTTTTCGGGGTTCACCACCCGGTGCGTGGTGGACGGGAACACGTGGTTGCTCAACCGCTGCAGCATGTCGCCGATGTTCACCACGATCGCATCGCCCTCGGTGGTGATCGGCAACCACTCGCCATCGCTGAGCACTTCCAACCCCTCGGCACTGGCGCCGACCAGCAGGGTGATGAAGTTGATGTCCTCGTGCGCGCCGGCACGCACGTTCGGGATAGTGTCCCGGATACCGCCCTCATCGACGATGGGCGGGTAATGGATCGGACGCAGGATCGAGTTGCCGACGTCGGTCTTGTCCTCGAAAAAATCTTCCGGCTGCCGGATGTGCAACGCCAGTGCGCGCAGCACACGCGTACCCAGCTGATCCAGCGCCTCGTACAGGCCGTAGCCGAACTGCCTGAATTGCGGCACCTCGGCCGGCCACAGGTTTGGCGGCATCACGTCGGCGAATCTGCAGTCGCGCGAAATCTCGCGGCCGATGTGCCAGAACTCCTTCAGGTCGGCGTACTGGCTGTCCTTGGCCGTCTCCACCTTGAATGGTGTATAGCCGCGCGCGCCGCCGCTGCCGGCGACGTGATACTTCATCTTGGTTTCGATCGGCAGGGCAAAGAAGCGCCGGAACACGTCATAGGAGCCATCAATCAGCTCGCGCGAAATGCCGTGACCGCTGATGCAGCAGAAACCGAATTCGCGGTAGGCCGCACCGAGCTCGGCGACAAAGGCGTCGCGGTCGTGGTCGTAGCGGCGGATGTCGAGGGTGGGAACATGCTTCATGGCTGTAGTCCATTGCGGGAGCGTGCGGTCGAATCATCCGCCACCGCCAGGGCGGAGCACGTCGGGCCAGTCCATGGCGACCCAGTTGCTGCTACAGGTTCACGAGCGTTCGGCTGCAGATTTTACAATCGCGGCCAGCTTCTCTGCCAACTGCTGCACTTCCACCGCATCCGCACCTTCGATGGTGACACGCACCAGTGGCTCGGTGCCTGACGCACGCAGCACCACCCGGCCGCGCCCCTGCAGCACCTGCTCGACTTCGGCCAGTGCCAGCTTCACCTCGCTGCTGGCCAGCCCCTCGCGCGCGCCGGCGGCACGCACGTTGAGCATGACCTGTGGCAACTTGTTCAGGCCTTGTCGGGCTTCGGCCAGATCCTGACCGGAACGTGCCAGCGCTTCCAGCACGGCCAGCGCGGCAACGATGCCGTCGCCAGTGGTGGCCCGATCAAGGCACAGGATGTGGCCGGAGGTCTCGCCGCCGAGCGTGCCGTCATGCTGGCGCAACTGCTGCATCACGTAGCGGTCGCCGACGTTGGCGCGGATCAGCGGCACGTCGAGCCTGGCCAGCGCCTGTTGCAGGCCGTAGTTGCTCATCAGGGTGCCGACGACCGGCCCCTTCAGCAAACCCTGTCCGTGCAGGCTTTGCGCCAGTACGTAGAGGATATCGTCGCCATCGGCGAGCTTGCCGTGCCGATCCACCAGCATCACCCGGTCGCCATCGCCGTCAAAGGCGATACCCATATCGGCGGCATGCGCCAGCACCGCCTGCTGCAGGGCCTGCGGATGGGTCGAGCCGACCGCATCATTGATGTTGAATCCGTCCGGCTTGTCGCCGATGGTGACCACCTCGGCGCCGAGCTCGGCAAACACCTTGGGCGCCACCTGATAGGTGGCGCCATGCGCGCAGTCGAGTACCAGCTTGAGCCCGCGAAGACTGAAATCCTCGGCCACGGTGGCCTTGCAGAACTCGGCGTAGCGCGCCACCGCGTCGGTGACGCGAACGGCCTTGCCCAGCTTCTCGGAAGCCACCGTGGCAAATGCCGCGTCGACTTCCTGCTCGATCGCCAGCTCGACCGCGTCGGACAATTTCTCGCCCGCGGCCGAGAAAAACTTGATGCCGTTGTCGTGATGCGGATTGTGCGAGGCACTGATGACGATGCCGGCCTGGGCGCGCATCGAGCGCGTCAGGAACGCCACCGCCGGCGTCGGCATCGGGCCGAGCAGCCCGACATCGGCACCGGCGGCAACCAGGCCTGCCTCAAGCGCCGACTCGAACATGTAGCCGGAGATGCGCGTGTCCTTGCCGATCAGCACCTGCGGCCTTTGCCTGCCCTCGCGCACCAGCACGGCGCCAACGGCACGGCCTAGCCGCAGCATGAAATCCGCGCTGATCGGCCAGGTGCCGACCAGGCCGCGAATGCCATCGGTGCCGAAATATTTGCGCTCAGTCATCCTGTACCGCCTTCCTGGAAATGGTTTGGTTCCCGCACGCGTCCGCAGCGTGGCTCAGTCGTCGTCCGGCCAGCGCGGGGCAGCCGGACGCGAATCGCGACGCGGCACACTGTCGGCGGCAGCCACCGCCTGCCATACGGCCAGCGCATCCACCGTGGCGCGCACATCATGTACCCGCACCATCCGCGCGCCGCGCTGCACGGCAATCAACGCTGCCGCAACGGATCCCGCGGCGCGATCGGCCGGCTCGGTGCGACCGGTCAGCGTGCCGATCATGCGCTTGCGCGACAGGCCGACATAGACGCCGCTGCCCAGGTTGGCGAATCGTTCCAGCGCGCACAACAGGGCCAGATTATGCTGCAGTGTCTTGCCGAAGCCGAAACCGACATCGACCAGCACCTTGCGCCGGTCGATGCCGGCCAGCTCACAGGCGAACAGCCGGTCGGTGAGGAACCGGTGCACCTCGCCGACCACATCGTCGTAGTGTGGCTCGGTCTGCATGTCACGGGGTTCGCCCTGCATGTGCATCAGGCACACCGGCACACCCAGCTCGGCCACGGCACCCATCGCGCCGTCACGACGCAGCGCATGCACGTCGTTGATCATGCCGGCGCCGGCGGCTACCGCAGCGCGCATCACCTCGGGCTTGGAGGTGTCGATGGAGATCGGCAAGGCGGTGCGTGCGACCAGTTGCCCGATCACCGGCAGCACGCGGCGCAGTTCTTCCTCAAGCGGTACTTCCTCGGCACCGGGGCGGGTCGATTCGCCGCCGACATCGAGCATGTCCGCACCCTCTTCGGCCAGGCGCATGCCATGCGCCACCGCCTGATCCACGCTGGCGTGGGCGCCACCGTCGGAAAACGAATCGGGGGTGACATTGAGAATGCCAACCACCCGCGGGCGATCCAGCCGCAGCAGCCGTCCGGCGCAATCCAGCACCGGTGCCAACAGATCGTTCGACATGCGCTTGTCCTCAACAGGACCCCGCTCCGGGCGGGGCAATCAGGCCTCTTACTTGTTGCCGCCCAAGGCACCCATGTAGCGCCGATAGTGGCGCAGCTCGGCGATGGAATCGCGGATGTCCGACAGCGCGGTATGCGCCGACTCCTTGCCGACGCCCT
>JAJXYE010000232.1 GCA_021780735.1 Pseudomonadota bacterium | reverse complement strand
GTTTCGTCACGGTGATGGCAATTTCCATAACGGGCTTGGGAAGTTGGAAGTAGCCCAGGCCGGGATCATCACGCAAAAGTTCGTCGCCTCGGCGAGTTGGCTGCCGGTTGGCGAAGTGCAGCTGCTGGCCGGGCGCAATTTCAGCCACCAAAACCCCGATCCCCACGAGGCCCTGATCGACGCCGAGGTGGCGCGGACCTTGTTCGGCAGTGCGCGGGCTGCCGTCGGGCGCGCGGTACACACAGAGGGCTTGCCGGGTTTACTACCCCAGGTCTTGCGCGTGCGCGGAGTGATTGCGCCGCTGCGGCTGGACGGTCCAGGCCATGCGCCCGTGGCGAGTTGGATCCAGCCACTGCAGGGGGGCGATCCGGCCGCCCGTTTCATGGGTGGAGACATCCTTGTCCGCCCAGAGATTCCTGTTGCACGTGATCAAGCGCTGCTGGCGGTAGAGCAGCGCGTCTTCGCGAAGGATGCGCCGTACATCGAGCCGAGCAAGGCCCAGTCGAGCGCGCAGTTACTGAGCCGGCTCAACCGCCCGCAGCGGGTCCTGGCGATGGTGTTCGGCGCGGTGGCCGGTTTTGGCCTGCTGATCGCCCTGACCGGGCTGGCCGTGTTGTTACGGCTGTTCCTGGCGATGCGCAAGCGGGTGGACGCGATCCGGCAGGCGTTGGGGGCCAGTCCGCGCCGCTTGTACACCGGGGTGGTGGGTGGCACGGTGATCCTGGGTTTTGCGGGGGCACTGCTCGCGCTGTTGTTCACGCCGTGGCTGGCGGCGCAGTTTGCCTTCCTGTCCGGTGCGCAGGTCGCGGCCTTCGGTGCGGCGACGTGGATCGCGCTGGGCATACTGCTGCTGGCGGTGTTCGCGGTGGTGCACTTCCCGGCGCGTCGAGCCGCACGCGCCGAGTCGGCGGAGAGTCTGCATGAGCTGTAATCCCCCAAGCGACCTGACATCGACAGGCGTTGGCGTGGCCATGTGTTGCGCAATCGAGCTATCGAATCCGTAAGGCAGATCGGCTTGACGGGCCATGATATCGACCGTCAGTCTCGGCACGTCGAGAGCAGGGAAGGGGGACCATGCGACGACTCCCGTGGATGCAGCTCAGTGCGCATGCCCTGCTGGCCTTGGCTGCTGCGGCGACGGCGTTGGCGTTTGCCAGTCTGCGGGTGATGAACGATCAACGCATTCCCGGAGCCGGGCCGGGGTATCGCTATTACGCGCTGGGCATGCTGCGCAGCACGGGGCCGGATTTCGGTCTGGACACCGGACAGGTCAAGAAGCTGGACGGACTGCTGCCCGGGAATCTGGCGGTGGCCACCGCGGTGCCGATGGGGATCTCCTATGTCCTGCCCGGCAAGGAAGGGGCGCCGATCAAGCTGGAGACCGAGATGATCACCGGCGCCTACATCCGCACGCTGCATCTGCGGCCGCTGGCCGGACGCGCGATCACCGAAGCCGACCTCAGCGCCAATGCGCCGGTGATCATGCTCGGTGAAGCGACTGCCAGACGCTTGTTCGGTGGTGCCCGGCAAGCCATCGGACGCGATCTGCGGGCTGGTCCGAGCGGCAAGCCCGGCGTGAGCCTGAGTGTGATCGGCGTATTGCCGGCGAATTTCGGCGGTATCGTCGATACACGCGATGTCAGCGCATGGTTGCCGTATACGCAGATCCCCGCAATCAACGGTTTCAGTGTCGGTGTCAATGCCGGCAAGCCGGCTGACGACAGCTTCTTGCTGACCGGCTTCCCGGCGCTGCTGAGTGCACCGGCCGACCTGTCGCTGGCGGCAGTACGCACCCAGGTGCAGCAGGCCTGGCAGCGACTGCCCGCAGCCGACAGGGGCAAAGACGTGCACGGAGCGTTGTTGTCCGCGCCCTACTCGTTCGATCCGTTGGCACGACGGGCCGCTGCGCGGCGGGCCACGCTTTACCTCGCCTTGAGTGTCGCCGCACTGGTGCTGGCCACGGTCAATCTGTTCACGCTGCGCTGGCTGGCGCTGCTGCGGCGGCGTGGCGTGTTGCAGATGGAGCGCGTGCTGGGCGCCACGCGCAGCTGGCTGCGAAGACGGTTTCTGACGCATACGGCGGTGATCGCCTTACTGATCCTGGCCACGTCCACGGCGCTGGCCGGATTGGGCTACGTCGTGATCAGGCACCTGCTGCAGAAAACCATAAGCGAGGGCGTGTTGGGTGTCGCGGCAGTCGCGTGGCAACTGGTCTGGATATTGCCGGGATTGCTGCTGGTCGTGATTCTGGCCGAGTCCCTGCCGCTGCTGATCGTCATGTTGCGCGAACGGCTGGATGGCGCGCGCAGCGTCACGATCTCGCGTGCAGAGCGGCGCCTCGGCATGGCGGTGCTGAGCACCGAAGTGCTGCTGGCCGCGCTGATGAGTTGTGCTGCCGCCTGGGCGCTGATTTACGCCTGGCAACAGCGCCACGCCGATCTCGGCCTGTTCGGTGCGGACGTTACGGTGGTCACGATCGAGCGTGCGCCCGGTGGACCGATGTTCGTCGAGTTCGGCAAGTCAACCACCGCCAATACGTTGCTGCTCGACGCGTTGAGCCGATCGGTGGCACAACTGCAGCCGGGCGCGCGTACCGCGATCGGACCGATACCGGGTCGCGACGACGGCCAGCCCGAATCGATTTCTGCGGGCAAGCGTGCAACCTCGGCCTACTCCTTCGAGGCCAGTCCCGACTGGCTCTATGCCAGCGGCGCGCACTTGCTTGCCGGGCGCAATTTCGATCCGCAAAAACCCGAGAGCAATGCGGTCCTCGTCGATGCCAAGGTGGCGCGCGCCCTGTTCGGCAATGTGCGCACCGCGCCGGGCCAGACTTTGCAGGGCACCCATGCAATGAAGCCACAGCGCGTGATTGGCGTGATCGCACCGATGTATCTGGCCGGTCCCAGTCACGACCCCAGACCGGTCGTGATCGGCGATGCCCGCGCCGATCCCAACGAAAGCTTGCGAATCATCGGCGGAACCCTGCTGGTGCGTCCGCGGGTGCCCGTGCAGCACTACGCAGCGCTGCGCGTAGCGTTGACTGCCGTGCTCAAGCGTCAGGCGCCTCTGCTTGAAGTGGGCAAGATCCGCAGCAGCGACGTCGTGCGCGCACAACTTGCCGCCCCGCAAACCCGTCAGGCGCAGATCTTCGTGACCATCGCACTCTTCGCCTGGGCGATCGCGCTGTCGGGCGTGGCGGCGCATCTGCGTCTGTTCCTGGCGATGCGCAAGCGACTGAGCGCGATCCGCTCGGCACTGGGGGCCGGTCCGCTGCGGCTGTATCGCGAGGTGGTACTGGGCACGCTGGCACTGGCCGCGGCGGGCGTGGCGCTGGCGTTGCTTGCGGCGCCGTGGCTGGCGGCGCAGTTTGCGTTCCTGTCTGGTGCGCAGGTAGATGCCTTTGGCGCAGCGACATGGATCGCGCTGGCCGTGCTGCTGCTGGCGGTGTTCGCGGTGGTGCACTTCCCGGCGCGTCGTGCCGCGCGCGCCGAGCCGGCGGAGAGCCTGCATGAGCTTTGAGGACAAGCCCAACCTCTACGACACCATGGACGTGCGCCGCGCGCCGGTGCATCGGCCGTGGTGGAGGCGGCGGCTGACCTGGGGTGTGGTCGCCGGCGCGCTGCTGGCGATCGCCGCGGTCTGGGCCTGGCGGCTGAGCGACGGCTCGGTGGCCGAGGTCGCGCGCAGCGAGGTCTGGCTGGGCACGGTCGAGCGCGGCACCTTCGTGGTGCAGGTGCAGGCTTCTGGTCGATTGGTGCCGGCAACCTCGCGCTGGATCGCCGCACCCGCGGGCGGCGTGATCGATCAGGTGCTGGTGACGCCGGGGCAGCGGGTGCGCGCCGGCACGCCGCTGGTGAAGCTGGCCAATCCGACCGTGCTCAATGCCGCGCAGTCGGCCGCCGCGGACCTGGCTGCGGCCGAGGCCGGGCTGCTGGCGAAAAAGCAGGAGCAGGAGAATGCGGTGCTGAGCGAGCGTTCGACCATCGAGGGCATCAAGGTCGATGTCGAGAGCGCGGCGATGCACCTGAAAGCCGATGGCAAGCTGGCTGAGCAGGGCATCGTGCCCCGGTTCCAGTACCAGGACGAGAAGCTCAAGTTCGGGCTGATGCAGCAGCGTCTGCGTTTCGAGCAGGAGCGCCTGGCCAATCTCGTGGGCGGCAACCGCGCCCTGCTGCGCGCCGAGGACGAGCGCGTGCGCCAGGAGCGCGCGCTGGCGGCGCTGAAGCAGGCCGAGGCCGAACAGCTGACCGTGCGCGCACCGATCACCGGCCAGATCGAGCAGATCAGCGCCGAGCCCGGCCAGCAGCTGGCGGCGGGCGCCAACCTGGCGCGCATCTCCACACCCGATGCGCTGAAGGCCGAGGTCAAGGTCAGC
>JAJXYE010000107.1 GCA_021780735.1 Pseudomonadota bacterium | reverse complement strand
ACAAGATCGGCAGCGTGGCCGAATTCGAGGCGGCGACCAAGGACGTCAAGCCTGGCAGCACGGTGCTGCTGCTGGTGCGTCGAGGCGACCAGAGCAACTTCGTGGGCCTGACCGTGCCGGACAACAAGTAGGCAGGCTGCGGCCGGTCGGCACAGGCGCTCATCCTGGGGGCGCCTGTGCCGATCGCCACGATGGCACGGCAAAGCCGGGTTCCATGCGATAATGCCGGGTTAGCGTCGCTCACGGTGATGCGCTGTCATGCATGGTGCGTGGCGGCAGACCCAAGCCCCCAAGGCCGCCTGCGTTCCATGGAATTGATCCGCAACTTCTCCATCATCGCCCACATCGATCACGGCAAGTCGACCCTTGCCGACCGCATCATCCAGATCTGTGGCGGCCTGGCCGATCGCGAGATGGAGGCGCAGGTACTGGACAACAATCCGATCGAGCGCGAGCGCGGCATCACCATCAAGGCGCAGTCGGTCTCGCTGCCGTACACCGCGCGTGACGGCAAGACCTACCAGCTGAACTTCATCGACACGCCCGGACACGTCGATTTCTCCTATGAGGTCAGTCGTTCGCTGGCGGCCTGCGAGGGTGCCTTGCTGGTGGTCGATGCCGCACAGGGTGTCGAGGCGCAGTCGGTGGCGAACTGCTACACCGCCGTCGAGATGGGCCTGGAAGTCGTGCCGGTACTGAACAAGATCGACCTGCCCACCGCCGACATCGAGAAGGTGAAGGGCGAGATCGAGGCGGTGATCGGCGTTGATGCCACCGACGCAGTGGCGATCAGCGCCAAGACCGGCCTCAACGTGGTCGAGGTGCTGGAGGCGATCATCGCCCGCATCCCGCCACCGAAACCGCGCGACAGCGACCGGCTGCAGGCACTGATCATCGATTCCTGGTTCGACAATTACCTCGGCGTGGTTTCGCTGGTTCGCGTGATGCAGGGCGAGATCAGGCCCGGCGACAAGCTGCTGGTGATGTCGACCGGGCGCACCCACGAAGTGGGCGATGTCGGCGTGTTCACGCCCAAGCGCAAGAAGCTGGACAAGCTCGGCGCGGGCGAGGTGGGCTGGATCAATGCCTCGATCAAGGACGTGCACGGCGCACCGGTCGGCGACACCCTGACCCACGCCGGCAAGCCGGCCGAGAAGCCGCTGCCCGGTTTCCAGACCATGCAGCCGCGCGTCTTCGCCGGCCTGTTCCCGGTGTCCTCGGACGATTACCCGGCGATGCGCGAGGCGCTGGACAAGCTGCGCCTGAACGACGCGGCGCTGTTCTTCGAGCCGGAGTCCTCCGAGGCTATGGGCTTCGGTTTCCGCTGCGGCTTCCTCGGCATGCTGCACATGGAGATTGTGCAGGAGCGGCTGGAGCGCGAATACGATCTGAATCTGATCACCACCGCGCCGACCGTGGTCTACGAGGTGCTGAAGAGCGACGGTTCGATCCTGATGCTGGACAACCCGGCCAAGCTGCCGACCAACTCCAGCCTGGTACAGGAAATCCGCGAACCGATCATCGTCGCCAATATCCTTACGCCACCGGACTACATCGGCAACATCATCACCCTGTGCGAAGAGAAACGCGGCGTGCAGCGCTCGATCCAGTATCTGGCGACCCAGGTGCAGATCAGCTACGAGATGCCGCTGGCCGAGGTGGTGATGGACTTCTTTGACCGGCTGAAGTCGGTGTCGCGCGGTTATGCCTCGATGGATTACCACTTCGACCGCTTCGAGGCCGGCCCGTTCGTGCGCACCGACGTGCTGATCAACGGCGAGCGGGTTGACGCGCTCAGCCTCATCCTTCATCGCAGCCATGCCGATCGGAAGGGTCGCGAGCTGGTCGAACGGATGAAGGATCTGATTCCGCGGCAGCAGTTCGACGTGGCGATCCAGGCGGCGATCGGTGCCCAGATCATTGCCCGTTCCACGGTGAAGGCACTGCGCAAGAACGTGCTGGCCAAGTGCTACGGCGGCGATGTGAGTCGCAAGAAGAAGTTGCTGGAGAAGCAGAAGGAAGGCAAGAAGCGCATGAAGCAGGTGGGTCGCGTGGAGATCCCGCAGGAAGCCTTCCTGGCCGTGTTGAAAGTCGACAAATAGCGGAATTCGGGAGCAGGGAACAGATCATGGATGGGGCGGCGCTTGCCCGCTTGCATTTGTTCCCCGCTCGCTGTTTCCTGTTCCCCTGATTTCAGGAGCAATACATGGAATTTGATTTTGCCGCGATTCTGCTGGGCCTCACCGTGCTGTTTGGCGTGGTGTGGGGGCTGGATCGCCTGTTCCTGTACAAGCGGCGCAAGGCGCGCCTGGACGCTGCCGGGCAGGAATACCAGGATCCGGTGGCGGTGGACTGGGCACGTTCGCTGTTTCCGGTGGTGCTGGTGGTGCTGCTGCTGCGTTCGTTCGTGGCCGAGCCGTTCCGCATTCCCTCCGGCTCGATGATGCCTACGCTGGACGTGGGCGATTTCATCCTGGTCAACAAGTTTGCCTATGGCCTTCGCCTGCCGGTGTTCAACAACAAGATCCTGGCGCTGGGCGAACCCAAACGCGGTGACGTGGTGGTGTTCCGCTGGCCGGGATTCACCTGCCACGAGGCCGATGGCAGCGTGATTCACGGCGGCAACCAGGACTGCAGCACACCGGTGCCCAGCCAGAACTGGATCAAGCGCGTGATCGGCCTGCCCGGCGACACCGTCGAAGTCCATGACAGCGAAATCACGATCAACGGCAAACCGGTCACGGCGAAGGAGATCGGTCCGTTTGTTGGCAACCCCGCGCGCCCGGCGGACGAGGAACTGCTGGCCTATGGCGCCACTGTCTGGAAGGAGCAACTGGGCAAGGTCAACCATTTGATAGCGCGCATGCCCGATCGCATGCCGACGCCGCCGGTGCCCAATGCCAACATGCCTTCGGTCGTGCCTGCGGGCTGCTATCTGGTGATGGGCGACGATCGCGAGAACAGCGAAGACAGTCGCTGGTGGGGCTGCATGCCGGAGAAGAATCTCGCCGGCAAGGCGTTCCTGATCTGGATGAACTGGAAGGGCTGGGGTACCGGCGGCGTGGACTTTTCGCGGATCGGCACGATCATTCACTGAGCGTGCCGATACGCGCCACGAACCGGTCAAAGCGTGATCGGGTCGAACACGACGGCTTGCGTTGCTGCCGACGTTGCGGGAATCCGCTGGCATAATCGGCTTGCCGGGCCGTCGGGGACGACGGGACGCGGCAGGCAGTAACATGCCTGGCTACCGTTTCATCACTGATTGACAGGCCGCGCAGGCGGCATAGCGAGGGGACTATGAAATCCAAGCAGTCGGGCATCACCCTGATCGGGTTCCTGGTGGTCATGGCCGTGGTCGGTTTCCTGGCCTATATGGCCATGCGCCTGCTGCCTTCGTATTCGGAGTACATGGGCGTGACCAAGGCGATGAACCAGATCGCCACCGAGGGCACCAACGGCAAGTCGCTGGACGAGATCCGGCGCAACCTGATGTTCAAGATGGGCTTCCAGTACGTCGACGACTCCACCATCAAGCCGACTGACATCACCATCAATCGCGATACCGGCGGCACCAGCTTTCTCAGGGTCGAATACGACAAGAAGGTACCGTTCATGTACAACATCGACTTCCTGCTGCACTTCGACAAGAGCGTGCAACTGCAAGGCAATGTGGGCCAGTAATTCTTGAAGCTGACGTACCGTTTCAACGATCCGGCACTGGCGCAGCTGGCGCTGACCCACCGCAGCATCGGCCGGCCGAACAACGAACGGCTGGAATTTCTCGGCGATGCCTTGCTTGGCGCGATCATTGCCGAGATGCTGTACGAGGCTCATCCCCGCTCGAACGAAGGCGAACTGTCGCGTTTGCGTGCGCAACTGGTCAATGGCCAGGCGCTGGCCGTGCTTGCGCGCGAGCTGGAGCTGGGCGACGAGCTGAAGCTGGGGCCCGGCGAGTTGAAGAGCGGTGGCTTCCGGCGCGACTCGATCCTGGCCGATGCGTTCGAGGCGCTGGTCGCCGCGGTGTATCTGGATGGCGGCTTCGATGCCTGCCGGCAGAGCGTTCGCGAGCTGTTCGGCGAACGGATCGTTGCCATGCGGCGCTCCTCCAAGGATGCCAAGACGCGCCTGCAGGAGCACCTGCAGGCGGGCGGCTGGCCGCTGCCGCAGTACGAACTGGTCGCCAGCCACGGCGAGGATCACGCCAAGACCTTCGATGTGCGTTGCAGCATCAGCGAACCGCTGGCCTTGGCCGCGGCCGCATCCGGCGGCAGCCGGCGCACGGCCGAGCAGGATGCCGCCGAGTCCGTGCTGAGCCAGTTGCTGGAACATCAGCGCCCCGCCTGAGTCCCGCGTCAGCCGTATCATCCGCCGGGC
>JAJXYE010000393.1 GCA_021780735.1 Pseudomonadota bacterium | reverse complement strand
GGTCAGCTGGAACAGGAACTGATCGCGAATGCCTGGCTTACCACTGAAGCCTCCAGCCGCGTCGTGTTCGACACCCCGCTGGAAGAGCGCTGGAGCGCCGCCGCCGGACTGGTCGGAGTCGACCCCCGCCAGCTTTCCGGTTATGTGGGTCACGCGTGAGCTGTGCACTCGGCTTTGATGTCGGCAGCCGCCTGACCGGCGTGGCCATCGGCAATACATTTACCGCCACCGCACGCGCGCTGGCCACGGTGGCGGTCAACCAGGACGGGCCAGACTGGGCGCGACTCGACGCACTGCGCCAGGAATGGCAGCCCGACACCCTGGTCGTGGGGCTGCCACTGACACTGGACGGCGCCGAGCAGAGAGCCAGCCGTCGCGCACGTCATTTCGCCGCGCAACTGCATCAGCGCTACTGCCTGCCGGTGATCCTGATCGACGAACGACACAGCTCGCAGGAGGCGGCGCAGCGTTTTGCCGCCGCCCGCGCCGCCGGACTCAAGCGCCGGCGCGATGCTGCCAGCATCGATGCCGAAGCTGCCGCGGTCATTCTTGAACGCTGGCTTGGCGGCGATGCAGCGGCGATCGACGATGACGCAAGACACTGAATCCCATTTCCATTCCCGAGCTGCCCCATGAGCCCCCGCCTGCGCCACCTGACCACCCTGGAAAGCCTCCCGCGCGAGACCATCGAACGGCTGCTCGATCGCGCCGAGTCGCTGCGCGACGCCTGCGCCCACGGCACCCGCAAGCTGGACGTGCTGGCCGGGCGCACGGTGCTCAACCTGTTCTTCGAACCATCCACCCGCACGCGCACCTCGTTCGAGCTGGCCGCGCGCCGGCTCGGCGCCGACGTGGTCAACTTCGACCTTGGTGCGTCGTCCACCAGCAAGGGCGAGGAGCTTTACGACACCCTGCACACGCTGGAAGCGATGCACCTGGACGCAATCGTCGTGCGCCACAAGCAATCCGGCACGCCGGACGAACTGGTGCGCCACGCGATGAGCGGCGTCTCGGTGATCAATGCCGGCGACGGCAACCGCGCCCATCCGACCCAGGGTTTGCTTGACGCCCTGACGATTCGCCAGCACCGGCCGGACCTTGACAAGCTCAGCGTGCTGATCTGCGGCGACATCAAGCATTCGCGCGTCGCCCGTTCGGACGTCCACGCGCTGGGCGCGCTCGGGGTGCAGGAAATACGCCTGTGCGGTCCGGCCGAACTGATGCCCTCGACTGAAGAACTCCCGCAGGGGCGTCGCTACGACAGCTTCGATCAGGCGATCGAGGGCGTCGACGCGGTGATCATGCTGCGCCTGCAGAAGGAGCGCATGGCCTCGATCGACCTGCCGGACGAGGCGGCGTATTTCGCCCACTACGGGCTGGACAAGCGTCGACTGGCCCGCGCCGGCAAGGGTTGTCTGGTGATGCATCCGGGGCCGATCAACCGCGGCATCGAGATCGCTTCGGACGTGGCCGATGGTGCGCAGTCGCGCATCCTCGAACAGGTCGGCAACGGCGTATTCGTGCGCATGGCCGTGCTGAACGAGGTGCTCGCGCGCTGAATCGCCGCCCGATCCCGGCCAAGCAGGCATAATGGTGCCGGATATTTCATCATCGACGGGGAACACCATGCGATCGACGAAGCGCTATCTCGCGCTGGGTCTGGCCAGCCTCATGCTGGCCGCCTGTGCGCACAAGGACAAGGATGCGCCACTGGCCTTCGTGCCGGCGGATACGCCCTATGTGGTGGCCAATCTGGACATCATGAACGATGCCACCCGCCAGGCATTGCTGGCGCAGGCTGATGCCCAACTGCCCTCGCAACTGGCCCAGCTGGATGCAGCCGCCGACCGTCTGGACGCAACTGATCCCGATGGTGCGCGCCTGTTGCGGGCGCTGCGCGCCGAATTCAACGGCAAGACGGTCGAGAGCTTCGCCAAGGCAGCCGGTCTCGACATGAAGGGCTATTCCGCGTTCTATGGCCTGGGACTGGCACCCGTCTTGCGCTTTCAACTGAGCGACCCGGCCGCGTTCAACAGCTTCGTCGGGCGGCTGGAAAGCGCTTACGGCAAGAAGCTCGCGGTCGCCACTATCGGCAAGCAGAGCTACCGCAACCATGTCTTTGCGGCGTCGGGCACCCAGGTGATCCTGGCCACGGTCGACAAACAGGCCGTTGCCGCGTTGCTGCCGGCCGACGCCTCGCCAGCCATGCTGCGCCTCGCACTGGGACTCGATCGCCCGCAGAAGAGCCTGCAGGACGACGGTCGTCTCAGCGCCCTGGCCAAGGCCAAGGGCTACCGCCCCTGGCTGGTCGGCCAGTTGGATCTGACCAAGGCTCTGCCGCTGGCAATCAGCGGCAAGGATCCGCTGGTCAGCGCGATCGAGAAGGCGCATGCCGAGACGGAATCGGCCAAGACCGGTGAGCCGGTCGCCAACCAGTTGCAGACGTCGCCCGCCTGCAGCACCGATGCGGCCAGGATAGCGGCCCGCGTGCCCTCGATCAGCTTCGGCTATACCGCGCTGGACGCAAAGCACCAGGGCGCGCGGATGGATGTGGCACTGGCCGACGACATCAGCAAGGCATTCGCTTCGCTCAAGGTGGATCTGCCCGGGCTGGGCGCGACCGGCACCGCGCCGTTCGACCTCAGTCTGGCGCTGCCCGTGGCCAACCTGCGCACATTCTGGATGGCGCAGGCCGATGCGGTTGCCGCCAAGCCGTTCACCTGCCCGATGCTGAGCGATCTGAACGATGGTTTCGCCAAGCTCGGCCCGGCCATGCAGAAGGCGGCGATTCCTCCGTTCGGTGATCTGCTCGGCGTGCGCATCGCGCTGGATTCGCTGGCAGCCAACCCGAACTCGAGCATCCCCGATTTCAGTGGTCGGCTGATCATCGGCACCAGCAATCCCACCGGCCTGCTGGCCATGGGGCAGATGATGGTACCGGCACTGGCCCAGCTGAAGCTGGCCAATGACGGCAAGCCGACGCCACTGCCGACGGACATGGCGCGCATGCTCGGCCAGCCGGCATGGGCCGCCATGAGCGACAAGGCCCTGGCGCTGGGCGTCGGTGCCGGCGAGGATGCCAAGCTGGCCGATACCTTGATGGAGGCCACTGGCGATGCCGGCCAGATGAGCCGCACCCATCTGAGCGGTGCCATGTACGTGAGCTGGCTCAAGCTGATGGAAGACAAGGTTGACAGCCTGACTTCCGCTGCCACCGCGATGAGCAACGGCGGCGCAGCGGCCGGTGGTGACGACAGCAGCAAGCAGGCAGCTGCGGCGGCGGCGCGCTCCAAGGCGCAATTCGCGGCGATGAAGGCACAGGCTGAACGCGTCGATCACATCGATGCCGAAATGCACGTCGATGAAAACGGCATGGTGATCACCAGCAAGACGGTTCTTAAGTAGCTACCCGGTCACCGCAGGATCGGAAACAGGCAAGGCGCCCGATGGGCGCCTTGCCTGTTTCCGGAAGTTGACTCAGCGATTCAGCAGGTTGCTGCCACCACCGAAGTTCTGCGAGTCACGGGTTTCCTCCAGCTCCACCCCGTCCAGGCCCTGTGACAGGGTGTGCGCGTCGCCGCCCTGGGCCAGCTTGATGCGCAGGCGCACCTCGTTGGAGCTGTCGGCGTAACGCAGGGCGTCCTCGTAGCTGATCTCGCCGGCATGATAGAGCTCGACCAGGCTCTGATCGAAGGTCTTCATGCCGAGCAGGGTTGACTCCTTCATCAGCTCCTTCAGCTTGTGGATCTCGCCCTGACGGATGTAATCCTGCGCCAGCGGCGTACCCAGCAGCACCTCCACCGCGACCCGGCGTGCCTTGCCGTCGGGGGTGGGAATCAACATCTGCGCCACGATGCCCTTCAGATTCAGCGACAGATCCATCAGCAATTGCTGGCGGCGGTCTTCCGGGAAGAAATGCAGGATGCGATCCATCGCCTGGTTCGCGTTGTTGGCGTGCAGCGTGCACAACACCAGATGGCCGGTTTCGGCAAAGGCGATGGCGTGATCCATACCCTCGCGGGTGCGCACCTCGCCGATCATGATCACGTCAGGCGCCTGGCGCAGGGTGTTCTTCAGCGCGTTGTCCCAGCTGTCGGTGTCGATGCCGACCTCGCGCTGGGTGATGATGCAGCCCTCGTGCTTATGCACGTATTCGATCGGATCCTCGATCGTGATGATGTGGCCGGTCGAGTTCAGGTTGCGGTAGCCGACCATCGCCGCCAGCGAAGTCGACTTGCCCGAACCGGTGGCGCCGACGAAGACGATGATGCCGCGTTTGGTCATCGCCAGCTGCTTGATCACCGGGGGCAGATTCAACTCTTCCGGTGTCGGAATCTTGGACTCGATCCGGCGCAACACCATGCCGACGCAATTGCGCTGGTAGAAGCACGATACACG
>JAJXYE010000099.1 GCA_021780735.1 Pseudomonadota bacterium | reverse complement strand
TGGGACTCCAACGGCCGACCCTTGACTACGCTGCTGATGCGCGCGCTGCAGTGCTACGACCATGCCATGGTCGACATTTCCCCGTTGACGCAGATCGGGGCGGTCGCCGTGCTGGCGCTGATCGGCGCCATGCTGGCACGGCGCCACGCCATCGGCCCGGCGTGGCTGGCGGCGCTGGTAGCTTTTCCGCTGGGGGCGCAACCGTTCTTCCTGGAGAATCTCTCCTACAAGTTCGACGCCTTGAGCATGTGCCTGGCGATGCTGCTGGCCTTGTTGCCGCTGCTGCGCCGCGACCACGGCCGGCGCGACTGGTGGCTGGGCGTGCTGGCGCTGTTTGGCAGCCTCAACCTGTATCAGCCGGCGATCAACGTGTATCTGGTTTTCATGCTGCTGCAGCTGGTGTTGATGCAGCTCGATGACGCTCCCGCCCGCGCGCTGGCGGCCATGGCCGCACGGCGCGTGGCACAGGCAGTCACCGCCATGCTGATCTACCAATTGGTCGTCGGCATCCACATCAGCGGCTGGGTACGGCATCAGGCCGAGCCGATTCACAGTTGGCGCGAGCTGCCGCTTCTGGCGCGCAATTTCGAGAATTTCTATGGTCTGGTCGGCGCCGGTTTCAACAGGCACTGGTGGCTGTATTTTGCGCCGCTGCTGCTTGTGCTGGCCGCGCTGCCGCTGCTCGTCGGTGTGCGCCATGCGTTGCGCCAGCGCACGCTGCAACCGCGTTGGGTGGTCGTGCTGCTGGCGTGCGTCAGCGTGCTGATGCCGCTGGCGGCGATGGTCTGTGCGCTGGGCCCGATGCTGGTATTGCGCCAGCCGGAGATGTATCCGCGGGTGCTGATCGGTCTGGGTGCGTTGCTCTGTGCCGGGCTGGTGCTGATGCAGGCGGCATTGCGCCGCTGGGGACGTTCGCAGCGCTGGACTCTGGCCGCGGGTGCGATGCTGGCACTGGGCATGGCGGTGCTGGCCAGTGCCTACGGCAATGCCATGACGGCACAGAAAATCTACGAGCAGCACATCGCTGCGCGGCTTCTCGATGATCTGGCGACGCTCCCTCCGGTCGACGGACTGGTGGTTGACGGTTCGGCCGGTTATGCGCCCCTGGCTCGGCATGTGGTCGATGAGCTCCCGCTCATGCGCTCGCTGGTGCCGATCTATCTGATCGACAGCGATCCGTTCAATACCCGCAATTTCCTGATGTATTACGTGCCGGAGCTGGTGGATCCATTGCAGCCTCGCATCACGCAGATATGGGATCGTCGCGCCGCGCTCGCCGCGGAAACCTGCGCGATGAAGCCGCGTGCAATCACGGCTGCCTATCGTCTGTACCTGGTGGGCAACATTGCCGTGGTTCGGCTGCGCGCGAATCCGTCGGTTGTCTGCCCTGGCGTGGCTGGCTGAGCCGCGCCGAATGGCGTGGCAGGGCGGGATGATTCAGGGCGGGGCGCCGGTTCGATCCGTGGCGAGGCTGACCTGCGGTCGGCCGCCTTGGAGCCGGATGCGCAGGTCGCGATGGCGCATCAGGTAGCGGGTGGCCACCAGCGCCGCGGCAAGGCCGGACAGCGCCGCGATGCCCAGCGCCCAGCGCGGGCCGAACGTGTCGGCGACCCATCCCACGATCGGCGCGCCGATCGGGGTGCCGCCCATGGCGATCGCCAGCACGATCGCGATCACCCGCCCGCGCATGGCCGGTGTGGTGGTGAGCTGGGCAAGGCTGAGGGTGGACGTGGTAAAGGTCTGGGCGGACATGCCCACGATCACCAGCACCGTGCCGAACAGCAGTTCGTCCGGCATCACGGCGGCCACGGCACAGCCGAGACCGAACGTGCCTGCGGCGACCAGCAACAGCGGGATGTGCGGCTTGTCACGCTGCGCGGCGAGCAGGGCGCCGACGATCGAACCGATCGCCATGGTCGAGGTGAGCAGCCCGTAGGTGCCGGCGCCGGCGTGGAACACGGTGACCGACATGGTCGAGATGTAGATGGCGAAGTTGAGCCCGAACGTGCCCACCAGCAAAAGCATCAGCAGCACCGCAATCAGATCCGGGCGTTGGCGCACGTAGCGAAACCCGTCGACGAGGCTGCCACGGCTGCGCACCGCACGGTCGCCGCGGTGCAGGTCGGTCACGCGCAGCATGCCCAGCGCGGCGAGCACGGCAGCGAACGATGCCGCGTTGATCAGAAACACCCAGCCCGATCCCACCCCGGCGATGAGCAGGCCTGCCACCGCCGGGCCGATCATGCGCGCGGCATTGAACGAGGTCGAGTTCAATGCCACCGCATTGGACAGGTTGGCCTCGCCGACCAGTTCGGAAACGAAGGTCTGCCGCGCCGGCGAATCGAACGCGGTGACGCAGCCGAGCGCGAACGCGAACAGGTAGACCTGCCACAAGCGCACGTTGCCGCTGACCGTGAGCAGGCCCAGCCCCAGCGCCAGCAGGCCCATGGATGCCTGGGTGATCAGCAGCAGCTTGCGCCGATCGAGGTGGTCGGCGGCGTAACCGGTCAGTGGCAGCAGCAGCAACTGCGGGCCGAACTGCAAGGCCGTCACCATGCCGACCGCGGTGGCGTTGTGCCGGGTCAGCCCGGTCAGCACGATCCAGTCCTGGGCGATGCGCTGCATCCAGGTGCCGATGTTCGACACCAGCGCGCCACCGGCCCACAGTCGGTAGTTGCGATTGCCCAGCGAGCGGAACGTGCCCTTCATGGCGCCGGCGAGCGCCCGGTGGGAGCGCTGCCGCCATGGAAGCGACCGAACAGCCGCGCCGATGCCAGCCCGGTCAGGACGATGCCCGCACCCAGTGCGATCACCGGGCCGGTGGCGCGGATGTCAAAGGATCCCACGCGCCAGACCAGCACATAACTGATGATCAGGTTGAGCGTTCCCCACAGCACGTTGACCGTGGCCGAGGACAGGCCCTGACCTGGCGGCCGGGCGAACGGGGTCTGGAACGGACGCCCGCATACGCCGCTGACGAAATGTGGCAGCGCGTTGCTGAGCAGCGCGCCGCCGAAGAAATACGAAACCTCGTGCCACCATGACATCGTCAGATCACTCCGTCTGTGTTGAACCGCCGTGGGTCGGACATCGCCCCGGCGCCGCTCAGCCGCCGCGACCATCGAGCAGGGCGATGATCTCGCGGGTGCTGCCGGTTTCGCCCAGTCGCGGAAAAATCCGGCTCACGCTGTGGGCATGGGAGTCCGCGTTCATGTCGGTCATGGCGTCGACCGCCAGGGTGACGTTGAAGCCCAGTTCATGCGCCTGGCGTGCCGTCGATTCGACGCCGATGCTGGTGGCCACGCCGGCCAGCACGACCTGGGTGACGCCCAGTGCCTTCAGGTGAGCTTCCAGTCCGGTGTGGCTGAAGGCACCCCAGGTGCGCTTGGTCACCGTGTGATCGCCCGGCTGGCGATTCAGCTCCGGCACCAGCTCGGCCCAGTCGGCGGGAAGCTCGCCCGACTTGCGCGCCTGCTCGGTGCGACCCGGTGCGCCGCCGGACACGTTGACCAGCACCACCGGCAGGCCATGGCGACGAAAGGCGCTTGCCAGCAAGCTGGCCCTGGCTACCACCTCGCCGGTCGGGTGAGCGGTAGGGTAGGCGACGATGCCCCGCTGCAGGTCGATCAGGATGAGGGCGCTGTTCGGGTCAAGCGTGCTGACGGTCATGGCGTGTTCCTTGGGGATGGGAGTGGTGGTGGGGTCGGCTCATGACTCGACCACGCGCTTGAGCAGCGGCAGCACGCTCGCCAGTTGCACCTGTTCGTCTGCGCTCAGGTGCTTCTGGATGGCGCGAAACAGCCAGTCCTCGCGCGCCGCCCGGCCGGCCTTGATCCACTCCCGGCAGGCCGGAGTGATCGACCACAGGGTCTGCCGGCCGTCGGAGGGATCGGGCGTGCCAGTGACGAAGCCGGCCGCCTGCAGCGCGGCAACGTTGGCGCCCATCGACTGCGGGCGCATTCCCTCGGCGCGCGCCAGCAGGGTGACGGTGGCGGGGCCATCGGCTTCCAGCCGCCGCAGCACCGCGACCTGGGACAGGGTCAGATCGCCGAAGTTGGCCTGCTCGCGCAGTCGGCGTTTCAGCTGGCTGGCGAGTACGCGCAATTCGCCGGCAACTGCCAGTGTACGCGCGGTCTGGGGGTTCGCTGGTCTGCTCATTCGCGCATCCTGCCATATGAACAGGTAAACTACAAAGCCAAACTTCATATATGGAGCGGTGCCGATGGCGGGCTTGCGCGCACCCGCACCGGCCTTCGCAACGACCGCGCATACCGGGCGGGTGTCCGTCAGGCGCGGCATCGGGCACGGCTGGCGTGCTGAAAAGTGGCGTGCGACACTCGGGGTTCGCGCAGGCTCGGTGTATCCGCCGGGTCCGTCACCCGATTCCCGCATTGGTCCTCCCCGCCATGTCAAGGATTCACCGCGTCGCGCCCGAATTCGCGGCATCGAGCACTCCCGCTTTCTCCGGCGAGGCACGGCCCGGTCGTCGCACGAGCGCGCACTCGGCGTTCTGGATCATGGTGCGGCGTGTCACCCTGCTGGCAGCGTCGGTCGATGTGGCGTTCCTGCTGTTTTTCCTGGTGGTCGGTTCGCCGCTGCTGGCGTGGCTCAACCTGGCCAGCATCGCGATCTATGCGACGGCGTACGTGTTGCTGTACCGCCGCCGGAATTTTCCCGCGCTGCTGCTGATCTGGCTGGAGGTGGTGCTGCATGCACTGGTCGGCACGATGCTGCTGGGCTGGGACAGTGGCTTCCATTACTACCTGCTGATGTTCATTCCGGCGATCGTGGTCAGCGGTTCCGGGCGCACCGTGATACTGCCCCTGCTGTTCCTTTTTCTGGTCTATCTGGGCCTGCATGCGCTGGCGCATTTCATTGGCGCAATGGCGCCGCTGGGCGACACGGCATTGCTGGTATTGAACGTGTTCAATGTCTCGATCTTTTTCTGCATGGCCGGCTACACCGCCCGTTTCTACTACCAGCTGGTGCGCAAGACCGAGGAGAGGCTGCGCGAACTTGCCACCAGCGACACGCTGACCGGTCTGTCCAATCGCCGTCACCTGCTGGATCTGGCGCAGCAGGAAATAGCCCGCGCGCGGCGTGCCAATGAAGATGTGTCGCTGGTACTGGCCGACATCGACCACTTCAAGCAGATCAACGACAACCACGGCCACGATGCGGGCGATCGGGTGCTTGTTCACGCCAGCCAGTTGTTCCGCGAGATCTGCCGCACGCAGGACATCGTCGCGCGCTGGGGCGGCGAGGAGTTCCTGTTCCTGCTGCCAGGGACGGGCAAGGCGGCGGCTCGTGAATTCGCCGAACGCGTGCGCAAGACGATCGCCGCCACCCAGGTCGGGCACGCCGACCAGCCGATCACCTTCCGCCTCTCGATGGGTGTGGCCACGCTGGTGGGCTGGGAGCATCTGCACGATGCCATCGGCCGGGCCGATCGTGCGCTCTACCAGAGCAAGACCGAAGGTCGTGACCGGGTTACCCTGGCCGACCATCCGGCGCGGCGGGCGACCGTGCCGGCGCATTCGGACGAGGACGCGTTTCCTGTCTGAGCGCAGCGGCCGCGCGTGCGTTGGTCCGGGCCTGCCATGTGCAACTGGCAGCAACCCTCGTGGTGCGGTAGCGTGCAGACTTTCTTCGGGGTGGGGACTACCATGAAAAAGTTGCTCGGCGTGCTGTTGCTGATGTTGTTTGCGGCGGGGTTGGCGTGGGCGGCGCCGCAGCTGGCGGCGCCACCCGCGCAGGTCAGTACGGCACCGGTTTCCCACTTCAATGTCGCGGCCGCCACCAACGCCTACATGGCGGAACTGTCGCCGGCGCAGCGCGCAAGATCCGATGCTTATTTCGAGGGTGGCTACTGGCTGATCCTGTGGGATCTGCTGGTTGCCTTGGGGGTGGCCTGGTTGCTGCTCGGCACGCGATTGTCGGCGCGCATGCGCGATCTGGCCGAACGCATGACCCGTCTGCGCTGGCTGCAGACCGCGATCTACGCCATCCAGTACATCGTGCTGACTTCGCTGCTGACCCTGCCATGGAATCTGTACGAGGGCTTCTTCCGCGAACACCAGTACGGGCTGTCCAACCTCAGCCTCGGTGGCTGGCTGGGCGAGCAGGCCAAGGCGCTGCTGCTGGGACTGATTCTGGGCACGCTGGCGCTGGTGATCATCTATGCGGTGATTCGCAAGGCCACCCGAAGCTGGTGGCTGTGGGGTGCCGGGGTGGCGCTGCTGTTCGTGGTCTTCGTCGCCACGATTGCCCCGGTCTACATCGCGCCGCTGTTCAATACCTACAAGTCGTTGCCGGAGAGCCCGCTCAAGCAGCAGATCCTGTCGATGGCACGCGCCAACGGCATCCCCGCCACCGACGTGTACTGGTTCGATGCCTCGCGCCAGAGCAAGCGCATCAGTGCCAATGTCAGCGGCATGTTCGGCACCACCCGCATCAGCCTCAACGACAACCTGCTCCACCGCAGCACACCCGAGGAAATCAAGGCGGTGCTCGGTCACGAGATGGGTCACTACGTGCTCAATCATGTGTACAAGGGCGTAGTGTTCTTCGGCATCATCATCGTGCTCGGCTTTGCCTTTGTGCGCTGGGGCTTCGGCTGGGCCGAGCGGCGCTGGGGCGAGCGCTGGCAGTTGCGTGGCGTCGGCGATGTGGCCGGGCTGCCGCTGATCGCCGTGTTGTTCAGCATTTTCATGTTCTTCATGACGCCGGTGACCAACACCATCACTCGCAGCATGGAGACGGAGGCCGACGCGTTCGGCCTCAATGCCGCGCGCCAGCCCGATGGCTTCGCCCAGGCGGCGGTGCAGTTGTCCGAATACCGCAAGATGCACCCTGGTCCGATCGAGGAGTTCGTGTTCTTCGACCACCCCAGCGGTTGGCAACGGATCCATCGCGCTATGGTCTGGAAGGCCGAACATCTCGACGACGCCGATGTGCGGCGCGGCGATGCGATCGCTCCGCCCGGCGCGCGCTGAGCCGCAGTTTTCATGTCGGCGATCCTTTCGCGGCGGTGTACTGCGTGACGCCGCGCGCCGTTGTCACGTCGCCATCCTGATCCTGACCCGCCCGCTTCAGCCTGCAAGCGTCGCTGATTGCACAGCATGACCCGGATTGCGGAATCGACGCCATGCAAGGCGTCGAATTTGTTTGGCCATCCATGATATCCAAATATCATTGACTTAATAATGTTAGCGGAGTACCAATAGGTGTGTGGGCTGTCCACTTGACCTTTCTGGGGAGAACGTCATGGAACTTCGCTATTTGCAGCAGGGGCGTCGCGGCCTCTGCGTCGCGATCGCCTTGGCCTTGCTGGGTACTTTTGCCGTATCGGACACGGCAACGGCATCAGGCATGGTGGCCCTGGCTGCTACGACAGGCGGTGCGAACACCGCACCCGTCGCTCAGCCGGGGGACAAGGCATCGGCAAGCAAAAGCAGTCCCCCAGCCACGGCGCAAAGCCAGGCGCAGGCCACCCAGCTTTCGACCGTCGTCGTCACCTCCAACAGGCGTGCCGAGACGCTGCAGAACGTCGCTGCGCCGGTGTCGGTGTTGACCTATCAGGACATCCAGCGGCAGCATCTGCAGAGCTTCGCCGACTACGTCGATCAGGTGCCGGGTTTCAACTACGTCACGATCGGAGCTGGCCGCACCGAGTTGGCGCTGCGAGGCGTTTCGTCAGGCTCGGTCCAGCCCAGTGGTTCAGTCGGCATCTATATCGACGACAGCCCGTTTGGTTCCAGCAGTGTGTATGCGCAGGGCTCGTTGCTCACCCCCGACCTCGACCCCGCGGATCTTGAACGCATCGAGGTGCTGCGCGGACCGCAGGGCACCCTTTATGGCGCCGGAGCGCTCGGCGGCGTACTCCGCTACATCACAATCGCGCCCGACACGGAAAATCTTGCCGGTCGCGTGCAGCTTGACGGCACCAGTGTTGATGGAGGCGGCAGCGGCTTCGGCGTGCACGGCATGGTCAACCTGCCGCTGATCGCCGACAAGCTGGCGTTGCGCGCCAGTGTGTACGACCGTACCGACCCCGGCTTCATCAGCGATGCCGGCCGGGGCAAGACCAACGTCAACGAGAGCCGCGTCAAGGGTGGTCGGGCGGCGCTGCTGTGGACGCCGACTGACAAGACCTCGTTGCAGATCACCGCACTGGCGCAAAACGTCAACAGCGACGGCAACCCGATCGAGGCGCTGGATCCCGTCACGTACAAGCCGGTCTATGGTGACCTGCAGCAACGCATCGGCGCCGGTACCGGCAGGTTCGACGCGCGCTATCGACTCTACAACGCCACGCTCAACAGCGATTTCGGCTGGGCGAAACTGGTGGCGTCGAGCAGCTACAGCACGCTGAACGCGATCGAAAACGACGACGTCACACCGCTGCTGCCACTTGGCCCTCCTTACGGCATCGGCGAATTGCAGCCGATACGCCAGACCAAGGCCACCCAGGAACTCCGTCTGCAATCCCCGCAGTCGGATCAGCTGGAATGGCTGCTGGGCGTATTCACCACGCATGAGACCGGCAGCCTGTTGCAGGACATCTACGCGTTCGATTACGGCACAGGCGCTCCGCTGCCTTCGCCATTCGGCATGCCGATCGGCAACACCTCACAACCGAGCACGTATGACGAATACGCCGTCTATGGCAGCCTTACCTGGCATCTGAGCGACAAGTTCGACGTGGAAGCCGGCCTGCGTTACAGCCATGACCGCCAGCATTACACCCTGACCCAGAGCGGCGCGATCACCGGTTCGGCAACACCGGTTGTCACCGATACGCACTCCGCCGACAGCAGCACCACGTTCTCGCTGACGCCCCGTTTCCACATCAACGACTCGACCCTCCTCTACGCACGTGTCGCCTCCGGCTTCCTGCCTGGTGGCCCGAATGCGGTTCCACTGGGCATACCTGGCGTATCGCCCACCTTCAGTCCAACCAGATTGACGGATTACGAACTGGGCCTCAAGTCAACCTCGCTGGATGATCGCCTGATGGTGGATCTGTCCGCGTTCTACATCGATTGGACCAAGATCCCGCTGACCACCTTCGTCAGCCCCTACACCTTTCTCAGCGCGGGCGGGCAGGCCAAGAGTCGCGGGCTGGAGCTCACGGTCGACTTCATGCCGGTGCGCGGGCTGAAGTTCTCTCTGAACACGGCTTACACCGACGCCACCCTGAGTGCGGATGCTTCGCCACCGTCCAACGGCGTGAACGGCGACCGGCTGCCCTACAGCCCGAAATGGAATGTCAGCCTCAACGGCGACTACGACTTTTCGCTGGGCGGCGGCTGGGACGGATTTGTCGGCGCCAGCTATGTCTTTGTGGGTGCACGCAAGTCTGATTTCACGTTCACCGGAACGGCACGAACGAATGTTCCGGCCTACCACACCGTCGGTTTGCGCGCAGGCGTGACCCATGGGCCGTGGGAGATCAACGGCTATGTCAAGAACGCAACGAACGAGCGCGGCATCGTGCTGGATGGCACCGCGCAGCTCAATCCGATCACCGGCCGGATGGAAGACAACGCCACCATCATCACGCCGCGCTTGATCGGCGTTTCGGTGAGCAGGAATTTCTGAGCCACGGGACGCCGCCAGTGTCCTGATGGCGGCATCCGGCCGTGTTCGCGGCGTCAGATCGCAATTTCGGCAGAACCTGTTGAATCGGCATTTCCGCCGGGCAGTCGCCGGCCCAGGTTCCTTGAAGATGAACATCAATCATTGAAGCGCAGTCGGAGTGACCATGAACCGTTTCGCCAACACAGCAGCAGCTTTCCTGTTCTCCCTGGCCACCGGCCTGGTGGCGGCGCAGGTGCCGCCATCGGCGACGCCGGTATCGCTGCCGGCATCGGCGAGCTCCGCGTCAACGCTGCCGGGGGTCACCAGCCCGGCTGATCACACCCATGCGCTGACCACCGCGGATCTGTCGACGTTCTTCGACGGACTGGTGCCGTACGCCCTGGAGAAGGGTGACGTCGCCGGTGGAGTGATCAGCGTGGTCAAGGACGGCAAGGTGATCTTTGCGAGGGGCTATGGTTACGCCGATCTCGCGACGCGGACCGTGCCATCGCCGGAGACCACGCTGTTCCGTCCCGGCTCGACGTCGAAGCTGTTCACGTGGACGGCGGTGATGCAGCAGGTGGAACAGGGCAAGCTGGATCTGGATGCCGATATCAATCAATACCTGGATTTCAGGATCCCGCCTCGTGACGGAAAGCCGATCACCCTGCGCAACATCATGACCCACACGGCGGGCTTCGAGGACACCGCGCGCGATCTGCTGCCCGCATCCACCGACGACGTGAATCTGGAGAAGTACCTGAAGTCGCACATCCCCGCCCGCATCTTTGCGCCGGGCACGATCGTGGCGTACTCCAACTATGGCTGCGGTCTTGCCGGCTACATCGTGCAGCGAGTGTCCGGTCAGCCTTTCGACGAATACATCAAGCAGCACATCTTCGACCCGTTGCAGATGAACCACTCCAGCTTCGCGCAGCCGCTGCCGGCGAACCTGGCGCCGCTGCTGTCGAAGGGTTACAAGAGCGCGTCCGACGCCAAGCCACGTGCGTTCGAGCCGGTGGATCCCGCGCCTGCCGGTGCCCTCAGCAGTTCGGCCACCGACATGGCGAACTTCATGATCGCCCAGCTGCAGGATGGCCGTTTCGGCGACGTCAGAATCCTGAAACAGACTACCGCCGAACTGATGCACAGCCTGCAGCACACCGCGGCGCCCGGCCTCAACGGCTTCGACCTGGGCTTCTACCAGGAGAACAGCCACGGCCAGCGCATCATCGGACACGCTGGCGATACCGAGGTATTTCACAGCGACCTGCACCTGATGCTCGATGCAGATGTCGGCGTCTTCATGTCGTTCAACAGCGCCGGCAGCGATGGCGGCGCGCATGTGATCCGCAAGGCGGTGTTCCAGGCTTTCCTCGACCGTTATTTCCCTTACACCGCGCCGAACGAGCCGACGGTTGCCACGGCCAGGGCCGATGCCGCGCGTGTTGCCGGCTGGTACGAGTCGAGCCGGCGCAACGACAGCGCGCTGCGCCCGCTGTATCTGCTGGGCCAGGCCAGCGTGGTGGCAAAGCCCGACAACACCATCGTGGTGTCGCCGTGGACCAACTACGCCGGCAAGCCGTTGTCGTGGCGCGAAGTGGGACCGTTGACCTATCGCGAGGTCAACGGCGACGCGCACTTGAAGTTCGTCACCGACGCCAACGGCAAGATCGACTATTGGGCCACCGATATCGAGGTGCCGGTATTCGTGTTCCAGCGCGTGTCCGCTGCGCGCTCGATGGGTACGGTAAGTCTCGGGGCCAGTCTGTCGTTCCTGCTGCTGATCGTGGCCCTGCTCAGCTGGGGCGTCGGCGGCTGGGTGCGCCGTCACTATCGCCGTCCGCTGGTGCTCGACGCATCGCAGCTCCGTTCGCGCCTGTTGTCGCGGCTGGGCGTGCTCGCCTTGTTCGTCGATTTTTCCGGCTGGATGAGCTTGCTGGTGGCCTCGTCGATCAGCGACGACATGCTGCTGCAGGGCAGAATGACGCCCTGGCTGTACTTGCTTTACGTACTCGGTGTGCTGGGACTGATCGGCGCGCTGGCGGTGGTGGTGCATGCCGTGCGCAGCTGGATGGCGCCGCGCCGCGGCCGCTGGGTGCTGGCGGGCGAGACCCTGCTGGCGCTGGCGGCGATCTATCTTTCCTGGCTGATCCTGGCGTTCGGGATGATCAGCTTCAACGTCCGTTACTGACCTCATTCGCGCGGCGGCGCATCGCCGTCGCCGCGCGCTCCGTCCAGGGAAACAGGCATGAACATCCATGATGGCGGGCGACTGCGCCTGCAGGCCACGCTCAAGAGCTGGGCGATCAAGGCACCATTTCACATCACCGGTTACACCTTTACCGCGTTCGATGCGCTGATAGTCGAGTTGACCGACGGGCAGGGCAACGTCGGGCGCGGCGAGGCGCAGGGCGTCTATTACCACCAAGACACGCCAGTCACGATGTTGGCGCAGATCGAGTCGCTGCGCGCGCAGATCGAGGCGGGCATCTCGCGCGAGGCGTTGCAGTCGTTGTTGCCGCCTGGCGGCGCGCGCAACGTGCTGGACTGCGCCTTGTGGGATCTGGAAGCCAAGCGGGCCGGTCAGCCGGTGTGGCAGTTGGCGGGGTTCGCCCCCCCGAAGCCGCTGCTTACCACGTACACGCTGGGTGCGGACGATCCGGAAAAGATGGCCGCAGGCGCCACGGCGTATACCCAGGCACATGCACTCAAGCTCAAGCTCACCGACGACGGCCGCAGCGGGGAGCGCGTGCTGGCTGTGCGCCGGGCGCGTCCGGATGTGTGGTTGATGGTGGATGCCAACCAGGGTTTCAGCCGCGAGTCGTTCGCACGGATCCTGCCCACGCTGGTGGAAGCGCGTGTGGATGTGGTCGAGCAGCCGTTCCCGGTCGGAAGCGAAGACTGGCTGGATGGTCTTGAGCGGCCGATTCGCATCGCTGCGGACGAGAGCGTGCAGGATCACCACGACCTGGCCAGGATGGTCGGTCGCGTGGACATGATCAACATCAAGCTGGACAAGTGCGGCGGCCTCACCGAGGCACTGGTGATCGCCGCGCAGGCGCGCAAGCTCGGCTTCGCCTTGATGGTCGGCAACATGGGCGGCTCGTCGCTGGCGATGGCGCCATCTTTCGTGATAGGCCAGCTGTGCGACGTGGTGGATCTGGATGGGCCGCTCAGCCTGATCGAGGACTTCGTACCGTCGGTATGCTACGAGGACGGCCGGATCTGGTGTCCCGATGCACTGTGGGGCGGCGCGCAGACGGTTGCGGCATAGTGGAAATCTGCGATCAGTCGGGGGAATGCGCCGCGTGATGTCATTCACCACAAATCCATCCGCGGAGAAGAACTGGTTTGGCCATCCGCGTGGCTTGACCGTTCTGTTCCTGACCGAAATGTGGGAGATGTTTTCCTTCTTCGGCATGCGCGCAATCCTGGTCTATTACATGACCAAGCACCTGGACATGGACCAGGAATATGCCTCGCTGGTTTATGGTGCCTACGCGGCCTTCGTGTATTTCACTCCCGTCTTCGGCGGCATGATCGCGGACCGCTGGCTGGGCAAGGCCCGCGCCGTGGTGATCGGCGGTTCGGCGATGGCGCTGGGGCATTTCATGATGTCGTCGGAGGCCCTGTTCTATCCGGCGCTGTGCATGATCGCGCTGGGCAATGGCCTGTTTCTGCCCAGCCTGGCCAGCCAGATCGAAGGTCTTTATCGCGATGGGGACGCGCGCAGCAAGAGTGCGTACAACATCTACTACGTCGGCATCAATCTCGGGGGCTTCCTGGCGCCGCTTGTATGCGGCACCCTGGGTGAGACTTTTGGCTGGCACTGGGGCTTCGCCGCGGCCGGCTTCGGCATGCTGCTGTCGCTGGTGATCTATCTGGCCGGTCGCCGCTACCTGCCGGCGGAGCCAGTACGTGGCGTCGCTGCCCGGGCGGCACGGCCACCGATGGATCGCGCCGCGCGGGATCGTTTCGCCCTGCTGATCGGCATCGCTGCGATCGTGGTGATTTTCCGCGGTGCCTACGAGCAGAACGGCAACACCATCGCACTGTGGGCAGATACCGGCATCGACCGGCAGCTGGCGTCCGGCTGGGTGATACCGATGACCTGGTTCCAGTCGATCAATTCACTGGCAGTGTTCGCGTTCACGCCGTTGCTGGTGGCTCGCTGGGCGAGGCTGGCCCGGCGTGGCATCGAGACGCCATTGCTCGCCAGGATGGCGTTCGGCGCCGTGATCGTTGCCGTCTCGTATGTGGCGCTCGGCCTGGTCGCCGCCTGGAGCGAAGCGCGCGGTGTGCGCGCCAGCTGGGTCTGGTTGTTTGCCTGGTTCATCGTCTTCACCATCGGCGAGCTGTACATCCTGCCGACCGGGCTGGCGCTGTTCGGGCGACTGGCGCCTGAGGGGTTTCGCGCCACCAGCATCGCCACATGGTTCTTTGCCGGCTTCTTCGGCAACCTGCTTGCCGGTGCTCTGGGCACACTGTGGAGTCTATTCACTCACGGCTGGTTCTTTGCCCTGATCGGTGCGGTCGCCGGCCTGTCGGCCATACTTCTGTATATGCTGAGCCGTCGCCTGGGCGACATGAAAATGCATGTAACCGCAGGAACGAAGGTGGTGCTTTCCCGATGAGCAATGAAATGATCAGGGATTTGCAAGGCAAACTGAAAAGCCGCTGGGAAACGTTTACCACGTCCGAGCAGAAGATTGCCGCCTATCTCCTGCACAACATCAGCGGACTCCCGTTCGAGACCGCCGCGTCGCTGGGGCGACGCGTGGGTGTCAGCCCGATGACGGTGGGGCGCTTCCTGCGTACGCTCGGTTACGCCGGTCTCAACGCATTGAAGAAGGAACTGCGCGGCGGTGCACCCTGGTTGCAGTTGTACAAGAACCCCGACCAGGCCGGGGATTCCGCCTCGATGTCGGAAAGCCTCAAGGCGGAGATTCGTGGCGTGACGACAGCACACGCGCTGACCCGCACCGCGGAATGGAAGTCCATCGTCAGGATGCTGGCGGACGCCGATCGCGTCTCGGTCGCCAGCTTCCACCAGGGTCGCTTCCTCGGTCTGGGTTTTGCCAGCCTGATGCAGCACGTCAAGCCGCGCACGAGATTCGACGAGGGGCTGGACGGCGCCTATGCCGACCTGCTGCTGGATTCCACCGAAAAGAGCTGTGTGCTGCTGATCGATTTTCGGCGCTACTCGCGGCATTTCCGCATTCTGGCCGAGGAGGCGGTCGCACGCGGAATTCCGCTGGCCATCATCACGGACAGCCAGTGCTACTGGGCGCGCCAGCTCACCGACAATGTACTGATGCTGCCCGCGGACATGGAGCGGCCCTGGCACAACTTCACGGCGGCCAACAGTCTGTTGAGCCTGCTGATTGGCGCGGTGAGCCGCGAACAGGGCGACATGTTCGATCGCATCGGTGACATCACGCAGTTGCGGCAGAAGCTGGTGGGTTACGTCGAAGCCCCTGCGCCAAAGGCGAGAGAGTCCGGTGCTTCCGCCAAGTCACGCGCCGCCGGAGTGGCGAAGGCCGCTGCCGGCAAGCCTCGTGGCAAACGCCGGAATTGAGTTCACCGGCAACACCGCAGCTGTGGTTGCCTCGTATCGGCAACGGCATTGAAAAGGGAGAACGATTGATGATCTGCACAGGTCACGAAACCCGCCGCTTGCGCGGTGCCTCCGGCCGCTGGTGCAAGGCCGCAGTCACGGTGCTGACCATCCTGGTGTCCTGGCACGTGTCGGCCACCATGCCAGCTGCATCGGCGCCGGTCTCCGGGCTGGATCATTTCGCCCGGCAGGCGATGCAGGCCTTCGGCACGCCGGGCATGGCGGTGGTCATCGTCGACGGTGACAAGACCACCACGCACACCTACGGCGTGCGCAAGCTTGGTGGCACGGCCAGGGTGGATGCCCATACCATCTTCCCGATCGGCTCGAACACCAAGGCCTTCACCACCGCGGCACTGGCGATCCTGGTCGACCAGGGCAAGCTGCACTGGGATGACCGCGTGGTCGACAAGCTGCCCGGCTTTCGCATGTACGACGCCTACGCATCAAGCGAGATGACGGTGACCGACCTGCTGGTACATCGCAGCGGGCTGGGTCTGGGCGAGGGCGACCTGATGATGTTCCCCACCACGAACCGCACGCGTGCGGAGCTGGTGCATGACATTCGCTTTCTCAAACCGGCCCATTCGTTTCGTGCCGACTACGATTACGACAATGTGCTGTACGTCGTCGCCGGTCAATTGATCGAGGCGGTGTCGGGCCAGCGTTGGGAGAATTTCGTTCAGCAGCACATCCTCGATCCCTTGCGCATGCGCGATACCCAGACCAGCATCGATGCCCGTCCGGGTGACGAGGTATCGCTGCATGCGAAGAATTCCACGCCGGTGCGCGGCGTTGGCAGGCAGCAGGTTCTGACCACGGTCATGACCGGCAACGTATTCGCGGCGGCCGGCGCCCTGCAGGTCAGCGCGTCGGATATGGGGCGCTGGTTGCAGCTGCAGTTGCGTCATGGCGCGCTGGAAGACGGCAAACGGGTGTTCAGCGAGGCCGCTGCACTGGCCCTCTGGACACCGCACACGCTGATTCCCATCGAGCCTGAACCGACGGCGCTGGCGCTGGCGCAGCCGCAATTCGAGGCCTATGCGCTGGGCCTCGAAGTGCAGGACTACCGCGGGCACAAGATCATCACCCACCTCGGTGGCGTGCTGGGTGGCGTATCGGCTGTGGTGATCGTTCCGGAACGGCACGCCGCTTTCGCGATCATGCTCAACTCCGAGGATGTCGGCACGCTGTTTGCCATGCGCGAGCATTTGCTCGATGCCCTGCTGGGGCTGCCTTCGCCTGACTGGATCGCGAACTACAAGCGGTATTTCGACGGACTCAATACCGCTGCCGTGGCGGCACTGCAGGCGCGTCACGCCACGAGCCATGCCGAGCGCGGTCCGTCATTGCCGCTGCCTGGCTACGCCGGTGTGTACCGCGATCCGTGGTACGGCACCGCGACGGTCACGGCGGGCAAGGCTGGCAAGGACACGTTGCAAATCAGTTTCGACCGATCACCCGGCATGCACGGGACGCTGGAGCATGTCCAGTACGACACGTTCCGTACGCACTGGGCGCTGGCGGATGTGGAAGACGCCTTCGTCACGTTCGCGCTGAAGCCCGACGGCAGCATTGATCACATGACCATGAAGGCAGTCTCACCTGTCGCCGATTTCAGCTGGGATTACCAGGATCTGCACTTCACGCCGGTGAATGCCACTCGATAGAAGACTTGCGCGGGCAGCATCCGCGTCGATGTCGACGCGATATCCGGCGGAGAATCATCAGGAACCAGGCCGCATGAGTACGCTTCTTTCTTCCACGGATTCGCGCCTGAGCGAGTTGCCGCAACCCTACCTGCTGTTTCTTGGCGACACGACCGAGCCGGGCTACGCCAAAACGGCATTCGGCCTGCGCGACTGGGCGGCGGAACGCTGTGTCGGCGAATGGTCGTGCGGCGCGACGGTAAGCACCGGCCTGACGAGGCTGACACCAGCTCAGGCGCGCGAGCGCGGAGCGCGAGCCCTGGTCATTGGCGTGGCCAATGCGGGTGGCTTCATCCCCGCCAGCTGGATCGACACCCTGGTCGAAGCCATGGAAGCAGGCCTCGACATCATCAGCGGCATGCACCGGCGCCTGACTGACATTCCGCAGCTCGCTGCCGCTGCCGAGCGTCTGCACAGGCGCCTGATCGATGTCCGTTTGCCACCGCGAGATATTCCTGTCGCTTGTGGCATCAAGCGACCCGGCATGCGCCTGCTCACAGTCGGTACCGACTGCGCGCTGGGCAAGAAATACACGGCGCTGGCGCTGGCCCGCGCCATGGTTGCGCGTGGCGCTGCGGTCGACTTTCGCGCGACCGGACAAACCGGCATCCTGATTGCCGGCGGCGGCATGCCGATGGATGCGGTGATCGCCGATTTCGAGGCCGGTGCTGCTGAAATGTTGAGTCCCGCCGCGTCGCCGGGGCATTGGGACGTGATCGAAGGGCAGGGCTCGTTGTTCCACCCGGCCTACGCGGGCGTATCGCTCGGGCTTCTGCACGGCAGCCAGCCCGATGTGTTCGTGGTATGCCACGAGCCGGGCCGCAGCCACGTGCTCGGTCATCCCGGATTTTCATTGCCGACGATCGAGGAGGTGATCGACATGACGATACGCCTCGGCCGCCGC
>JAJXYE010000285.1 GCA_021780735.1 Pseudomonadota bacterium | reverse complement strand
TTTGCCGGCGACAGCCGCTGGAACGCCGTCGCCGCGCCAGCCGGCGAGTTGTACCGCTGGGACGCCTCGACCTACATCAAGAACCCCCCCTATTTCGAGGGCATGGGCATGCAACCGGGCACCGTGACCGCCATCCAGGGTGCGCGCTGCCTGGGGCTGTTCGGCGATTCGATCACCACCGACCATATTTCCCCGGCCGGCAACATCCGGAAGGACTCGCCGGCGGGGCGTTATCTGATCGAGCATGGCGTGCAGCCCGTGGACTTCAATTCCTACGGCTCGCGCCGCGGCAACGACGCGGTGATGGTGCGCGGCACCTTCGCCAACATCCGCATCAGGAACCTGATGCTGGACGGCGTCGAGGGCGGCTACACCCTGCACATACCCAGCAACACGCAAATGGCGATCTACGACGCCGCCATGCAGTACCAGGCCGAGAAGACGCCGCTGATCGTAATCGCGGGCAAGGAATACGGCACCGGTTCCTCGCGCGACTGGGCAGCCAAGGGCACGCTGCTGCTAGGCGTCAAGGCGGTGATCGCCGAGAGCTTCGAGCGTATCCACCGCTCCAACCTGGTGGGCATGGGCGTGCTGCCGCTGCAATTCAAGCCCGGCGAAAACGCGCAGTCCCTCGGGCTGACCGGCCGCGAGAGCTATGCCATCGTCGGCTTCGAACAACCCGACGCGCGCGAAGCCACGGTGATCGCCCAGGGCGAAGGCGGCGAGAAGCGCTTCCAGGTGCGGGTGCTGCTGCTGACGCCCAAGGAACGCGAGTTCTTTCGCCACGGCGGCATCCTGCCCTACGTGCTGCGCCAGCTCGCCACCAAGAAAACCGTTTGAAACCGCGTGGCCTCCGGCATGCCGTGCCGGGGGCTACGCCTCAACTCATCGAAACCCGCAACTGCTGTTCGGGCGTCCCGATCTGCCGGCGCGCGCTGGCGTAATCGCATAGCGTCGACTCGATCCAGTTGCGCGTGTCCGGGCCGAACAGCCGTTCGTATTTGCGTTCGGGCGTTCCCACCAGGCCACTGTTTTCGCGGCGACGCCAGGGCGCGTGATCGACACTGCTGACGCGGCTGCCAGGCTGCGCCAGCAGCGGCTGTGCCGGGTCCAGCTCGAGAAAGTCGCGAAGCGCGCGCCAGGTACCGTCGAAATCGCGCGTCAGATCCTCCAGGCACAGCAGAAAGTGCCGCGGATGCTCGCGATAGTTCAGCGAGATGGACAAGGCCCGGTTCCAACGCCGCGCCCAGGTCACCACGCCGCCCGCGAAATCCGGCCACGGCTGGTGCAGATCGGCATCGATGATCGAGGCCAGCACGTCGCGCCCGGAACGGATGACATGCACGAAACGCGCGTCCGGCACCGCCGCGATGATCTCGTCGAGATACAGCAGATGTTGCGGCGTCTTTTCGATCCAGGCGCTGCACTGCGCACGCGCTGCCACGGCATCCAGCATCGATACGAAGCGGCGTGCACAGGAATGCGCCCGCCAGGGCGCCGGCCGACGCAGGATCAGCTGGTTCTGGCGCTCGAGCGTGCGCAGGCAACGGCGCCCGCGCGACTGCGCCAGATTCATGCGCCGGTGATACCAGCGCCGGCCCTTGCCGGCGTAGGGATCGCCCCAGCGGGCATGGGTGCCACCGTACAAGGCCTCGAAAAAATCGGTCTCCGGCAGCGTGCAGACTTCCGGATGACGGGCGATCAGCGCCTGCACCACGGTGGTGCCGGAGCGCGGACAACCCACAACGAAGATACGTTTCAAGCCAAGTCTCCAGTCAGCCCCTCCTGGAGTAACGCCGCCGCTCGGTACTGGTTGACCGCGCGGGCAAACCCGCGCGGTCGCGTACCTGATTACTGCTTCTCGCCGGCAGCGTCAACCGCCAACGTGCTGCGGTAGAAACGGTCGAGATCGGCGTGATACGCGCTGAGCGCCTGCGGGTTGAGGTAGATCATGTGGCCCGAGTCGTAGAAGGCGAACTCGACGTGGCTGCGCAGCTTCGGCTCCAGCATCATGTGATCGAGGTCGTACTCGGTGGCGAAATACGGCGTGGCCAGATCGAAATAACCGTTGGCCGAGAGCACGCGCAGGTAGGGATTCTTGCGCAGCGCAGCGCCCAGATCGCCGGCCACGTAAGGCAGCGGCAGCTTCCAGCCCGAGCCCGGCACGGCGTGATGCCAGTCCCACTCGCCGATGGTCTTGTCGTTCATCACCTTGTACGGCCGCTGCGAGTGGTACTTCAGCATGTTGTCGATATACCAGTTGAAGGCGGTGGTGAAGCCCGGCGAAACGAACTGGTCGGAGGGATCGAAATCGGGCGTCGAGCCGATGGCATTGATGTCCAGCCCCGCGTAGCGGCCGTCGTAGCGGCCGATGCTTTCGCGCTCGGGCAGCATCAGTTCCTTGCGGAAATTGCTGGCCTCGACGCGCAGGTTGGCGCGCTTGATGTACGCGACCGGCAGTCCGGTGTACTGGTGCAGCTGCTCGGCGATGGCGTCGCGTTGCGCTGCCGGCAGGTTGTCACCCTGCGCCAGTGCCTGCGCGTACGGCCCCAACGCGAAAGACTGCACTTTGGCCAGCAGCGCCGGCAGGTCGTTGCCGGGGTTGCCCGGCAGCTTGTGGTGGTACCAGGCCAGCGCGGTGTAGGTGGGCAGGTACAGCTCGTACTTGGCGTCCGAGCCCGGCATCAACAGGCCGTAATTGAGGATGGAGGACTGCAGGATCACGCCGTTGACGCTGATGCCCTGGTCCTGCAGATACTCGGACAGCGCGGCGGAGCGCGTGGTGCCGTAGCTCTCGCCCAGCAGGAACTTGGGCGAGTTCCAGCGGTTGAACTGCGTCAGGTAGCGCTGGATGAACTGGCCGAAGGATTTCACGTCCTGATCCACGCCCCAGAACATCTTGTCGGTGCCCTTGCCCACCACATGGCTGTAGCCGGTGCCCACGGCATCGATGAACACCAGATCGCTGGCATCCAGCAGGCTGTCGTGGTTGGGCACGATGGCGTACGGCGCGGGCGGCGTGGCGCCGGCGTTGTTGAGCGCCACCTTCATCGGGCCGAGGCCGCCCAAGTGCAGCCAGATCGACGACGATCCGGGCCCGCCGTTGTACAGAAACGTGATCGGCCGCTTGGCCGGATCGCGCACGCCGTCCTTGGTGTAGGCCACGTAGAACATGCTGGCCACCGGCTCGTTCTTGTCGTTGCGCAGCAGGATGGTGCCGGCGGTGGCGGTGTAGCGGATGTCCTGGTTGCCGATGCGCACGCTGCCGTGGGTGACCACCTCGCGTTGCTTCGGCACCGGCGCGGCATGCGCCTCGCTCTTGGCTTCGGGGGTTGCTGTGGAATCGGCTGCGTAGGCGACGACAGGCAGCAGGCTGGCGGCCAGCAGCAGGGGCAGGATCTTGCGTTGCAGCTTCAAGACGGTCTCCTTCGAGCGGGTTGCGCGCGATGATCGGCGCAGTCCGGATTAGAGAGGGCGTCACCGGCGAGGTTCCCCGACCCTGCCATAAGTCATGGTCGGCGTAAGTCTTTCGCATGCTGTGCGCGTGGCGGATGGCGCGCTGCCCCTTGCCCGCGGCTTCACGGCCATGCTGCAATCGAGCCATGCGGCATGCGCCCGGCGCCCGCCCGCCAACACGAGGATCCCATGGCTGCCGATCGTCCCTGGCTGAAGCACTACCCGGACGGCGTTGCCCCTGAAGTGGACCTCGGTCAATACGCGTCGATCGTGGCGGTGATCGACGAGTCCTGCCGGCGCTTCGCCTCGCGACCCGCCTATGGCAACTTCGGCAAGACGCTGACCTACGTCGAGATCGATCGCCTCAGCGCGCAGTTCGCCGGCTATCTCGCCGGCACGCTGGGGCTGGTCAAGGGCGATCGCATCGCCATCATGCTGCCCAATCTGCTGCAGTATCCGGTCGCGCTTTTCGGCGCGTTGCGCGCCGGCCTGGTGGTGGTGAACACGAATCCGCTATACACCGCGCGTGAGTTGGAGCATCAGCTCAAGGATTCCGGTGCCAAGGCCATCGTGGTGCTGGAGAACTTCGCCGGCGTGCTGCAGCAGGTTCTCGCGCGTAGCGACGTGCGACATGTGGTAGTCACCAGCATGGGCGAGATGCTCGGCGCGCTCAAGGGCACGCTGGTCGATCTGGTGGTGCGCCACGTCAAGAAGCTGGTGCCGGCCTGGCATATCGACGGCGCCGTCACGCTGCGCCAGGCGCTGGCGCTGGGCGCCACGCAGCCGCGCCCGCAGGTCGTGCTCGGTCACGACGACCTGGCCTTCCTGCAGTACACCGGCGGCACCACCGGGGTGGCCAAGGGCGCCATGCTCAGCCACGGCAACATGGTCGCCAACATGCTGCAGGCCCGCACCTGGATCGGATCGGTGCTGCGCGAGGGCGAGGAAGTCATCATCACCGCCCTGCCGCTCTAT
>JAJXYE010000399.1 GCA_021780735.1 Pseudomonadota bacterium | reverse complement strand
CCTCGGCCGTGCGGCAGATGGCGTCGAGCTGACGTCAGCCTGCCGTGGTGGCACTCAGGGTTGGCCTTGCGATGTGGAGCTGTCGTGATGGATCAGTAGCGGTTCCTGCACGGGACGAAGGCCACTGCGGCGAACACCGCCTGAACGGCGCCTGGCCGATCGTTCCATGAGCGGGACGATGCAATCGGAAAATTGAAATATATGGACGTCCAGACGGCCGTTGCAATGCTCGGATAGGCACCGTCATCGGCTCCGGCTTCAACAACAGTTTTCCTTTGTTTTCATCATGATGTACTACCAAAGTCTTATGGAATTCGTGCGCTTTGCGCTTCCGAAAACTGCGTGCACGGATGTAGCCTGTTCGCAGCCACGCACGCTGTCGGACGGTCTCGTCGAGACGGTGGTCGAGTGCACGACGGGTGCTGATTCAATCAATGAGGGGATGACTGCCATGAAACGAAACACGTTGTTCTGCGCTCTCGCCGTGGCCATGGGTCTCGTCGTAACGACTCCGACCCTTGCCCGATCCACGAGCAGGCAGGATCAGGTCGAGGCGCTGACCAGGCTGGTCGAGAAGCAGCAGCAGCAACTCAACCAGCAGCAGGCGGATCTGCAGGCGCTGCGCGATAGCCTGGCGAAGCTGGAAAATCGCCCGGCGCAGCAAACGGCACCGGCGAGCCCGGCCGTGGCTCCGGCGCCGGCCACGCCGGTCTTCACCAGCGCGCCAGGCGTCTCGGTGGCGTTGCACGGATTCATCAGCGCCACCGCCTTCAGCCAGAACAAGAGCTTCGTCTTCGGCAATGGCACGAACGCCGAGTTCCCGGTGCCCGGTTCCAAAGGCTCGCTCAGTGGTTTCGATGTACAGAACACCCGCCTGTGGTTCGATCTCAAGGGAGCCAAGTTTGCCGGCAACTGGGGCGGCGGCGGCCATATCGAGATGGACTTCTATGGCGGTTACAACGGCACCGGCGCCTATAGCCAGCAGCAGCCGATACCGCGACTGCGTCAGGCCTACATGGATCTGACCAATCCGGAAAGCGGCAGCACGGTGCGAATCGGTCAGCAGTGGGATCTGATGTTCCCGATCGACAATGTGACGACATCGCTGACCAACATCGCGTTTCCGCTGGGCCTGGGCACCGGCATGATCGGCTGGCGCTTCCCCGGCGCGGTATGGATGCAGGATCTCAATCATGGGGCAGACGGCGCGAAGTGGCGGCTCGACCTGGGTGCCTTCGAGGGCAACTGGAGCGGCCCTGGCGACAACGTCAACTACCTGACCGCCGGCAATGCGGGGTTCAAACCGCAGCTCGAGGCCCGGCTGCATGTGCAGGGCAGGGACTGGCTGGCCTACGCCGCGGGGCATTACAGCAAGGTGGATCTGACCGGCGTGGATGGCACGGCGCCGACCCCGATCAAGAGCAGCATCACCAGTGAAGGTGTCGAGCTTGGCGGCAGCTGGCATCCGGGCGCCTGGATGTTCAAGGGCAACGTCTACACCGGCCGGGGTCTGGGCCAGCTTTTCGGCGGCCTGGTCCAGTTCGGCGACATCAAGGAGATGGGGGGCTTTGTGCAGGCCGGCTACCAATTCACGCCGAACTGGAGCACCAACGTCGTCTACGGATTCAGCAAGCCGAATACGCATGACGTGATCACCTGGCTCGGCCACGGATCCGTCGGTCGCCTCGAAAATCGTCAGACGGCACTGAACCTGATTTACAGCGCCGGTGCCTATGAGCTGGGCGTGCAGTGGATGTACGACACGCTCGATTCCACCAGCGATGGCATCAACCGCATCTCGACCAGTGGCAACCAGCTCAGCCTCAGCGGGCTGTACCACTTCTGAGTTTGATCGCGGCGGAACCGATCCGGCCGGCGCTTGCCGGCGCCACGCAAAACGCAGCGGCCCTGGCGGCTGCGTTTTCGTTCGTACCGATGAGCAGAAAGTGAGCGGCACCTCGACCACCCGTGTATGGCGAAGGCGTCGCGAGACATCGTGCCGTGGCGCGTCGCGAGGTGATCGCGAGAGTTCGCGCTCGCGCGTGCAGCCCCACCGACGCCCTGCCGACCGCGATTGCCCACGCAAACGCTATGCTGACTGTCGGAGTCCAGGCGTCAGCTGCGGGAGATTGGCATGAGTGCCCCACCAAGCTATGTCCACGGTGCCAGCGCGCAGCCCTTGCTGGGCGACACCCTGGGTTCGCTGATCGATCGCATCGCGGCGGCCTTTCCGGATCGGCCGGCGCTGGTAGTGCGCGCGCAGAACGTGCGGCTGAGCTACCGCCAGTTCCACGCCGAGGTGGAACGCGTTGCCGCCGGAATGCTGGCGCTGGGCCTGCGACGCGGGGATCGCGTCGGCATCTGGTCGGCGAATCGGGCCGAATGGGTGGTGCTGCAGTTTGCGGTGCCCAAGGCCGGGCTGATCCTGGTCAACATCAATCCTGCCTACCGCACGCACGAGCTGGAATACTCGCTCAACAAGGTGGCCTGCCGTGCGCTGGTGCTGCCGCGCCGCTTCAAGACCTCGCACTACCTGGACATGCTGGGCGAGCTGGCGCCGGAACTCGCTGACAGCGTGCCGGGTGGATTGAACGCGGCGCGCCTGCCCGATCTGCGCGAGGTGATTCTGCTCGATGAAGCCCCGGCGGCGGGTACCCGCAGCTGGCAGCAACTGGTCGCGCTCGGTGATGCCGCGGCACTGGCGCAGCTGCATGCCGTGGAAGCGGAGCTGGGCTTCGATGACCCGGTGAATATCCAGTTCACGTCCGGCACCACCGGTGCGCCCAAGGGTGCCACGCTGACCCACCACAACATCATCAACAATGCGTACTTCATCGGCCAGGCGATGCGCCTCACCGAGCAGGATCGGCTGTGCATCCCGGTGCCGTTCTATCACTGCTTCGGCATGGTGCTGGGCAACCTCGCCTGTGTCACCCATGGCGCCTGCATGGTGATTCCGGGCGAGGGCTTCGACGCGCTGGCCACGCTGGAAACGGTGGCGGAGGAACGTTGCACCGGCCTGCACGGCGTGCCCACGATGTTCATCGCCGAGCTGGAACACCCCGAGTTCCGCCGCTTCGACCTGGGCAGCCTGCGCACCGGCATCATGGCCGGTTCGCCCTGTCCGATCGAGGTGATGCGCCGGGTAGTCAACGAGATGCACATGGCGCAGGTCACCATCGCCTATGGCATGACCGAGACCAGCCCGGTGAGTTTCCAGACGGTGCCCGATGATCCGCTCGAGCGCCGCGTCGGCAGTGTCGGGCGGATCCATCCGCAGCTCGAGGTGAAGCTCGTCGACGAACAGGGCCGGGTGGTGCCACGCGGCGTGCCCGGCGAACTGTGCACGCGCGGTTATTCGGTGATGCTGGGTTACTGGGACGACGAGGCTCGCACCCGCGAAGTGATCGACGCCGGGGGCTGGATGCACACCGGCGATCTGGCGGTGATCGACGAGGAGGGCTACTGCAGCATCGTCGGCCGGCTCAAGGACATGGTCATCCGCGGCGGCGAAAACGTGTACCCGCGCGAGATCGAGGAATTCCTCTACACCCATCCGAAGGTGCAGGACGTGCAGGTATTCGGCGTACCCGACGCGAAGTTCGGCGAGCAGCTCTGCGCGTGGGTTCAGCTGCGCGAAGGAAGCAGCGCCACGGTGGCCGAGATCCAGGACTACTGCCGCCACCACCTCGCCTATTACAAGGTGCCGCACTACGTGCGCTTCGTCGATGCGTTTCCGATGACGGTGACCGGCAAGGTGCAGAAATACCTGATGCGCGAGGCGATGATCGAGCAGTTGGGGCAGTAACACCGCGTGCTCGGGCGTTTTCCCCGCCGCTCGCTTGCCCTCTGCCCGGGTGGAGCTATTGCTCGGGCGGCGCGTCCCTGAGTGGGGGCTTGCCTTCGCGCAGGCGCATCAGGTCGTATTCGGAGAGGCTGTCGTCGCGGGCGTTGCCGGCGATGCGCGCTTGCGCAAACGCCAGCGTGGTGGCGAATACGCCGATCAGCCCCAGCAACATCCACAAGCCCCAGGCACCGGGGCTGTGGCGGGTGAAGCACAGCACGAACGCGATCAGCGTGAAGGCAAGCAGCAACCAGCGCATGAAGGAGTCCCCGCAAGTCAGAACAGGCCGCCGGCTGCGGCCGCACGGGCGCATCATAGCGCTGGCGCCGTGCGCACGGCGCAGCTTGCGTCACAGCTTCCAATGATGTCGCGGCGGCTGAGACATCGGCGCGGGACACTGCCCCGATGGATGACTCGTCGCCCTCTTCCGAACCGTTGTCAGGGATACGCTTGCTGAAAGGTCGCGGCGCCGCCTCCAATCCGCAAGGCCGCTTCGAAAACATCCGCCACCAGGCAGAGGACGACGGCTGGCAGAGCGCCTTGCTGGAGCAGGATGCCCCGCGCCCACGCACCGAGGTCAGCGAGGAGCGC
>JAJXYE010000371.1 GCA_021780735.1 Pseudomonadota bacterium | reverse complement strand
TGGCGCGCGAAGCGATCGCGGCGCAGCAGCGCGCGCGAGGCGCCCGCGGCGTCCAGCCGGAACGCATCTTCATCGGTAACGGCGTCAGCGAGTTGATCGACCTTTCGCTGCGCGCCCTGCTGCAGCCGGGCGACGAGGTATTGCTGCCGAGTCCGGATTACCCGCTGTGGAGCGCCGCGACCATTCTCAACGGCGGCCGTCCGCGCTACTACCGCTGTCTCGCCGACAATGGTCACCTGCCCGATCCGGACGAGATCGAGGCGCTGATTTCACCACGCACCAGGGCCCTGGTGCTGATCAATCCGAACAATCCGACCGGCGCCGTGTATCCACGCGAGTTGCTGCAGAAGCTGGTGGCGATCGCGGCGCGGCATCGGCTGCTGCTGCTTTGCGACGAGATCTACGACGAGATCCTCTACGACGACGCCATCTTCCAGCCGCTGGCCGAGATTGCCGGCGGGCTGCCCTGCCTGAGCTTCGGCGGACTGAGCAAGGTGCATCGCGCCTGCGGCTACCGGGTCGGCTGGATGAGCCTGTCCGGCGACGCCGCCCAGACCGCCGACTACCGCGATGCGCTGCAGTTGCTGGCTGCGCTGCGCCTGTGTGCCAATGTCACCGCGCAGTGGGCAGTGGAGCCGGCGCTGCACAGCGCCGCCACGATCGGCGCGCTGACCGCGCCCGGCGGCCGCCTGCACGAGGCACGACGTGCCGTGCTGCAAGGCGTGGCGGCCAGCGAGTTCCTGCAGATGGCCACGCCGGGCGGCGCGTTGTATGCCTTCCCGCACGTGCGCGCCGACCGCATCGCGCGCTTCGACGATGAGTCGTTCGCGTTGCGCCTGCTGGAAGAGGAATCGGTGCTGGTGGTACCTGGCAGCAGTTTCAATGTGCCGCGAAGTCGCCATTTCCGGCTGACCCTGCTGCCGCCACCGGCACAGCTGCACGAGGTGTTTGTGCGGATCGAACGGGTGCTGACACGGATGGCACAGCAGCCGTCCGGTGCCATTGCCGCCGTGGCCTGAAGCCGGCAGCCGGCGATGACGTCTGTGCCGCAAGAGCTGCCTTACCTCGCGCTCGGCGACTCCTACACGATCGGCGAAGCCGTGGCCGCGGATGCATGCTGGCCGGAGGTGCTGGTACAGCGGCTGCGCCAGGCCGGCCTGGCGCCCGGCGACCCGCGCATCGTGGCGGTCACGGGCTGGACCACCGACGAGCTGGCGCAGGGCATGGATGAAGCTGCGCTGGCACCGGGCTACGACCTGGTCACCCTGCAGATCGGCGTCAACAATCAGTACCGCGGACGCAGTGCCGCGGACTACCGCGAGCAGTTCGCGGGCCTGCTGGCACGGGCAATCCAGCTGGCGCGCGGGCGTCCCGGACGGGTCGTGGTGGTCTCGATTCCCGATTGGGGCGTCACCCGCTTTGCGCGCGAACAGGGCCGGGATCCCGCCCTCGTCGGCCGCGAACTCGATGCCTACAACGCGATCGCGGCGCAGGCCAGCCGTGACGCAGGCGCCCACTTCGTCGACATCACCGGCGTCTCGCGCCAACACCCCGACCTGCTCGCCGCCGACGGCCTGCATCCCGCGGCAGCCCAATACGGCTTGTGGACCGAGTTGATCGAGCCGGTGGTGCGCGTCGCCCTGCATTCAACCCGCTGACTGGCAGGCCGACGCGGCAACGCGGCTGCAACGTGTTCGCCATCAAGCGGTGATTTGCCGCTTGCATACTGCGATCCCGGCCACCACCGGGAATCCGCGCCATGAAGACGTTCCAGTGCCGCACCGCCTTCATCTCCGATGTGCACCTGGGCACCGCTGACTGCAAGGCGACCTACCTGCTCGACTTCCTGCGCCAGCTGCATTGCGAAAAACTCTATCTGGTCGGCGACATCATCGACCTGGAAGCGCTGGCCAAGCGCCACTGGTGGCACGCCACCCATAGCGCCGTGCTTGCCGAAATAGGCCGGCTGGCCCGATGCGGGGTCGAGGTGATCTATATCCCCGGCAACCACGATGCGCCGCTGCGCGTGCTGCACGGACAGAAACTCGCCGGTGTGCGGGTCGAACTCGATGCGGTGCATGTCGGCGCCGATGGCCGTCGCTACCGTGTAAGCCACGGCGACGAATTCGACCCCGAGCAGCTCGGCCGCCGCTGGCTGCTGCTGGTGGGCGAGGCCATGCACCGCTTCATCTGCTGGAGCAATCGCCGCGTGCATGCGCTGCGGCAGCGGCTGGAGCTGCCTTACCTGCCGTTGTCGATCATCGTCAAATCACGTATCGGCAAGGCACTGAGCTATATCCGCGCCTACGAGGAGCGGGTCGCCCGTGATGCACGCGCACGCGGCTTCGATGGCCATATCTGTGGCCATATCCATTTTGGTCATGTGCGCGAGCTGGGCGGCGTGCTCTACCTCAACGATGGTGACTGGGTGGAGCACTGCACCGCGCTGATCGAGGATCACACCGGCGCGATGGAGCTGTTGCACTGGAGCGAGCAGCCCACCGCGCTGGGTCGCGCCAGCCGCGAGCTGGTCTGGCCATCGCCCGCCACCGCCCTGGCGCTGGCCCCGCTGGGCCTGTGCCGGCGCGACCTGAGCGAGCTGCACCGGGCGGCCTGAACGGCGCTCTTGAAGGCGCAGCGGATTACCACATCTCGGGCAGGCGTATCATTGCCCTCTTTGCCCGGAGTTTCCCCATGTCCCTCGACCCCAAGCCGATTGACGGCAGCACCCGCGAACGTATCGAAACCCTGCTCAGGGAGCACCGCGTGGTGCTGTTCATGAAGGGCAACCGGCAACAGCCGATGTGCGGCTTCTCCGCCGCCGCCACCAACACGCTCAACGAATTGCTGCCGGAATACCACACCGTCAACGTGCTGGAGGATCCGGAGATCCGCGAGGGCATCAAGGTCTATGGCGAGTGGCCGACCATTCCGCAGCTGTACGTCGAAGGCGAGCTGGTCGGCGGCGCCGACATCATCAGCCAGATGTATGGCAGCGGCGAACTGCACGCGCTGTTCGGCGTCGCCGCACCGGATCGCACCCCACCTGTGATCACCATCACCGATGCCGCCGCCGAGGCGATCCGCCAGGGCACGGCGAGCGCGCAAGGCGTGGCGCTGCACCTGGAAATCGGTCCGGATCACAGCGCCGGATTCCAGTTGGCGCCGGCCGGCGAGTACGACATCGTGGCGCACGCAAACGGCCTGGAGGTGCATTTCGACCCCGCCAGTGCCCAGCGCGCCCGGGGCATCGTGATCGACTGGGTGTCCACCGTGCAGGGTGAGGGTCTGAGCCTGAAATTCCCGGGCGCACAGGAGATCAAGTCACTCAGCGTGCAGGAACTGCAGACGCGGCTGGCCGCCGGCGACGTCACCCTGATCGACGTGCGCCCGGCCGCCGGTCGCGCCCAGGCCGCGCCACTGGCTCAGGCACGGGTGCTGGAGGACGAGGGCTACGAGAGCCTTGCCGGCCTGCCCAAGGACACCCCGCTCGCCTTCATCTGCCACCACGGTGTCTCCAGTCGCGGCATGGCCGAGCGCTTCGCCGCGCACGGCTTCAGCAACGTCTTCAACGTGGAGGGCGGCATGGACGCTTGGGCGCGCGAGGTGGATGCCGGGGTGCCACGTTACTGAAACGATGATCCGGGCGCGCCCGCGGGGAGACCGGTGCGACGTCGACGCGCCCGGCCGGTTACAAATGATCATCTTCAGGCCGCGGTGGCGGGCCGGGTTCAGCGCGGACAGTCGCCATGGCATCCTCCAGCGCATCCAGCCACGGAAATCGTTCGCGCCGTTGGCAAGACCGACGGGGCACGTCCGCAGAAAAGTGAAACATCGGCAGTGGGCGGGGATCGGGGATATTCACCGGCTACACGCCCCGCCAGATCGCCAGGCGGCGTTCCGCACGGGCCAGTTCCCCGCTGCCGTAACGCGGTAGCGTTCGCGATCGACGTATGCCGTCGCGCACTTCACGACGTCACGCAAATCTGCAGCGGTATGGGCGTCGCTCATTCAGCGCCCATGCACCTGGGCGGTGCGGACGGCAACGAAACAAGCCACCAGCCCTGCGTGGGCGTGCCCGAGCTGTTCCAGCAAGATGCCCAGTTTGAGCCGATCCACAAACAGTCCAGGTGCAGGCCTCAGACAGTGGCGCAGGCTTGCCACCGCGCCGTTGATATACCAGGGTCGTTCAGCCGGACTCCCACGGCCCGCTGCAGCCGATCGACCGCACGCATGTGCCCACTCCGGAAAAATTGGCGATTGGCGACATTGGAAAACGTGCATGCTCATGTCGGACGGCTGGGGGTTGGCGCCACAGCGCGCGACGGGAATGGCCTAACGGGCATAATAGGCTTTCATGGCAAGCTCTGACCCGGCCGCTGCCTGCGCTGCTCATGGTCGGGAATCCGCCGGATCACCATCAGCCGGGTTCACCAGGCCGGCT
>JAJXYE010000345.1 GCA_021780735.1 Pseudomonadota bacterium | reverse complement strand
ATCTGCATGTGGGTTTCGTCTTCTTTCTTCACCGAACATCTCCCGGACGAAGGATCGCCCTCGGCCAGCTTACGCCACCGGGAGTTCAACCGTTGTGGCCACTCGTGACGCAGCCGACCTCATGGCGGCGTGCCGCCTTGGCCAGCCGGCGCCATGGTTACGGCATCGACAAGCGATGACCGGGTCAGGCGCGCGCGCAACCAGCGCTTGCACGGCGCCGACAGCCAGTGCTCGATCAACGTCCCCAGCAGCCAGCACAACGGCAAGGCCAGCAGGTACCAAAGGAAACCCCAGCGCACGTCGCCGCCGGCCAACCGGTACACCCGCACCAGCGCGAACACCACGAATATGTGGCTGAGGTAACCGTTGTCGTTCAGGCAGCTCAGGAACCATGCCGGCAGGACGTCAGCCAGGGCGGTCCGTTTCAATGGAATGCGCAGGCCAAGGTGGTTGAACCGCACCAGCAGGATCGACAGGCCACGCAGCAGATCGATGCCGGGATTGCGGGCGGCGGCGCTGGCCCGGTGCGGCGCGGCTTGGATGGATGACGGCGCTCGGGATGGCGAGCCGCAGCATCGGTGAGTGCCGGGCTGACGGCAACGGCGCTTTCAGGCCACCACGCTCACGCCTTTCCAGAACGCCACGCGCCCCTTGATCTGCGCCGCGGCTTCCTTCGGTTCCGGGTAGTACCACGCCGCGTTGGCATTCACCGCGTCGCCGACCACCACGTCGTAATAGCTGGCCGTGCCCTTCCACGGGCAGATGCTGCGGTGATCGCTGCCGCGAAAGTGCTCGCGCCGCAGTGATGCCGCGGGAAAGTAGTGGTTGTTTTCAACCACCACGGTGTCATCGCTCTGGGCAAGCACGGTGTTGTTCCAGATCGCGCGCATGTCAGTCGTCTCCGAGGTCCTGGCCGGGAAAGAGCACATCGGTATAGCCGAATTTGCTCAGGTCGGTGATCCGCGTCGGATACAGCCGGCCGATCAGGTGGTCGCACTCGTGCTGCACCACGCGGGCGTGGAAGCCGTCGGCGGTGCGCTCGATGCGCGCGCCCTGCGGGTCGATGCCCTCGTAGCGGATCAGGCTGTAGCGATTGACCGCGCCGCGCAGGCCGGGCACCGACAGGCAGCCTTCCCAGCCCTCCTCCATGTCGTGCGAGAGCGGAGTGATCACCGGATTGAGCAGGATCGTGCGCGGCACTTCAGGCGCGTCGGGGTACCGCTCGGAGTGCTCGAAGCCGAAGATCACCAGTTGCAGGTCGACGCCGATCTGCGGCGCCGCCAGGCCGACGCCATCGGCCGCGTGCATGGTGTCGAACATGTCGGCGATCAGGGCGTCGAGCTCGGTGCTGCCGAGCATCGCCGCTGGCACCAGCGGGGCGATGCGCAACAGGCGAGGATCGCCCATTTTCAGAATTTCGCGAATCATGTGAACCTCTCCGTATCAGACCTCTCCATGGGCAACAGGCTGACCACCGCGGCGTGCAGGCCGCCTGTGGTCGCCAGCAGAGCGGCTACTTGCCGCCGAACACCTTCTTCAGCAGGTCGGTGGTGCGTGCGCCGGGATTGGTGCGGATCGACTGCTCCTGGTCGCCGATCTCGGTGAACAACCCATCCAGGGTCTTCTTCGTTACATAGTCGTCCAGATTCAGCGAGCTGCCGCCCTTGTCGGACTTGCCGCCGCCGAATTTGCCCAGCATGCCACCCAGCACGCCGCCGTCGCTGCCGGAGGTGAATGACTTGTACTTCCGGGTAACCCCGACGCTTTCGGTGGCCTTGGCCACGATCGGATGGATGCGGGCCGTCAGCGCATCGCCGGCCACGCGACGGAAATAGTCGGTGGCCGCGTGATCGCCGCCGGTGAGGATGCCGCGCGCGTCGCTGAGGGTCATCTTGCGAATCGCATCGCCGAAAATCTGCGCCACCTGCGGCACGGCCTTTTCCGCCGCGCGGTTCATGCTGAGCTCGAATGCATCCACTTTCGCCCCCTGCCCCAGCTCGCGCGCCAGCTTGGCCGCCTGTTCGAGCTTGCCCGGCATCGGAATGCGCACCTTGGCGTTGTTCCAGAAGCCGCCGTTGCGGCCGAGACTGTTGATCGCGTTGGTGGTGCCCTTGGCCAGGGCCTCCTTCAGCCCGGCCGCGATATCGCTGCCCGGCAGGTTGCTGCCCAGTTGCGAATGGGAGTTGCCGGTCGACTGCCTGACCTTGTTCAGCAGATCCTTGAACTGACTGGATCCGACGGCCGCGGCGGGCAGCGTCATCACCGCCATGGCGAAACCAAGGGCAACGTGGCGAATCCGGATAACCATGACGAGCTCCTTGGTATGGTCGACGGGACGGCCAGTGTAGCGCCTTCAAAACGCCTGGCCGCAGCACCCTGTTAGACCAATGGCTAATACGCATGAGCGACATTTGGCATTGACCCCCGACGCCGACGGTACGACGCTTGGCGAATTGCCGAGGAGACGCCACCGATGCAAGCAGCCATCCCCCAGCCGAGTCCGGCCAGCAAGATCCTCTGGGTTGTCATCGCCATCGTCGGCGCCTTCTGCCTGGGCGTGGTGGCACTGAGGCGCGGCGAGCCGATCAACGCGATCTGGCTGGTCTCGGCGTCGATGGCGGTGTTCGCCATCGGCTATCGCTTCTACGGCAAGTTCATCAACTACCGCGTGCTGCAGATGGATCCCAGCCGCGCCACGCCTGCCGTGCTGCGCAACGATGGCCTCGACTATGTACCGACCGACAAGTGGGTGGTGTTCGGCCATCATTTTGCCGCCATCGCCGGTGCCGGCCCGCTGGTCGGTCCCGTGCTGGCAGCACAGATGGGTTACCTGCCCGGTACGTTGTGGATCCTGTTTGGCGTGGTGTTTGCCGGCGCGGTGCAGGATTTCATGATCCTCGGCATCTCGCTGCGCCGCGGCGGCCGCTCGCTGGGCAACATGCTGCGCGAGGAACTGGGACCGAAGGCCGGCGTGGTGGCGATGTTCGGCGTGCTGGTGTTGATGATGATCGTGCTGGCGGTGCTGGCGCTGGTGGTGGTCAAGGCGCTCACGCACAGTCCCTGGGGCACGTTCACGGTCGCCTGCACCATCCCCACGGCGCTGCTGATGGGTGCCTATATGCGCTGGTTCCGCCCCGGCCGCATTCTTGAAGTGTCGATCATCGGCGTGCTGCTGCTGCTCGGCTCGATCTGGCTGGGCGCCCTGGTGGCCGCCTCGCCGACCTGGGGGCCGATGTTCAATTTCGACGCGAAGTCGCTGGCCTGGCTGCTGATCGCCTACGGCTCCTGCGCCTCGATCCTGCCAGTGTGGCTGCTGCTGGCACCGCGCGACTACCTGTCCACGTTCCTGAAAATCGGCACCATCGCGCTGCTGGCGCTGGGCATCTTCCTGGCCGCGCCGATGTTGCAGCTGCCGGCGGTTACCAAGTTCATCGACGGCAGCGGCCCGGTGTTCGCCGGCAACCTGTTCCCGTTCCTGTTCATCACCATCGCCTGCGGCGCCGTTTCCGGCTGGCACTCGATCATTGCCTCCGGCACCACGCCCAAGCTGCTGGACAACGAACGCTCGGCGCTGATGGTTGGCTACGGCGGCATGCTGATGGAGGCCTTCGTGGCGATCATGGCGCTGGTCGCTGCCGCCTCGCTGCATCCGGGGGTGTACTTCGCGATGAACTCGCCCAGCGCGATCATCGGCAGCACCGTGCAGCAGGCAGCCACCACGATCAGCCAGTGGGGCTTCGTGGTCACCCCGGATCAACTGCTGCAGACGGCCAGGGACATCGGCGAGAACAGCATCCTCAGCCGTGCCGGCGGTGCACCGACACTGGCCGTGGGCATGGCGCAGATTCTGCAAAGCATCATCCCCGGCGAAGGCATGATGGCGTTCTGGTACCACTACGCGATCCTGTTCGAGGCGCTGTTCATCCTGACCACGGTGGATGCCGGCACCCGCGTCGGCCGTTTCATGATCCAGGAGATCGTCGGGCTCATCCACAAGCCACTGGAGCGCACCGAATCGTGGGTCAGCAACCTGCTCGCCACCGCGATCTGCGTGAGTCTGTGGGGCTACTTCCTGTACCAGGGCGCGGTCGATCCGCTGGGCGGCATCAACACGCTGTGGCCGCTGTTCGGCATCGCCAACCAGATGCTCGCGGCAATCGCCCTGATGCTGGCCACCGTGGTGGTGGTGAAACTGAAACGCCAGCGCTACGTGCTGGTGCCGGGCATCCCGGCGTTGTGGCTGATCGTCTGCACCCTCACCGCCGGCTGGGAAAAGCTGTCCGGCCCGATCAGCTTCACCGGCGCCGCGCGGAAATACGCGCAAGGCCTGCACGACGGCACCCTGCTGGCCCCGGCCAAGAACATGGCGGAAATGCAGCGCATCGTCACCAACAACTACGTCGACATGGCACTCACCGGCTTGTTCATGCTGCTGATCGTGACCATGATCATCCTGTC
>JAJXYE010000043.1 GCA_021780735.1 Pseudomonadota bacterium | reverse complement strand
CCGCAGGGCGAGGGGCGGGAAGCCCCGAGTCAAACTGGCGTAGTGCCGCGCGCAGCGCGGCTGGTGGCACGACAAATCGGAGAGATGGCCGAGTGGTTTAAGGCAGCAGTCTTGAAAACTGCCGTAGGTGCAAGCCTACCGTGGGTTCGAATCCCACTCTCTCCGCCATATCTAACGAGAACCCCTTTTTCAGGGGCTTTTTTTTGAGTTGAGAAATGTGGCGCCTGGTCAAGTTGGTTGGTCAACAACCATGCGGCTTGCACACCATCCGTTACACCACGCCTCATCGCGATAGCCAAGGAAGCCAGGCGGAGGAGGCCGCAGATCTGCCCCGCGCGAGCCTCTATGTCACCGATACCAATTTGCTTTCCACCCGGTGCTACGCTGCCGAAGCCCCGCCCGGGGCACCGTCCATTTCATTCTTCAAAGGGGTTGACCATGAACATCACGATACGCCGCGTCCTGCTGGCCAGCATGCTTTCCCTGGGTGTGTCGGCTACGGCTTTTGCCGGGACCCCGCCGGCGACGGGGCTTGGCCAGGCATGGCCCAACGCGGCCGATGTCAGCGCCAATCCGAACTTCCACGTCTACGTGTTCGTGCTGGGGGGCGTGAAGTACGTGCAGGTGAACGATACGAACGGCGATGTCCTGGGCGCGGTGGGTACCGCAGGCGGCCAGTTCATCACCTTGCCGGTGGGCCAATTCGCGCAGCTCGTGACCACGCCGCAGGATCCGGCTGCGGCCACCACCACGGCAACCCCAAGCGCGGCACCTGCCGTGGTATATCAGGACAGCACGACCACGATCACGGCCACCCCACTCAGCAACGGCGCGTTGCAGCTCAATGCTGCTGCCGTAAGTACTGGCGGCGGCACCTGTGACCCGATCGAGTGCAACAACCACCTTCAGTGATGGTTGGCTGGCGGATCGGGCCCCCGGCGATCAGGCGTTGCCGGGGGCCTCGGGCTCGCGCAGGAATACGCTGATCCTGCGGCCGCTTGGCCGCCGTTTCTCTCGGCAGCTGCCCCCGTAGGTCACCGCGCGGTCCTGGATCGCCTGCAGCCCCAGCCCGCTGGTGACCTGCTGCATGTGCGGCAGAAGCTCGTCCCATTGCACCTTTTTCGCGCGCACCCGATCGATATCACCCTCGATGTGCAGCACCACGCTGCGACGGCCGTACTTGCGGCAACGCAGATAGACGTTGATCCTGCCGATGTCCCTGTTGCGGCAAAGCAGGCCCACCGATTCGCAGACGACCCGATAGGCGGCCAGTCGCAGGGCAGGGGGCAATCCATCGCATGGGCCGCGCAACTCGCTCCAGTAGCTGATCCCGGCCACGTCCAGCATCCTGGCCACGGCGCCCTCCCGGATCATCGTGGCGAGGTTGCGATGCCCCCAGGCCACCGGGTAGAGGCCATCGGCCAGCCGGTAGAGCTGGTCCTGGGCGATCAGCGCATGCCGCTGGTACTTGGTGACGCTGGTGCCGGGCTGTGGATGGCTGAGCCGCGCGGACATGGCGGCGAAGCCTGCGTTTACCGTTTCACGCGCCTGTTCGATGGCGCGCGACGCCATGAGCAACTGCGTTTCGCCCGACTGCATGTTGCGCTGGGCCAGGGCCAGAGCCATGCGCAGATCCTGGCGCTCGGTTTCCGTGCGGTGCCGCAGCACGGCGATGCGTTCGCCCAGCAACAGCATCGTGCTGATCGCGAACGCAATGAACACCTGCGCCTGCAAGGTGTGCTGGTCGTAGCGCTCCGGCATCAGCATCGTGATCGCCGTGCTCGCCATCGTTCCGCCGATGGCCGCACCCTGCCAGCCGTGCCGCAGGGTGAGCCAGACCACCGGGATGAACAGGCCGATCTGCACGACCTGGCGCAGGGGCTCGTTCTCCGGCGCCATCAGCGCGATCCAGACCAGCAGCAACAGGATGGGGGCGAGCAGCATCCCGCCCTCGATCAACAACCCGTTCCAGGCCAGCCGGCTGCCGAGGGATGCCCACGAATGACCCTTGCAGAACGCATGTACGCACAGTATCGCGGGCGTCAGGGTGAGCACGCCGAGGAAATTGCCCAGCCACCATCTCGCCGCCAGCTCGCCGTAGTGCACCACGTAACCGGGTGGCAGCCTGGTCAGGGCCAGCATGGCGGTGTCGTAGCCGGCCAGCAGGAAGGCAAGCAACAGGGCGCAGGCCAGCAACGCACCCATGTTATGTCCGTCCCTGGTCAGGATCGGCCAGCGGTTACGGAAGAGGTTCACGATCGGCATCATGAACACGATGGAGGGCAGCACGTTCAGCACGGCCCAGGTCGTGCCCATCTGGTCCGCGCAGGCCAGGCTCAGATGCGCGAGCGAGACGGCCTCGCCGGCCACCAGGGCGAGCCAGTAGCGGCGATCGACCAGAAGCAGGACGGCAAGATGCAAGCCGGTCAGGATCAGCCAGTGCGAGATGGAAAACTGGCGGAAAAGCGTAACGCCGACGCCGTACACGACGGCGACGGTCAGCTGGCTGCGCCAGGAACCTCGGGTGAATCCCCCTTCCATCCGTTTGCGCCCCGCTCCTTTGTTCGATGGCGGCACAGGAAGCCCCGATGCAGTGACCGAAAACCGGGGCCGAGCCAGTCTAGCGGCAGAGGCCGTGTGCTGCCACACCGTGCCTGGCGGGCCGCCGGACAGGCGCCGCGCCCCGGCGGGCGTTGCGTCTCGCGCGCTCCGCAAGCCTCAACGGATGCGCGTGATGTCACCGTTTCCGTCCACCTGGACCAGGTCGCCCGCGCGGATGCCGCTGGCGTCCTTGACCTGGATGTTCTGGTAGCTGCCGTCGCCCATCTTGATGCGAACGGTCCAATGGGTGCTGCTGCCGGTCTTGTTGCCGATCGCGTGGCCGGCAAAGCCGCCGCCGACCGCGCCGCCCACGGTGGCGAGCTTGCGACCGTTGCCCTTGCCGACCTGGTTGCCGAGCACGCCGCCGGCGATCGCGCCGATGATCGCGCCGGCGGTGCCGTGGCCGCCGCCCTGGGTGATGTTCTGTTCCACGCGCTGCACGGTGCCGCACTGGTCGCAGCGCAGGTAGATGCCGTCGTTGCGCACCAGCACGCCGTTGCCTTGTGCGGCGGCGGTGCCACTGGCGGCGAAGCCGAGTCCGGCGGTGAGGGAAAGGGCGAGCAGCAGCTTGGCTTTCATGGGGAATCTCCTCCGGTGGGGGCGCGGAAACGATGCGGGCGATCGCAAGTTTATGCCGTTGCGGTCTCCAGCGTGGTGAGCTCCGCGGTGCCTGTCCCGCGACGGATGACGTACTGCGGCGCATGCTGCGAGGCACCTCGGGCAGGTTTGCTTGTGCCAATCGCTGCGGCTTGAAATGGGGAGCCTGCTTCTGCATTCTGCAGCAGCCGCCTCAGCGCGCCGTGAACGAGCCGACCATGCATGCTGCCGTTTCCCCGATGGCTGTGGACGATCTGGTCGGCAGGCTGGCCGATTCGATGGAGCACGGCGATACGCTGGAAGGGCTGGTGCGTCCCCTGCTCGAATTGCTCGAAGCAGTCACCGGCCTGGAGTCGACCTACCTTACCTCCATCGACCACAAGGCTGGCCTGCAGAGCGTGCTCTACGCACGCAACACCCGGCGCCTGAGCGTGGCCGAGGGGTTGACGGTGCCGTGGGAGGACACGCTCTGCCGCCGTGCGCTGGAGGAGCAGGTCCACTACGTCGACGACGTTGCCAGCCGCTGGGGCGACTCCGCCGCCGCGCGCGAACTCGGCATCGCCACCTACGCGAGCGTGCCGGTGCGTACTGCGGGCGGCCAACTGTTCGGCACGCTGTGCGCGGCCAGCGACGAGCCCAGGCCGGAACGTGCCGATGCGGTTACGGTGATGCGCATGTTCTCCCAGATCATCGCGCGCCAGGTCGAGCGCGAGGGGTTGCTGGATGCATTGCGCAAGGCCAACGTGGCGCTGGCGGTCAGTGCGAATACCGACGACGTCACGCGCTTGCCCAACCGGCGCGCCTTGCTCGAGGAAATGCGCCGGCGCCTGAATGCCGCGGCCACCGGCGGCAAGGCCTTGCTGGCGGCGTTCATCGACCTGGATGGCTTCAAGGGCATCAACGACCGCCACGGACACGACGTCGGCGACCGCTTCCTGGTCGCCATCGGCGGGCGGCTGCAGGGCGCCCTGCGCGATGGCGATTTCGTGGCGCGGCTGAGCGGCGACGAGTTCGTGGTGCTTTCGGGCACGCGCCAGGAGGCCGCCGAGCAGGTGGCCAGCGCGATGGCCGAGCGGCTGCAGGCGGCCTGCAGCGGGCATTTCGCGCTCGACGACGTGGTGTTCGATTACGCCGGCCCCAGCATCGGCGTGACGATGTCGCTGCCCGGCGAAACCGACGCGGAGGCCCTGCTCGCGCGAGCCGACGCCGAGATGTACAAGATCAAGCGCCTCCGCCGGCAGCTGCGCGGCGACTGATCGCCGACGCCACCT
>JAJXYE010000271.1 GCA_021780735.1 Pseudomonadota bacterium | reverse complement strand
TTCCTGCGGTCGTAAGCGGGAAGGCAGGTGTGTCTTACCCGGGGAGATCTCGCCTTGTGGGTGAAAGCCCGACGGTGCGAACCGGAGCGAGAAGTCAGCCGAGGCCATAGTAGGTGCGGTACGACCGAAGGGCCGAACATGAGAGACCGCGATTAGGACGGTTGAACCTCGATGATCGACGACGAAGCGCAAGCCCGGGAAGCCGGGGCCAAGGGCCAAGAGGCGGGACAGTATCCCGTGGGTAGGCCGTGTGGTGCCGAGTCGGTCACGGCGGCAGTCGGGCAAACGAAAGCGGAGGTATCACGGCTGATGGAAGCCGTGATCGAGCGCAGCAATCTGTGGTCGGCGTATCAGAAAGTGGTTCGCAACGGTGGCGCAGCGGGGGTCGATGGCCTGCTGGTGGGATCGTTCAAGGACTGGCTGAAGATGCACTGGCCCAGCGTGAGGGTGGCGTTGCTGGACGGCGGGTACATACCGTCGGCGGTGCGTGCGGTGGACATTCCCAAGCCCTCGGGCGGGGTACGGACACTGGGCATTTCAACGGTACTGGATCGGCTGATCCAGCAGGCGCTGCTGCAAGTCCTTCAACCAATCGTCGAACCGACGTTCTCCGCATCGAGCTACGGCTTCCGGTCGGGGCGCAGTGCCCATCAAGCGCTACGCGTGGCCAAGCACTATGTGCAGGAGGGCCGTGCGTGGGTGGTGGATATGGACTTGGAGAAGTTCTTCGACCGGGTGAACCACGACATCCTGATGTCGCGGGTCGCCCGGCACGTCGACGACGAGCGGGTGCTCAAGCTGATCCGGCGTTATCTGGAAGCGGGTCTGATGCGCAACCGGGTGGAAGAGGCACGCAGCACGGGAACGCCGCAAGGCGGTTCCTTGTCGCCGTTGCTGTCGAACATCCTGCTCACGGACTGGGATCGTGAACTGGAGAAACGCGGACACGCGTTCTGTCGTTATGCGGGTGACTGCAATATCTACGTCCGTAGCGAAGCGGCAGGGCGACGCGTGATGGCACGGATGAAGGCGTTTCTGGAAGAGCGCCTGAAACTGCGGGTCAACGAAACGAAAAGCGCCTGCGCAAGACCGTGGGCGCGCACGTTTCTTGGCTACACCCTGACAAACGCGGGTGGTCGAATCCGGCTCAAGGTCGCGCCGCCACGCGTGGCTCGCCTGACCGGTCGCATGCGTGAAGCTGCTGCGTCAGGGGCGCGGACGAAGCCTGACCCCCACGATCGAGACACTCAATCCGGTGCTTCGAGGGTGGATCGGCTACTTCCAGCTCAGCGAGAGTACGACGCCATGGAACTCACTGGATGGATGGCTGCGGCGTCGGCTACGTTGCCTGATATGGCGGCAAGCCAAGACGCGTCAGCGGCGCACCACGTTACTGCGTAAGCGAAGGTTGCCGGAAGCCAGGGCTTGGTACTCGGGACACAACGGGCGAGGCCCGTGGTGGAACAGTGGCGCCAGCCACATGAATCATGCCTTCCCGAAAACCTTCTTTGACCGGTATGGATTGGTCTCGATGGTCGATACCAGCCGGTATCTCCAGCGTCACTCGTGAACCGCCGTATGCGGAACCGCACGTACGGTGGTGTGGGAGGGGGCCGGATGATTCCGGCTCCCTACCCGATGCTGTGTGCATTGAGTGCGGATGAGACAACGACTTGCCACATTCACCTACCGTGGCAAGAATCAGACGAAGTCACTCCCACCCGAATCGGGGGAGCACGAAACGTGGAGGCGAATTGAATTCTGAAGTGCCAACTAGCTATCAACGTCCACACCTGCACGTTCAAGCAAGTCCTGAAGCGGTTGAAGTTGGGCGCCGTATTTCTTCCAGCGTTGGAGCGCACTCCGATAGATAGGTGCGCGAACCTGCACGGCACTGGCGGTGGCGACGGCGCTGGGATTTTCTTCGAAGCGCAGGCATGCCTCATCCCAGGAGAGGCCGCAGAACTCGATGATCCCGCGCGACATGGATTCCTGGTTTTCCACCAGATCCTCGTAGCAAACCTCCAGAATCCGCCCGGGGAATTCTTTGCGCCAATGAGCCATCAGCTCATCGAACAGCAGAAAGTAGCGGCCGGTATCAAGGAGATCGAACGAGTAGTCGAAGTAGGGTGACTTTGGTGCGAAAAGTTGTCGGAAATTGCTCAGGCAGGTATCCATCGGGTTGCGTCTGAGACAGATCATCCGGGCCCCCGGCAGGGCATTGCTGATCCACCCGGCATAGAGAAAATTATGCGGCAGCTTGTCGACAAAGTGCGGCTTCTGTCCGGTACCGGGTCGGGTGCTGGATAAATACATTTCTCCCAACTTCGCCCAATCGAGATCGCGTGCCTGCTCGATCGTCTCCACGTCGATCAATGCAGGACTGGTGGTACCCGACATCTGCTTGATCGACATTGCGAAATTGAGCAGTTCACCTGCCGACTGAACATCCGGGTGGCTGGAAATGATGCGCTCGACCAATGTGGTTCCGGTTCGGGGCATGCCCATCACAAAGATCGGCTCGGCAGTTGCGTACCCCGTTCCCTGGGTTTTTGCGGGGTGGCTGAACGAGGCCGTGATTGCCTCGAATATCCTGGCATCACGGTCGGGCGAATAGTTTCGACTGGCGCGTCCCACAGCCTTGCCTGCGACCAGGCGCTCAAGCGCCTTGGGATAATCGCCAAGATCCTCATATTCCTTCGAGAGGGCCAAGTTCAGGCACACCAGGGGCGATGGATCAGGATCGCTGGCGTCGACCGACTTCAGCAACTCGCCAAGCCTCTCCACATGATTGCTCGCGGGCGTCTGGCGTCGCAGTTGGGCAAGTGTAAGATGCGCTCTCCAGTATCTGGGGTCGAGCGCCAGGCACGCATCAATCTCCTGCTCCGCCTCGTCCAGGCGTCCGGCAGCCACCAAGGCGGTTGCCAGGTTGTAGCGATAGGGCGCATGGCTGGGGGTCAGTGAAACCACCTTGCGGAAGACCTCGACGGCACTGTCGTAACTGCCTACCTGGGAATAGACGACACCAAGCGTGTCGAGCGTGCTGGCGTCCCCGGGTGAAAGCCTCCAGGCACGATCTGCCGCGGCCTTGGCGTCGCGATAGAGATTGGCGAAGGTAAACACACGGGCAAGCTGAGCACCGTAGTCTGCGCGTTCAGGTGCCAAGGCTGTGGCCATCTTCAGGCAACCAAGCGCCTGTGGAATGTTCTTTATTTCCAGGCTGGACACACCGGCAATGTAGTAGACGCTGGGTTCGCGTGGGGTAATGGCTCGAACCTTTCCGGCCAGTTCAAGCGCCTGCCCCCATTGGCGCTGGTTAAATGCATCGCAGAGTTGCCCGTAAAGAAGGCTCATGTCAGTCATCGGAGTGTAGGTCTCATGTTGCCAGTGCCAGAACGGTCATGCGGGGGGGGTGGAAAGGAAGCGGAACCTGGAAACCGTTTGTGGTCGCATCGCAAGGCTCACCAAAGCCATTGAAAGTGGGCTGTGCCGCAGTTGATGCGGCTGGTATTCCGCCCTGATTTCCCGATCTTCGGCATATGCTCCCAAGCTGCAAACAGCCATCATTCGACAGAGATGCCGGCCTGCACAAGCAAGCTGCATAAGCCAGCAAGCTGAGGCTTGTACTGATGCCAGCGGTGGACAGCGCTTGCGTACATCTTCGAACGCACCTGTGCGGAGCTGGCTGTCGAGACGGGTAGCGGATTTTCATGGAATTCCATGCAGAGCTCATTCCAGGAAAGTCCACAGAACGAGAGCATTTGCTGGGATGTGGCTCGTTGCTGATTCACCAGTGCCTCGTATGAAACATCGAGAATCCGTCCGGGAAACGCTTGATGCCAGTGCGCCATCAGATGGGCGAACATGACATAGTAGGCTCCAGTATCGAGCAGATCGAAGGAATAGTTGTAGTACGGCAGCTTGCCGGAAAAGAGCTGTCTGAAATTGCTCAGGCAAGTGTCGATCGGGTTGCGCCGCAGGCATATCAATTTTGCATTGGGGAGGGCCTTCGCAATGAAGCCCGCATACAGAAAATTGTGGGGAAGTTTATCAATGAAATGCATTCCAAGCCCGTTCGTTCCAGCGGCTGATCTGGCTCGGGAGAGGTAAAGCTCGCCAACCCTGTGCCAGTCGATCTCGCCCATTTGGTCGACGCAGGCGAGTTCGCTGCCGAGGGGCGCATCGCTTCCCCAGACTTGCCTCAAAGCGATGCCAAAATCGGGCAATTCCCCCGCTGAACTAACTTCAGGATGGCTGGAAAGAATGCGCTCAACAAGGGTTGTACCAGTTCGTGGCATGCCAAAGACGAAGATGGGCTCCGAAGAAGGATGGCCGCAGCTGTCGCCCAGATGCGGGGTCGCGCGTTCCAGCGCAGAAAACAAGGATTGATCCTGCTTGATCGAATAGCTGAAGCCCTCGCGAGCAGCCTTCTTCCCGGCAGTCAGATGGGCGAACGACACTTCGTAGTTACCCAGATCTTCATGTTCCTTCGCAGCAGCCAAGTGGAGGGTCGCCCTCGCTTCGGACTCTAGGGATCGATCGGTGAGCAATGATTCCAGACGAACCAGATGATGCGTAGATGGGGTCTGTTCCTTCAGATGGGCGAGCGTAAGATGCGCGCGCCAGAAATGGGGGTTCAGCGCAAGGCACGCATCGATCTCGCTCACGGCTTCGTCCAGGGCTCCGGTGTCAATCAAGCTCGTGGCTAGGCTGTAACGAAACGGCGCATGGTTGGGAACCAGTGCCACCGCCTTGCGAAAGGCGCCAAGGGCTGCTTCATGTGCGTGCAGGTTCGAATACACCACGCCAAGAACATGCAGTGTTGCCGGGCTGACTGGCTCGCTATCCATGGCAAGATCGGCCATGACCATGGCCTCGTGGCGGATCCCCGCGATCAAAAGCGCTCGCGCCAAATTGGCCGAGAATTCGGAGCGGCGCTGATCTAGCAAAAATGCCCGGCGAAGCAGGCGCACGGCGGGGCCGAGCCGGCCCAGTTCCGTTTCCGCCAGGCCGGCAATGAAATGGATGTCCGCGTCGTCTGGAAACAATTCAAGCAGCGGTGTCGCCGACTCCATCACCCGTGGCCAGTCACGCTGGTTGAATGCGGAGATAAGTTCGCGGCGCTGACGTGCGTGATCGATCATGGTGCACTCAAGCGGTGGCCAAGAGCTGAGGTAAAAATCTCCCAATGGGCTCTACCTCCCCTTGCTCGCCAGCGCCTCCGGGAATCATCGCCTGGGTCAGTCATGACTCAAATTCGATGCCTTCGCCAACAAGCATAGATTCAAGCTCATTCAGCTCTGTCTGATAACGTCTCCAGCGGTGGAGCGCCGTGCGATATATGGGCTCGCGAACCTGGGTGGCGCTTGCCGTCGCGACCGGAGCAGGATTGTCCTGGAACTGCAGGCACGACGAATTCCATGTCAGACCGCAATGGGCCAGTATGCTTCGGGTGGTTTCCTCCTGCGATTCGACAAGCGACTCGTAGCGTACTTCCATGATGCGGCCCGGAAAAATTCTCCGCCAGTGAGCCATCAATCGATCGAAGAGCACGTAGTATCTGCCCGTATCGAGGAGACTGTATGAGTAGTCGTAATACGGTGACTCGGGTGAAAATGCATATCGGAAATTGCTCAGGCAGGTGTCAAGCGGATGCCGCCGGACGCAAATGATTTTTGCATTGGGGAGCGCATTGGCAATATGGCCCGCATAGATGAAGTTATGCGGAAGCTTGTCGACGAAGTGTCGTGTCTTTCCCGTGGCCGGGCGCGTACTGCGCAAGTAGGAATCACCTAGGGCACTCCAGTCAATTTGCCTGGTCGATGAAATCGTATCCACATCGAGCATCATGCGGGTCTTGCTGCCCGACATGCGTTTGATGGTCATGCCAAAGTTCTGCAATTCGCCAGCTGAGGCGGCGTCGGGATGACTGGTAATGATGCGATCGAGCAGAGTCGTACCAGTTCTTGGCATGCCGATCACAAAAATCGGCTCGTCAGTTGCAAACCCCACCTTGCCTGGTTGGGCTGACTGCACAGATGCCATTACTGCATTGAACAGCTCTTCGTCGCGCTCGCTGGAATACGACCGCAACAGACCGCCAGCCGTCTTTCCCAGGGTGTAATTGGCGAAAGCATCATGGTAGCGCCCGACATCCTCGCATTCCTTCGCCAGTGCCATCTGAAGTTGCGCAAGCGCGTGATGGTCGCCCTGATGCTTTTGCACCAGCGAACTCAGTTCCCCGATATGATTCTCGGAGGATGACCACCGTCGTAGCTGAGCTCGAGCGAGGTAGGCGGGCCAATAACATGAATCGAGTTTTATGCAGGTCTCCAACTCGATTGTGGCAGCGGCGAAGCGACCGCCAGCAATCAGGGCGTTTCCCAGGTTGAAACGATAAGCCGCATCATTCGACATGAGCGCTACTGCGCGGCTAAAGGCCTCGACTGCCTCTGGGTGCGCTTGCGCCTTGGTGTAGACCTGTCCGAGCGCATTCAGGGACACGGGATCTGCTGGGCCAAGCTGCATCGCGCGATCGGCGCAAAGGCGGGCTTCGTCGAGTTGCTGTGTGATCGATAGAACTCTTGCCAACTGGGCAAGGTAATGTACGCGCAAAGGCTCTAGAAGCACAGCATGCCGGAGGTGTTCGAGTGCAGGCGCGATCTGGGCGAGCTCCAGGCAACTGATGCCCGCCATATAGCGCACTGCACCGTGATCCGGCATCAGCGGAAGCAGCTGAGCGGAAATTTCCCGTACCTTCAGCCAGTCTCGAGCATTGAACGCATTGGCGAGCGCGGCGTATTGGTTGGCAAGATCAGTCATATCGCTTGAGCGCAGTGTTCCTGAAACACCTGGGAGAAACAGAGTTTCAACCATTCGGAAGCATCACGCCACTGTCCAGCAGTCAGGCGAGATTGATGTCGCCCGATCGAAGCCATTCCCCCAGAACGTCGGTCGCAATTGGCATTTTCTCCAGCGCGCCGGGGCGTCACGCCTCGCTTTCGGGTTAGTACTACAGCCAGTAGCACTCGTCGTTCACCACGCCGCCTTCGAAGCTTTGTTTGGTGCAGGCGCGGCATCTTTTGCTCAGACTTTTTGGCCAAGGTGAAGCATATCGCTTTGGGGAACGACGGCCTTCCATGCGGCCGAACCGGAAAAACCGGACTCTGGCCGAAAGATCGACAGTCACGAGCCCCCACGGCGGTTGCCGCCGTGATCGATTGGACGCGCGAGTCCCCCCAGTTAGGTGAGCTGGATCCCCGTTGCAGTCAGCAAATCGTGCAGTGAGTTCAGCCGCGATCCGTAATTCTTCCAGCGCGCGATTGCGTCGCGGTGCATCGGCGCGCGAACCTGGGTGGCGCTGGCGGTGGCGACCGCGCTGGGGTTTTGCTCGAAGCGCAGGCAGTCGTCGTGCCAGGAAAGGCCACAGAATGCCAGCAGCGCGCGCGAGCTGGCTTCCTGCGACTCGACCAGGGTTTCGTATTCCATCTCGAGCACGCGCCCCGGCAAGACGGAGCGCCAGTGCGCCATCAGCCGATCGAACAGCACGTAATAGCGACCGGTATCGAGCAGGTCGTGCGAATAGTCGAAGAACGGCATGTTCGCGCCGAACAGCTGGCGGAAGTTGCCCAGGCAGGTGTCCATCGGGTGGCGGCGCATGCAGATGATCTTCGCGTTCGGCAAGGCATGGGCGATGTGGCCGGCGTAGAGGAAGTTGTGCGGCAGCTTGTCGATGAAGCGCGGCGCGCGGCCACTGGCGGGTCGGGTGCTGTTGAGGTAGGCCTCGCCGAGCTGCCTCCAGTCGACCTGGCGAGCCGCAAGGATGGTTGCCTCATCCACCAGCGCCGCTGTGCGGCAACCGGACAATTGCTTGAGCGAGATGGCGAAATTGAGCAGCTCCCCGGCCGAATGCACATCGGGATGGCTGGAGATGATGCGCTCCACCAGGGTCGTACCCGAGCGCGGCATGCCGACGATGAAGATCGGCTCGTCGGAGAGACAGCCCTGCGCGACCGTCGGGGGCTGCGGGAACGATGACATGATGGCCGCGAACAGCGCCTGGTCGCGTTCGATCGAATAATGCCGTCCCCTGGCTGCTGCCGCCTTGCCGCTGGCGAGATAGTCGAACGCCTTGTCGTAGTCGCCCAGATCGTCGCATTCCTTCGCCAGCGCCATGGTCAGACAAATTCGTGCGTCAGGATCCCCGTCGTCGGCCAGCTCATCCAGTCGCGCCTGCAGGCGTTGCACGTGATTGCTGTCCGGGCGTTGCCGCCGCAGCTTGGCCAGGGTCAGGTGGGCCAGTCCGTGGCGGGGGGCCAGCGCCAGGCAGGCCTCGAGCTCGACTTCGGCGGCATCGACATCGCCTGCAGCCACCAGCGAGGTGGCGAAGTTGAAGCGGAACAATGCCTGCTGCGGCGCCAGCGTGGTCGCCTGGCGGAATGCGTTCGCCGCCGAGGCATGGTCGCCGACCTGGGTATAGATCACGCCCAGGGTATCCAGCAGGGCCGGGTCTGACGGTGACAGGCTCATCGCCTGATCGGCAACCATCTTCGCGTCAGCGCCGCGGCGTGACAGCACCAGCGCCTTCGCCCACTGGGTGACGAAGCCGGCATGCCCGGGCTCGAGTGCGCAGGCGCGTTGCAGCAACGCCAGCGCTGGTTCCATCTGGCGCAACTCCATGCTGGCGATACCCGCCATGTAGTGCGCGCCGGCGTGCCGTGGAGCCAGTGGCAGCAGCTGCCGCGCCAGCGCGCTTGCCTGCGGCCAGGCGCGCTGCTCGAACGCTGCGATCAGCTGGGCATACAGCTCGGCGGGATCGGCCATGGGATTCCCGGCAATGATGAAATGAAAAGGGTGCCGTGCGCGGGCAAGCGTTGACAGTAGCGGCTGTTCCCGACCATTGTTCCGCGCGCTGGCGTGTCCGGCTAGCCCCCGGCCAGCATCGCGGCGATTTTCGCCAGATGCGATTCGGCGGTCTCGCGGGTCACCTCCTTGTCGGCCTCCGGATCCTTGCCCTGCCAGTGCAAATCGTCCTGCGGCAGCTCCTGCAGGAAGCGGCTGGGCTGGTTGCGGTGAACTTCGCCATAGCGTTTCGTCTGCGCCGACCACGACAGCGTCAGCAACTCCTTGGCGCGGGTGATGCCGACGTACATCAGACGGCGCTCCTCATCGATGCGGCCTTCGTCGATGGCGCCTTCATGTGGCAGGGTGCCGTCCTCGCAACCGACGATGAAGACGAAGCGGAACTCCAGCCCCTTGGCCGCGTGCATGGTCATCATGCGCACCGCATTGCCGGGTTCGTCGCGATCGGCGTGACTGAGCAGGGCCAGTTGCGAGGCGAGGTCGCCGGCGTTGTTGCCGCCCTTCTGCATCGCGCGAAACCAGTCGGCGAGCTCCTTCAGATTGCCCAGCTTGCGCTCGCGCACGCTGGCATCCGCGGTGCCGGCGGCGATCTGCGCGGCATAGCCGGTACGCTTGAGGATCAGCTCGACCAGATCCGCGGCACTGTGATGCAGCGAGGCGCTGCGCAATTCGTCGAGCAGGCTGGCGAACGAGGCCAGTGCCGCCGCTGGGCGCGGGCTCAGCTGGCGCAGCACGCTGTCGCTGCGGATGGCGTCGAGCAGCGAGCTGTGCCGGCTCTGCGCGATCTGGCCGAGTTTCTCCAGCGTGGTGGCGCCGATCTCGCGTTTGGGTACGTTGACCACGCGCAGGAAGGCGGCATCGTCGCTGGGATTGGTCAGCAGGCGCAGGTAGCACAGCAGATCCTTCACCTCGGCGCGGTCGAGGAAGGACAGGGCGCCGGTGAGATGGTAGGGCACCTGGGCCAGGCGCAAGGCCTTCTCCAGCGGTCGCGCCTGGAAGTTGCCGCGGTACAGGATCGCGATGTCGTGCCAGCGTGCCTTGTGCCGGTCGGCCAGCGCGGTGGCGATCGCGGCGACGCGCTCGGCCTCGTGTTCGGCTTCCTTGCACTCCAGTACGCGGATCGGTGCGCCCTCGGGCAGCTCGCTCCACAATTTCTTTTCGTGCTGGTGCGGGTTGTGGCCGATCAGCCGGTTGGCCGCGCGCAGGATGCGCTTGCCGCAGCGGTAGTTCTGCTCCAGCTTGATCACCCGCAGGTTGGGCCAGTCGCGGCCGAGCTGGTCGATGTTCTCGGGATTGGCGCCGCGCCAGGCGTAGATCGACTGGTCGTCGTCGCCGACGCAGGTGATGCCGCCGCGCTCGCCGGTGAGTGCCTTGAGCAGGCGATACTGGGTGTCGTTGGTGTCCTGGTATTCGTCCACCAGCAGGTAGCGGAAGCGTTCGCGCCAGGCGCCGCGGCAGTCGGCATCGGCTTCCAGGATGCGCAGCGGCAGCCGGATCAGGTCGTCGAAATCGACCGCATTGAACGCGGCCAGGCGCTGCTGGTACATCTCGTAGAGGGTGGCCGCTTCCAGCTCACGCGGACTGCGCGCGGCAGCCAGCGCCTGCTCAGGCGACAAGCCGCCATTCTTGGCGCGACTGAGCAGGTTGCGCAGGCCGAACAGCACATCGTTCTTTGCGCCCTTCGGCGCCAGCTCCTTGACGATGGCGCTGCTGTCGTCCGCGTCCAGCACCGAGAAGCCGCGGCGCAGGCCGGCACGCTCGTGCTCGATCTGCAGGAACTTCAAACCCAGCGCATGAAAGGTGCATACGGTGAGCGCCGCCGCGTCCTCGCTGCTGACCAGCTTGCCGACGCGCTCGCGCATCTCGCGCGCGGCCTTGTTGGTGAAGGTGATGGCAGCGATTTTCGAGGCACCGAGTTTGCGCCGCTGAATCAGGTGGGCGATCTTCTGGGTGATCACCGACGTCTTGCCGGAGCCGGCGCCGGCAAGCACCAGCAGCGGGCTGTCGCAATGTTCGACGGCGGCCAGTTGTTGTGGATTGAGCATGAATCGAGGCAGTCGTTGATGCGGCGGACGATGGTAGCAGAGCGCCCGCCTCGGCCTGCCGGGACTGGGTCATACTCTGCCGCTGGTGGCGCGTCCGGGCGGGGAGACATGGCAGAAGAAGGCAATGCGGTGACCGAGCAATGCGATGTGGCGGTGATCGGCGGCGGCCCTGGCGGCAGCACCGCGGCAACCCTGCTGGCGCGGCGCGGCTACCGGGTCATCGCACTGGAGAAGGCGCATCACCCGCGCTTCCATATCGGCGAATCGCTGCTGCCGATGAACCTGCCGATATTCGAGCGACTTGGTGTGCTGGACAAGGTACGCGCAATGGGCGTGTTCAAGGCTGGCGCGGACTTCGAGGCGGACAACGAACGCGGCTACAACACCTATGCATTCGCCCGCGCGATCGGCAACAGCCCGCCGCACGCCTATCAGGTATGGCGGCAGGATTTCGACAGGATGCTGTACCAGCATGCCCGCGAGTGCGGTGCGGACGCGCGCGAAGGGCATGAGGTGGTGCAGATCCGGATGCACGGCCCGCGCGAGACGTTGCTGGATGTTCGCACCGATGAGGGGCACAGCTATCGCATCCAGGCGCGCTATGTGGTCGATGCCAGTGGAAGGGACGCGCTGCTGGCATCGAGCAACAAGTTGCGCCGCAAGAACAGCCAGCACCAGAGCGCGGCCGTGTTTGCCCATTTTCACGGCGCCGAGCGCCGTGCTGGCGAGGACGCCGGCAATATCAGCATCTATCGCTTCGACTACGGCTGGATGTGGATGATTCCGCTGCCGGACGGCGTGATGAGCGTGGGCGCGGTGGCCCGGCCGGAATATTTCAGGCAGCGTCAGGGTCGCGGCACGATCGAGTTCCTGCTCGATACGCTGAAGCTGTGCCCCGCGTTGTGGCAGCGTATCGAGCCTGCCAACCTGATCGGCGATGAGGTGCGCGTCACCGGCAACTACTCCTATGATTCGACCCGCATGGGTGGCCCGGGCTGGATCCTGGTGGGGGATGCATTCGCCTTTCTCGATCCGGTGTTTTCATCCGGGGTGTATCTGGCCATGAGCGGTGCGGAGAAGGCGGCGGAAGTCGTCGACCTGGCGCTGCGCGAGCCATCGCGTGAAATGTCGCTGCTGCGCGCACTGGAAAAGCGCCAGCGGGCGGCGATGGCGCGCTTCTCGTTCTTCATCCAGCGTTTCAACGGGCCGGTGATGCGACAGATGTTCCGTTCGCCGCGCAACACCTGGCAACTGGAACAGGGCGTCATATCGATGCTGGCCGGTGACCTGTACGACAGCCCGCGGGTGCTGCGCAAGCTCCGTCTTTTCAAGCTGGTTTATCTGATCTGCATGCTGCGCGACTGGCGGCGCAGCCGTGCCGAGCAGCGCTACCGGCTGGCCCAGGCCCGGGCGCAGTTCGTGGGTGGCAACACGCCGCTGGACAGGGTCTGAGCGAGGCCGCCGACACCGCGCGCCGAAGGCAGCGCGGCTCAGTCCACGCGGCAGAACACCGCCTTCAGATAGCGACCTTCCGGCACATCGGTTCGAAACGGATGGTCGGCGCCGGCGCCGCGCACCTCCAGCACCTGGATTTCGCGACCGGCATTGAGTGCGACCCGGCGCAGCATTTCCAGGAACTCGCTTTCGCCGACCAGGCCGGTGCACGAGCAGGTCAGCAGCAGGCCGCCGGGCGGAATGATGTCCAGCGCCATGCGGTTCATCGCGAAGTACTTCTTGAGCGCGTCCATCACCTTGCTGCGATCGCGGGTGAGCTTGGCCGGATCCAGGACCACTGCGTCATAGCGTTCGCCACGTGCCACCGCCGCGCGCACCCAGTCGAAGATGTCGGCCTGCTCGAACGTTACCGCGACGTCGTTGGCGGCGGCGTTGGCACGGGCGACCTCGAGTATGCCCGCGTCCAGATCCACGCCGACCGCTTCGCGCGCGCCGGCCGCCATCGCGTGCACGGCGAAGCCGCCGGCGTTGCAGCACAGGTCGAGCACGCGGCGGCCCTTCGCCAGTTCGGCAAAGCGCTTGCGGTTGTCGCGCTGGTCGGCGAAAAAACCGGTCTTGTGGCCCGAGCCCGGCGCGGCGTGGAAGCGCAGGCCGTGCTCGTGCACCTCGAACGCGGCCGGCACGCCGGGGCTGCGGCAGTCGAAGGACTCCTGTTTCTGCACGTGCGTTTCGGCGAACCAGTACAACTGCGCGCCGGGGAAGTGGCCAAGCAGGGCGGCATGGATCGCCTCGCGGAAACGCCACATGCCGGCGGCGAAATACTCGATCACCAGGATGTCGGCATAGCGGTCGACGATCAGCCCGGACAGGCCGTCGCCCTCGCTGTGCACCACGCGCCACGCATCGCTGACGTCATCCAGCTGCAGCCACTCGCGGCGCAGCTGCACCGCACGGGCGATGCGCGCGGCGATCCATTCGGCGTCGATCGCCTCGGCGGCATCGTTGCCGAGCAGGCGCAAGGCGATGCGCGCATGGCCGTTCCAGAACGCGCGGCCGACGAAGCGGCCTCTGGCGTCCTGCACCTCGACCAGGCTGCCCGGTGGCAGTTTCGACTCCGGCTTGTGCACCTGCGCCGACCATACCCAGGGGTGGCCGGGGCTGCGATCGGACTTCAGGCGGATGACGGGTAGCGCAGGGAGAGTATTCATTTGCCCATGATAGCTGCTGGCGCTTGCGTACCTGCCTGCGGCGGGGCACGATGGCCGGATCACCATCGGGAATCTTCGGAATATCACAATGCGCCGGTCATGCTCATGGATGGGGGTGCTGCTGCTGAGCTGTTCGCTGACTTGCGCCGCTGCCAACGCGCCGATACAGCCCACCTCGCCACTGGCGTCGCTGCTGAAAACCGAGGCGATCGACTCAAGCTATACGATCAGCTATCGCGACGAACACGGCAAGGCGATGAGCGAGGCCGCGTTCTCGGCCAGCTTTGCCCGGGGCCGCAGCTTCAATCTGCAGCGCGACACGTCTGCGCACAGCGCGATCCTGACCCTGCAGGCCAGGGGCCACGAATCGAAATTTTCTGCACAGGAGGACGCCGCGTTCCATGCCGCGACGTCAGGCAGGAATTTCCTCAAGCCGGGTGCGCCGCTGCCGGCATTCACGCTGGAAACCGCGGACGGCCGCCGTGTCGACAATGCTGCGCTGCTTGGGCACAAGACCCTCGTCAATTTCTTTTTCTCCGCGTGCGGACCGTGCATCGAGGAAACGCCCACGCTGAAGGCTTATGCAAGGAAGTACCCGCAGCAGCACGTGCTGGCGGTGACCTTTGACGATGCGAAGACGGCCAGAACCTACATCGTCGACCATCATCTCAACTGGCCGGTGCTGGTCGATGCCGCGGCCTTCGATCAGGCGATGGGGGTGAACGCCTTTCCGGTGATGGCGCTGATCGGTGCGGATGGGCATCTGCTGAAGATCAGCTTCTCGGCAAGGATTGCGCGCAAGGGAAAGCCCCTCACCGTCGGTGATCTGCAGCGCTGGGTCGATACGCCGCCGAGCAGCCGGCGCTGATGCGTCGCGGGTTCAGCGAAAGCGCAGCAGCAGCCACGACAACAGCGCCAGCAGGTTGATGCCCAGCCGCGACACGGACGGACCGGCCAGCGCCAGCACGAAACCCTGGCTGCCAAGACGCCAATCAATACCCAGTCGCGGCGTGCTGTGCAGGATGGCGAACGCGTTGACGAAGGCGCCGCTGTGCAGCGCATAGCTGAACACCGGGGTGGCAATCAGCGGTATCTGCAGCATCTGCGCCCACAGCGACATGCGGATGCCGCGGTCGCTGCCGTCGATCAACTGCACGCCGGCGGCCAGCACGAAACCGAACAGTGCCAGTCCGATGAGGGCGATCGCGCTGTCGTGGGTCGAGCCCAGTGGCAACAGCCGGCGCAGCATCGCGGCCACGCCGTACAGGCCGCCGGCGACTTCGAGGATGCCGATCAGGCGAAACAGGATGGTGCGCATGCAGAACTCCGGAAAGGAAATTTGAGGATTGTAGGAGCGCACCCTGTGCGCGATGCATCTCGGGATGCCCTGAGGGTGGCCATGTCAGGGGCATCGCGCACAGGGCGGTGATCATTCCAGCTCATCGGCCAGTTCGTGCAGGTCGGCGATGTGCTGCTCCCACCAGCGCGATTCGGCCGCGAACGGGAACGCCGCCGGGAACGCCGGGTCATGCCACCGCGCGGCGATCCAGCCGGCGTAGTGCAGCAGGCGCATCGCGCGCAGTACCGGGATCAGCGCCATCTCGGCATGGTCGAAGTCGCGGAACTGCCGATAGCCCTCGAGCACGGCTTTCATCGCGCGCTCGTCGTTGGCCAGCATCCACAGGTCCTGTACCGCCGGCCCGGTGCGGGCGTCGTCGAAATCGACGAAGTGCGGTCCGGCATCCGTCCACAGTACGTTGCCCGGATGACAGTCGCCATGCAGGCGCAATGAGCGTACCGGCCCGATCGCGTCCAGGCGTGCGGCGATCGCGGCATCGAGATGGGTCGCGGCGGCGCGGTAGTTCGTGTGTAGCGATGTCGGCAGCAGGCTCGAGGCGAGCACCGCCTGCCGCGGCTGTTGCACCATGCTGTCGCGGTCGAGCCTGCCACGATGCACGAACGGCTGGCGCGCGCCGATCAGGTGCATGCGCGCGATTAGCCGACCCAGCCATTGCAGTTGATCGGTGGCTTCCAGCTCGGGCGCGCGGCCACCGCGGCGCGGGGTCAGCGCATAGCGGAAGCCACCGTGCCGCAGCATGCTGTGTCCATCGAAGATCAGCGGGGTCACCACCGGCAGTTCGGCCTCGGCCAGTTCCCGCGTGAAGGCGTGCTCCTCGACGATGGCCGCATCGCTCCAGCGGCCCGGTCGGTAGAATTTCGCGATGACGGGCGGTTCGTCCTCCAGCCCGACCTGCCACACCCGGTTCTCGTAGCTGTTCAGGGCCATCAGCCGCCCGTCCGGCCACAACCCGCAGGCGCTGATCGCATCCAGCACCAGGTCGGGGGTCAGGCTGGCATATGGCGTGTCGTTCAACGTGACCCCACGACACGCGCCGGCACCACCGCCATGGTGATGCGCGAGATGCATACCAGTGCGCCTTCCTCGTTCTCGATGCGGATCTCCCACACCTGGGTGGTTCGGCCCAGGTGCAGTATCCGGGCGGTACCGGTGACGGTGCCGCTGCGCACGCCGCGAACGTGGTTGGCGTTGATGTCCAGTCCCACCACCCGTTCCTTTTCGGCATCGACGGTGAGCATCGCCGCGGTGCTGCCCAGCGTTTCGGCCAGTGCCACCGAGGCACCGCCGTGCAACAGGCCGTAGGGCTGGTGCGTGCGCCGGTCGACCGGCATGCTGCCTTGCAGCCAGTCATCGCCGACCGCGGTGATGCGGATGCCCAGCGCCTCCATCATGGTGTTGCTGCTCCAGCCATTGATGTGCTCAAGATCCGGCGTCTGCTTCCAGATGCTCATCGTTGCTTCCTGTGGGCGAAAGCCGCATTGTCGAACGCGGCGTTCGCAACGACAATGCTCGGGGAGCGCCTGCAGGAGATCGCGCTGCATGGGGTACCAGGTAGTGGGGCAGACTGCGCCGGTGTTGCCCGCGCAGAATCAGACAGGGCAGCCTTGAGTGTTTACCGTCACCCTCAAATCCAGCGGTCGACAGTTTCCGGTGAATGCCGGCGAGACCGTGCTGGAAGCGGCGCAGCGCGCAGGCGTGGCGCTTCCGTACTCGTGCCGTTCAGGGGTCTGCGGCAGCTGCAAGGCCATCCTGCTGCGCGGGCGTTGCGAGTACCCGCGGCATCCGCCGCTGGGGCTGGATGCCCATGCGCTGGCCCATCACGCGGTACTGCTGTGCCAGGCGGTGCCGGCCAGCGACCTTCTGCTGGAGGCGCGTGAAGTGGCCTCGGTCGAGGACGTCGCGCGACGCCAGATCAACATGGTGGTGGAGCACAAATGGCGCCTGGCCCGCGACGTGATCGGCCTGCATCTGTTGCCGGACGAGGGCGAGCCGCGGCTGCTGCGCCTGCCGGGGCAGTACCTGGACGTGCTGCTGGAGGATGGCAAGCGTCGCCCGTATTCGATCGCCAACAGCCCGCAGGCCGATGGCGCGATCGAATTGCACGTGCGCCATGTCAATGGCGGTGGCTTCACCTCGCGCGTCAGCGACAGCCTGCGCGTAGGCGATCGCCTGCGGGTGGAGGGGCCGCTGGGTACCTTCGTGCCGCGCGAGGATTCCGAACGACCGATGATCTTCATGGCCGGCGGTACCGGGTTCGCGCCGATCAAGGCGATCGTGGAGCATTTCATCGCGCTCGGCACGCGGCGTTCGATCGATCTTTACTGGGGCGCGCGCAGTGCCTCGGATCTGTACATGCGCGAACTGGCCGAACACTGGGTGCGTGAATTGCCACACCTGCAGTTCCATGCCGTGATATCCGATCCCGATCAGGCTGCCGGCCTGCGCACCGGCCTGGTGCATCAGGCGGTGCTGGCCGATCATCCCGATCTGTCAGGTCACGACCTGTACATGAGCGGCCCGCCGCCGATGGTTGATGCCGGTCATCAGGGTTTCCTCGATGCCGGCCTGCCGGAAGACCACCTTTACTACGACTCGTTCGAATACGCGCCGGACGTGCTCGCCTCGATCATCGCCGGCCGCGCCGGCATCCACGATCGCTGACTTTCACGCGGCGCGAAGGGCCGCGGCCAGGCAGGTCGACAGCGCAGGCGCGGGTCTGTCCTACTTGCTGCCCTTGGCTACCGGCAGCTGTGCCTGCTGCCATGCCGCCATGCCGCCGGCGAGCGTATAGACGTTGACGAAGCCGGCCTTGACCAGCCGCTGGGCCGCCTTGCCCGCCGTCTGGCCCGAGCGGCAGATGAGCACGACCGGCAGCTCCTTGGCCTTGGCCAGGCTCTTGTTCTCCGGGTCGAACTGGCTCATCGCCACATGGCGCGAGCCGGGGACGTGTGCCTTCTCGAAGCTGTCGCGAGGGGAAATATCGATCAGCAGCGGATTGTCGCGGTTGATCAGCCCGGTCAGTCCGGCCGGGCTCAGTTCCTTGATCTTGCTGAACAGCGTGCTGATCTGGGCAACGATCAGCGCCACCAGCAGGATCACGAACAGCGCCGACAAGATC
>JAJXYE010000075.1 GCA_021780735.1 Pseudomonadota bacterium | reverse complement strand
CGCCCCGCCCCGCTTCCGGTGGTGCCCAATAACGAGGGTGCGATCTACCTGGCGGGCGTGAACGATCATCCGATGTTCGAGGACTTGCGCCCGCGCCATGTCGGCGACGTGCTGATCGTCAACATCGTCGAAACGACCGCGGCTTCCGGCAAGTCGGGGCATGACGACACCAATACCGGCAGTCTTGCCGTGACCGCCCCGTCGCTGACCGGGTTGACCGGCGGTGTGGCGGGCAGCAGCGGGGTCAAGTCGGGCAGCGCAAGCGATAGTTCGGGGAGCAATTCCTTTACCGGGTCCATCACGGTGACGGTGACCGAGGTGTTGCCCAACGGCAATCTGCGCGTCGCGGGCGAGAAGCAGGTGTCCATCAAATATGCCCAGGAATATGTGCGCTTCTCCGGTGTGGTGAATCCGGCCACGATCAGTGGCAGCTACACGGTGCAATCGACCCAGGTGGCCGATGTGCATGTCGAATACAAGGGTGCGAACAGCATCGACACCTCGGCCGTGCTCAGCATGTTCAACCGCATCTTCTATTCCGTGTTGCCTTTCTAGGGAGGTACGCCATGAATGCCAGATCAATTGTCTTTGCCCTGTTGATGCTCGTTTCCCTGAGCGCGGCGGCGGAGCGCATCAAGGACCTCGCCACCGTGCTGGGCGTGCGCGAGAACCAGTTGATGGGTTACGGGCTGGTGGTCGGGCTGGACGGCACTGGCGACATGACCATGCAGACGCCGTTCACGGTGCAGAGCATCACCAACATGCTGCTGCAGATGGGCGTGAACATGCCGCCGGGCAGCAGTGCGATCATGATGCTGAAGAATGTGGCCGCGGTATCGGTGACGGCTTCCTTGCCGCCGTTCTCGCGCCCGGGACAGACTCTGGACATCACGGTATCGTCCATCGGCAATGCCAAGAGCCTGCGCGGCGGCACGCTGCTGATGACGCCGCTGAAAGGCGCCGACGGGCAAGTCTACGCGATGGCGCAGGGCAACCTGCTGGTGAGCGGCGCGGGTGCGGCGGCGGCCGGCTCCAAGGTGCAGGTCAATCACCTGAGCGTGGGCCGGATTCCCGGCGGTGCGACGGTGGAGCGCACCGTGCCGACGACGGTGGGGCAGGGCGATTACATCTATCTCGAATTGAACTCAGCCGACTTCACGACGGCGATGCGCCTGGCGGAAGTCATCGGCCGTAACGTTGCGCCCGGCAATCCGGAGGCCGCCGCCGCTATGGATGCCCGCACCATCCAGGTGAAGGCGCCGGAAGGCAGTGCGCGCGTGGCGTTCATTTCGCAGATCGAGAATCTCGAAGTCGACGCGGCGGCGGGCAGCGCGAAGGTCATCGTCAATGCGCGTACCGGCTCGGTGGTCATGAACCAGCATGTCTCGCTCGACGACTGTGCCGTGGCGCACGGCAATCTCACGGTCGTCATCAATGCCGAGAATACGGTGAGCCAGCCCGCGCCGTTTTCGCAGGGGCAAACGGTGCCGGTGACCAATGCCAATATCGAGATCAAGGCCGACAAGGGCAATCTGCTGCACCTGAAGCGCGGCGTGGATCTGAACGATGTGGTGAGGGCGCTCAATTCCATCGGCGCGACTCCGCAGGACATGCTGGCGATCCTGCAGGCGATGAAGGCGGCCGGCGCGTTGCGTGCCGAACTCGAGGTGATCTAGGTTCTGCGATCATGGCGATTTCGGGCACCGACATCAGCAGCCTGGCGATCGACGGCCAGAGTCTGAACAATCTGAAGCTTCAGTCCAAGCAGGCTCCGGACCAGGCACTGAAGGCTGCAGCCAAACAATTCGAGGCGGTGTTCCTGGACATGATGTTGAAGAGCATGCGCGATGCGACACCACAGGATGGCGCATTCGATAGCGAGCAGACCAGGATGTTCACCGGCATGCTCGATCAGCAACTGGCACAGAGCATGGCATCGCACGGCGTCGGGCTGGCCGAAGTCATGGTGAAGCAGCTGAGCCGCAACCAGCAGGCAAGCCCGCCCGCTCCGCCCGCGACCGTCCCCGCGAGCCCGCGTGCGGTGCCATCCGCATACAAGGCGGATGTCCAGCAATCCTTCATTGACAAGTTGCGGGTGCCGGCCGAGCAGGCAAGCCGGAATACCGGCGTGCCGGCGCATCTGATCCTCGGGCAGGCTGCGCTGGAAAGCGGTTGGGGCAAGCGCGAGATCAAGATGGCGGACGGCAGCGACAGCCACAACCTGTTCGGCATCAAGGCAGGCAAGGATTGGAAGGGCAAGGTGGCGGAAGTGGCTACCACTGAATATCGCAACGGGGTCGCGAGCCGGCAAGTGCAGCGTTTTCGCGCGTACGGCTCCTATGCGGAGTCGTTTCAGGATTACGCAAGATTGCTGAACAGTGATCCGCGCTATTCCGGGGTGACGGGGCAGGGAGATGCCAAGGTCTTCGCGCAGGGGCTGCAACAGGCAGGATATGCGACCGATCCGCACTACGCCGACAAGCTGGCGGGTGTGATCGGCAGCATCAGCACGCGCGTCTAAAGTTTGCTGTCAGTGTGCCGATAACCAGATTGTAGAATTGAATAACGGCGGAAGGGTCTTGCGATATGGCTATATTCGGTATTTCAGTGAGCGCGCTCAATGCAGCCCAGGCAGGCCTTGCGACGACCTCGAATAACATAGCCAATGCCAACACGCCCGGCTATTCGCGGGAACAGATCGTCCAGACGCAGATGTTGCCGCAGAACACGGGCTCGGGATTCATGGGGCAGGGTGTCAGCGTGTCGACCGTGCAGAGACAATACGACCAGTTCCTGACTGCACAGGTGCTGGCAGCGCAGACGCAATCGTCCAACCTGAATACGCAATTGGGATTGTCCCAGCAAGTAAGCAATCTGCTTGGCGACTCCAGTGGCGGCTTGACGCCGACACTGCAGGATTTCTTTACTGCGGCGAACGGTGTCGCCAATGCGCCTCAATCCGTGCCCGCGCGGCAGGCCATGATCGGGAGCGCGCAGACGCTGGTGGGCCGCTTCCAGTCCCTGAGCCAGAATTTGAACCAGATTCGGGACGGCCTCAACGGGCAGATCTCCAATAGCGTGACGCAAATCAACAGCGACGCGAGCCAGATCGCGACGCTGAACGCACAGATCGTGCAGGCGCAGGCCAACAATCCGAATCAGCCACCGAACGCACTGCTGGACCAGCGCGATCAACTGGTCAATCAACTCAGCCAGCAGATACGCGTGTCGACCATCAGCCAGGGTGACGGGTCGGTGAACGTGTATATCGGCAACGGCCAGGGGCTGGTCCTGGGCAACAAGACCATGGCGCTGCAGACGGTCACGTCCTCCACCGATCCGACGGCGCTGGAAGTCGCCTATTCGAACAACGGTTCCGCGATCCCGATCCAGCAGAATTCCTTGCAGGGCGGAAACCTGGGCGGATACATCACTTTCCGCCAGACTGTCCTCGATCCGGCGATCAATGCCTTGGGCCGTATCGCGATGGGTTTTGCCGATACCTTCAATCAGCAGCAGCAAAAAGGAACGGACCTGAACGGCGCGCTGGGGACCAGCATGTTCACGATGGCAACGCCGCGCGTGACGCCGTCCTCGTCCAATGTCGGCAATGGCGTGCTTACCGCAACCGTCAGCAGCACCTCGGCCCTGACCGGGCACGACTACAGTGTGCAGTTCGACGGCAGCAACTATATCGTCTACGACACGACCTCGAATTCCGCAGTGCAGTCGTTCACCCCGGCGCAGCTGGCAGCCGGACAAACGGTGGCGGGTACCGGCGTTACGCTCCAGCTTACCGCCGGTTCGGTGGCCAACGTTGCCGGCGACGCGTTCCTCGTGCGACCCACGGTCGACGGGGCGAGCAATATCGGACTCAACATCACCGACCCGGCCAAGATCGCCGCGTCCTCCCCCGTCGCTGCCAATGCGCCCACCACCAACCTGGGTACGGCCACCATCGCGCCCGCCAGCGTGACAGGCGGATTGCCGCTGAATGCGAACCTTCAACAACCGGTCACGATTACATTCAACAATCCTCCCACGACGTTTAACGTGACGGGAACCGGAACCGGCAACCCGACCAATGTCGCCTATACGGCCGGGGCGACGATATCCTACAACGGGTGGTCGACCCAGATCAGCGGTAGCCCTTCCGCCGGTGACACGTTCACGGTCACGCAGAACACCAACGCCACCGCGGACGGCAGCAACATTCTGCAAATGGCTGCGTTGCAGACAGCCAATACGCTGGTGAACGGCACGACCAGCTATCAGGGTGCCTATGCACAGTTGATCGCCCAGGTGGGTACGCAGACCAGTCAGTTGACTTCCACCAGCCAGGCGCAGACGAGCCTGCTGACCCAGGTGACCAACTCGCAGCAGGCGGTTTCGGGGGTCAATCTGGACGAGGAGGCGGCCAATCTGTTGCGTTACCAGCAAGCCTACCAGGCGGCGGGCAAGGCAATGCAGATCGCCAATACC
>JAJXYE010000039.1 GCA_021780735.1 Pseudomonadota bacterium | reverse complement strand
TGTTGAACGGCAGCAGCAAACCCTCGTCCTGCTGCTGGAACCCGCCGGTGTTGACCACGTCGTAGAAGCGCGGTTGCGGATTCCAATCGTCCATCACGCCCGCCACCCGGTAATCACGTCCGTCGACGTCGATGGTCTTGCCCACGCTGTCGCCACCGCCGAACACCTTGCGGTTGAGCTTGCTGCTGATCACGGCGACCTGCGCGCGATGCTCGTCGTCCGTGGCGCTCCAGCCGCTCCCGTACTTGAACGGCACATCGACCATTCGGAAGAATTCGCTGAACACGGCATGTCCCGTCGTGTTGAGGGGATGCTCGCCGGGCACCGCGGGAACCACCGAGGGCGAGATCATGTACATCGCCGACTGCAGCTTGGCGCGGTGGTCGCGCATCAATCCGACCGCGTCGTCATAGGTCAGTGCATCCGGCGGGCCCTTCTCGGGATCGGGGTTATTTTTCTGCACCGCCGGCCCCCACGCATCGATCTGCGGCACGAACAGCTTCGACGACTTCCACGGAATCGGATCGCCCGATACGGCACGGAATACCGACCACGTCGTCATCGACGCGGCCACGCCGAAACCGACGGTAAGGATCATCAGGCCGGTGAGCGCCTTGTGGCGCTTGAGGCTGCGCAGGGCGAGATCGAGGTAATAGGCAAACATGTTCAGGGACTCCGTTTCACTCGCACCATTCGGATGGGAAACCTGGCATTCAAACGCTCCGTGTCGCCACCACTGGCGGCACCCTGGACGCCCGCCGGGCGGGCGACCACACGGCGACTTGTCCCAGGACAAGGATCACCGCCACGCCCGCCAGCACGTACCACACCGGCATGCGCTCCATCTGGAACCGGCGCAGCAACAGCAGATTGATCCCCATCGCCAGCAACGCACCCGCGACGCAGCCGCTGCCCGCGATCAGCAGGTTCTCCAGCCGGAAGTAGCGCAGGATGTCGCTGCGCGTGGCGCCAAGCGCGCGGCGGATGCCGATCTGCTTGTGGCGCTGGTTGACCCAGAAACTGGTTAGTCCGGTCATGCCGATGCCGGTGACGGCAAGCAGGATCACGCCGATCAGGATCAGCGCATGGGTCAGGAAAATGTCCAGCGCGTAGCCCATTTCGCGGATCTGGGCGTAGCTGTGGATGCCATCCGGGGAATAGCGGCTGGTCTGCTGGATCACGCGCAAGGGGTCGACCTTGAACAGCGCCTTGCGTGCCTCGCGCATCGCCGCGTGCATCCGGCCGGGACGCGCACGCACCGCGTACATGGTCGAGGCATCGTCGATGCGCGCGGGCACCAGCACGGCATCGTAGGCAATCGAGTCCCACCCGTCCGGTGCCGCGGTCAGCATCCGCGCAACCACCCCGACGATGGTGCTCGGTGCGGTATTGCTGTTGACGTAGATCGGCTTGCCGACCGCGTCGCCATGCGGGAACAGCCGGTCGGCCAGAGCCCGCGTGACGATCACCAGCGGCGGCGCGATCTTGCCGCGCATCGCGCGTTGCCGGACATCGACGCGGGTGAAGTCCCTGCCCGCGACCAGTTCGAGTCCCAGTGTCCGCAACATCGACTGGCCGCCGTAGAACAGGTTGGCATTGGTCGTGTCATGGACTTGGCCCGGCTTGAGCGACACGCCCTGGACCCAGTTCATGCGCAGCAGCGGCAGCGAATTGACCGGCGTCGCCGATTGCACATCGGGCAGCGAGCGCAGGGTGGCGAGGTCGGTGCGCTGCAATGAATCAAGCTTTCCAAGCGATGCCGGATCGCTGCCCGCAGGCGCGCCGATGAACGACTGCACGATCAGGAACAGATTGCGTTCGTCGAGTCCGGTCGGACGCTCGATGCGCTGCACCTTCATGGCAACGATGAAGATCACGTTGCAGACGATCGCCAGCGTCAGCGCGATCTGCAGTCCGATCAGGAACGCACCGGCCTTGTGCTTGCCGAGTGCCGCGATGACGGGATGCAGTCTCATCACACGCTCCTCAGTTCGACTTGATCTGCCACGCGGGCTGCACGTGCGCCGCGCGCCAGGTGGGATACAGCGCGGCCAGCAACGTCGCAGCCATCGCCACGGTCAGGGTCAGGCCCAGCAATCCCGTATCGACCTGCGCCAGTGACTCCCAGCCGCGGGGAAACTTGAGTTGCAGCCAGACCATCGCCAACCACGTCAGCACGATACCCATCACGCCGCCGGCCAAACCGATCACCGCACCTTCGATCAGGAACTGGCCGTAGATGTCACGCCGGGAGGCGCCCAGCGCGCGCCGCACGCCGATTTCCGGCGCGCGACGCAGGAACTTCGCCAGCATCAGCCCGATGGTGTCCACCAGGCACACGACCAGCAGGCCGATGCCCACCAGGCTCAGGATCCGGATGCCGGGCGGCACGGCTTGCAGGAAATCCAGCCATGCCATCAGGCCGCGCAGGCGCACGTTCGGCGGCCAGCTGAAGCGCTGGCGTGCAAATCCTTCGAGATAATCGCTGTACTGCCGGGCCGCCACGGGCGTATCCAGTTGCACCAGGTAACTGATCCACACGCAGCTCGAGTGCAGCAGGCCGGAGAAGCCCGAGCCATCAGGGGATTTGAAGCAATCGGTCTCGCCCTGGTGGGGGATACGTGCCGCGATCGCGGTATCGAACGGCAGCAACAGTCCGGTCGGCTGCAGCATGAAGCCACCGTTTGCCGGGACGTCGTAATAGGTCGGTTGCGGGTTCCAGTCACCCAGGACGCCGACCACGCGATACTCGCGTCCGTCTATGCCGAGCGTCTTGCCGACGCTGTCGCCGCCACCGAAGACCTTGTCGTTGAGCTGCTGGCTGATCACCACGACCTGCGCGCGCGCCGCGTCGTCCGCATCGCTCCAGCCGCTGCCGTACTTGAACGGCACGTCCAGCATCGGGAAGAACTCGCCATCCACCGCGAAGCCGGAAGACGTGAACGGATGCTCACCCCGGGCCGACGGCACCACGGTGGGCGTGAACCAGTAGGCGGCCGACTGGTGCCTGGCACGGTGGTCGCCCAGCAACGCTTCGACGGTGCCGTAGTCGAGCAGGACCGGCGGCTCATTGGCGGCTGCGGATTTGCCGTGCGCCGTAGGTCCCCACATGTCGATGGTCGGGAAGTAGATGCGGGCGGACTTTTCCGGAATCGGATCGCGCGACATCAAATGCACGAGCGTCCAGCTCGACATCGCCAGTGCGACGCCCACGCCGATGCTGAGCACCATCAGGGCGGTCAATCCCGGGCTGCGTTTCAGGCTGCGCAGGGCTAGATCGAGGTAATACGCGAACATGCGCCCTCCCCGTCCTGAAGCGTGGCTACCGACGCATGCCGGACCGGAGTATTCATACGCTCCTCGTCGCCACCACCGGCGGCACGGCCGCGGCGCGCATGGCCGGGCCCAGCACTGCGAGTTGACCGATCAGCCACAGCGCGATCGCACCGATGGGCAAGTACGCCAGCGGCAGGCGTGGCAGCTCGTAGTGCCGCATCAGCCACAGGCTCAGTCCGTAGGCCAGGATCATTCCCGCGAAGATGCCCAGGCTGACGATCAGGAAGTTCTCGGTCTGGAAGTAGCGCAGGATGTCGGTGCGCGTGGCGCCAAGCGCACGGCGGATGCCGATCTGCTTGCGTCGCTGCGCCACCCAGAAACTGGCAAGTCCCACGATGCCGAGTCCCGTCACCAGCAGCACCGCGACGATCACGCTCACGAGCATGCCGGCCATCGCGTGGTCGTCCCGGAAATAGTCGCTGCGGATCTCGTCGTAGGTACGCGCATGCGTGATCACGCGCGCGGGATCGGCTCGCTTCAGCACCGCTGCCGCCGCGGCCAGCACGCGCCGCCGGTCCTGCGGCCGGGTGCGCAGCAGGTAGCTTTGGTCCTTGCCGGCCCCCATGTGCAGCGGGATGATCATCGAGTACTGCGCAGTGGCCGTGTCGTAGGCATTCGCTCGCGCCAATGCCGCCACCACGCCCACGACGCGGAAACTCGCCTTTGGCGCTAACCAGATCAACTTGCCCAGTGCGTGCTTCCCGGGCCACAGGCGCGAGGCCAGCGCGCGCGTGATGATGGTTGGCATCGGGAATCCCTTGCCACTGCCATCGGCGAGGGATTTGAGCACCACGTCCGCGTCGACGTAGTCGTCCGGCCCGAAGCTTCGGCCGGAGACCAGATGCAACCCGAACGTGGACAGCAGGTTCTCGCCGAAATAGGTGGCTGCATTCAACGTGGGATGCGGCTGCGCGGGCGAGAGCATCACGTTGCCGTTGGACGAGGATCCCCCGAACGGCACCTGGTTGGTCATGGCGGCCGCCTGAACGCCGGGAATCTGCTGCAATGCCGCGAGGTCCTGCCGTGCCCGCGCATAACGATCGGCTGGTGGCTCTATCGGCGCCTGCTGGATCTGCACCAGTTCGTGTTCGGCAATGCCGCTGGGCATGTCCATGTGTTGCAGGCGCTGCACGACGAGGAACACGCCGTTGCAGACGATCGCGCAACTCAGCGCGATCTCC
>JAJXYE010000291.1 GCA_021780735.1 Pseudomonadota bacterium | reverse complement strand
CCTCGATCTCGGGCGTGCAGAGGCACTTGCGCATCGGCTACAACCGTGCCGCCCGGTTGATCGAGCAGATGGAGCAGGACGGCGTGGTCAGCGCCCCGCAGCACAACGGCAACCGCGAAGTGCTGGCACCGCCGCCGCCCAAGGGCTAGCGGTTTGCCCCCTCCTCACCTTTGGGGAGAGGGTAGGCGTGAGGCGCCTGCCTTGCGGGAAACCAGCAAGCCGGATCGCTCCAACTAGACGACTGCGCAAGATTCCCCCCGTCCCGGCCTTCTTCCCAACGGGAGTAAGGAGTGCAGCGTCGATCGGTTAAGCCTTCCCCCTTACAATGCGCGAACCGCATTGCGCTCAGGGCTTCCATGAAACGCTTCCCGATTGTCGCCGCCGCGTTCCTGCTGTCCGTGGTATGCACCGCCCAGGCCGCCACCGGCGCCGCCCGTGCGCGGCTGGACGCTTTCGCCACCGGCCTGCATTCGCTCACCGGCAGCTTCACGCAGACCCTGGTCGATCCGAACGGCAACGCCGGCAGGACCAGCAGCGGCACGCTGGCGCTGGAGGCGCCGCGGCAGTTCCGCTGGGAAACCACCGCGCCGTACAAGCAGACCATCGTGGCCGACGGCAGCCGCGTGTGGATGTACGACCCCGAGCTCGAGCAGGTGACCGTGCGCATCCAGTCCAGCGAGGAGGCGCACAGTCCGCTGACCGTGCTGACCGACCTCAAGCAGATGGACAGGGAGTTCAAGGTCACGGAGCGGGGCGAACACGACGGCCTGGCGTGGCTGCGCCTCACCTCCACCGCCAAGGATCCGCAGTTCGCCTATGCCGACCTTGGCTTCGACGCCAACGGCTTGGCGCGGATGACCTTCAAGGACCAGCTCGGTTCCACCACCGACATCCGTTTTTCCAACTGGAAACGCAACGTCGACATCCCGGCCTCGGTGTTTACCTTCGTGCCGCCCAAGGGGGCCGACGTGATCGGTGATGCGCCGGTGCTGCAGGTCGAGCCGCTGAAGGACTGAGGGCGCGGCGGATGCTCCCGCACGGGGTGCGTCGCCTTGCCACGGCTGCCGGGCCGCGATGCATGGGGCCGTGCCTGTACCCTGCAGGTGCATGCACGCTACCCGCAGCGTGCCATGCCCAAACACTGGAGATGCCCTGATGCCCGTGCTGCGCCAACTGCCACGCTGGGCCTGGTTCGGCACGGCCGTGCTGGCGTTGATCGCCGGTATGGTCAACGCGGCGGGCTATCTCGGCTTCCGGCACCAGTCGATCAGCAACATGACCGGCAACACCAGCCTGCTCGGCATCGCGCTGGGCAAGGCCGATACCGGCGAGGCGCTGCATTGGGCGCTGACCGTTGCTTCCTTCGTGCTCGGGGCGATGCTGAGCGGCATCGTCGTGCAGCAGAGCACGCTGCGCCTGGGGCGCCGTTACGGCGTGGCGTTGCTGATGGAGTCCGTGCTGCTGTTCGCCGCGGTGCCGCTGCTGGATGCCTCCGACCCGCTGGGTCTGTACCTCGCCTCGGCCGCGGTCGGATTGCAGAACGGCATGGTCAGCGCCTACAGCGGCATGATCATCCGAACCACGCACGTCACCGGCATCTTCACCGACATCGGCATCTACCTCGGTCACCTGCTGCGCCGCCTGCCGGTGGACACGCTGCGGTTGCGCGTATGCGTGCTGGTGGCGACGTTCTTCATGCTGGGCGGCGCCATCGGCGCGGTCGTGTTCGGCTACATGCAGGATCGCAGCCTGTTGATCCCGGCAGCGCTCACCGGCATCTGCGGGCTGGCCTACACCACATATCGCCATTTCGTCTCGGTGGAAAATCCGGGCACGCCGTAGGCCGGGCGGACGGGGCATGGGGCGCACGGACCCGCGGAAGGCGCTACCGCCTGGGCGTCAATGGGCGAGGGTGCAGCAGTCGCGGCCGCGGTGCTTGGATTGGTAGAGCGCGGCATCGGCGCGCGCCAGCCAGGAGTCCATGCTTTCGCCGGGCTTGAGCACGGCGACGCCTATGCTCACGGTGACGCGGATAGCGCGGCCTTCGTGTTGCACGCAGGCGTCGCGCAGCGACAGGCGGATGCGCTCGGCAACGGTCATCGCGTGCTCGCTGGTGCTGTTCGGCAGGCACAGCACCAGCTCCTCGCCGCCGTAGCGGCCGACCAGGTCGTCGACGCGCAGTTGCTGGCGGATGATGCCGGCCGCCACGCGCAGCACCGCATCGCCGCCCAGATGGCCGTGCTCGTCGTTGACGCGCTTGAAATGGTCCAGGTCCAGCAGGGCGGCGCAGGCGCTGTCGGAGGCGTGCCGCACGCCTTCGGCCTGCTCGAGGAAGCGGCGGCGATTGAACAGGCCGGTGAGCTCGTCGGTGCCGGCCAGCAGGTCCAGGCGCTGGTTGGCGGCGCGCAGTTCGCGGGTATGCGCGTCGATCTGCGCCTGCAGTTGCGCGGCGCGGCGGCGCAACTGCAGCGTGCGGAGGTGCGCCAGCAGCGCGACCAGCGCCACCAGCAGCAGCGCCGCCAGCAGGCGCGCCCACACGGTTTCGTACCACAGCGGCGCCACGGTGATGGCGAGCGTGCTTTGCACCCCATGCGCGTGCAGGCCACGCGGCTCGGCGCGCAGGTGCAGCACGTAGCTGCCATGCGGCAGGTTGGTGTAGATCGCGCTGGGCGCGCTGCCCCTGGGCACGTCGATCCAGTCGTTGTCGAAGCCGTCCATGCGGTAGCTGTAGGCGGTTTCCTGCGGCGCCTGGTAGTCGAGCAGGGCGAAATCCACGCGCAGGCTGCGCTGGTGCGCGGACAGCGCCAGCGTGCCGTGTTGTCCGGGCAACTGGCCGAACGGCAATGGATGCCCGTTCACCAGTGCGTTGGTGATGCGCAACGGAGGATTCGGGCCGTCCAGTTCGCGCCATGCCGGGCGCACCACGGTGAGGCCGCCCAGGCCACCGAACAGCAGCGTGTCGTCGGGCATGCGCGCGGCGGCGGCATAGAAGATGTAGCTGGCGATGCGCTGGCCGTCGCGCACGCCCAGGTTGCGGATCTGCAGGGTATTGCCATCGATCTCGGCGATGCCGTTCGACGTGCTCACCCACAGGTTGCCGCGCGCGTCGGGCAGCACGGCCGTGATCTTGTCGCTGACCAGGCCGTCATCCATGCCTATGCGCTGGAAGCGCCACGGTGGGCGGTTGCCTTGCGGCAGCATGGCCAGCCCGCCCAGCGTGCCCACCCAGACCCGGCCGTGCGTGTCGGTGGCGATGGATGTCACCAGGCTCTGCGGCAGGCTGGTGGGGTCGCCTTTGCGTTGCGTGAGGTTGATGAAGCCGCCGGTCTGCAGCGGGTCGCGCGCGATGCTGATGCCGTTGTTGGTCGCATACCAGATCTGCGTGCCCACGCGCCGGATGTCGTGCACGGTGTTGTTCGCCAGGCTGCCGGGCTGGCGGGCGTCGTGGACGTAATGGACCAGTTCGCCGCTGCGCGTGTCGTAGCGGTAGGCGCCGTTGTAGGTGCCGATCAGCATGTACGGGCCGGCTCGCAGCAGGGTCAGCACGGGGCTGTTGTCCAGCGCGGGCAGGATCGCGTCCCGGATGGCGAAGGTCCGCGGATCGATGCGCGCCACTCCCTGGGTGCCGACCCAGATCGAGCCGTCGGGCGCTTCGGCCACGCTCTGGATGTCCCGGCGCACCTGCGTGCCGGCCAGTTTCAGCTGGCGCACGCTGGCGGTGGCCGGGTCGATGACATCGATATTGCCGGCGGCCATGCCCAGCCAGGCGCGTCCGCGGCTGTCCACGAAGACGCTGCGCACGTTGGGGTTGGACAACGCGTGCGTGGTATCGGCCGCGGGCGGCAGCGAAAACGCCACGCCCGTGCGTGCCGAGGTGCGTGCCACGCCGAAGTCGGTGGCTGCCCAGGCGTTGCCGGCGTTGCCGAGCAGCAGCGCGCGTACGGTGTTGCCGGGCAACGAGGAGGGCAGCGAGGTGTCGTGGTCGAAGATGCGGGTGGCGGCGTCGCCGGCCGTATAGGCGACGATGCCGCTGCCGTCGGTGGCGATCCACATGCGGTTCGGCCGCACCTCGAGGAAGTCGCGCGTGGTGGCCTGCCGCGCCACGCCAGCCAGGCCGCTGTAGCCCGGAATGGTGTGCCACGTGCCATCGGTGTCGCGGTATACCGCCCCCATCTGCGCGCTGCCCACCCAGAGCCGGCCTTCGGCGTCTTCGCGCACCGCCCAGATTTCGTCGTGCAGCACCTGGTTCACCGTGCCTGCCGGGTGCGGCGGCCGCACGAAATCCCGCTTGCCCGCGTAACGCACGAACAGGCCATGGTCGTTGCCCAGCCAGACATTGCCGGCGCGATCCTGGTACACCGCGAAGTTGCGCATCGAGGAGCGTGGCCCGATATCCACTGCGCTGCTGCGGTCGCTGCGCAGGTCCAGGTAATCCAGCCCGCTGTCGGTGGCGATCCACACGCCCCTGGAACCATCCGGGGCGAGCGTGTAGATCTTGCGGTTGCCGGTGCCGCCGGGGCCGATCGGGTAGG